>DATKTJ010000104.1:0-60049 GCA_035531235.1 Halothiobacillus sp. | reverse complement strand
GCTCTGGCCGCGATCAAGGATATTTTCGGCGGTCAATTCGGCGCGGCCGGTTCTCGCGTCGTCGTGGAGGACTTTCTTGAAGGCGAGGAAGCGAGCTTCATCGTGATGGTGGATGGCGGCAATGTTCTGCCCATGGCGACGAGCCAGGATCACAAGGCACGGGATCGCGGGGATACCGGCCCCAACACCGGTGGGATGGGTGCCTATTCGCCTGCTCCCGTGGTCACACCCGAGATCGCGGAGTGTGTGATGCGCACCGTGATTGAACCGACGGTACAGGGGATGGCGCTGGAAGGTGTGCCCTATACCGGCTTTTTGTATGCGGGCCTGATGATCGATGCGGCTGGCGTCCCCAAGGTGCTGGAATTCAATTGCCGATTTGGCGATCCGGAAACGCAACCGATCATGATGCGGTTGGAGTCGGATCTGGTCGACCTGCTGGAAGCGGGGGTCCAGGGGCGACTGGACGAGGTCACTGGGCGCTGGACGTTACAAACGGCCGTCGGTGTCGTGATGGCGGCCTATGGTTACCCGGCGGAAATACGTACCGGGGATGTGATCGAGGGACTCTCGACAGTTCCCGAGGGCGTGAAGGTGTTTCATGCCGGCACGAGTGAACGTGGCGATCAGATTGTGACTTCGGGCGGGCGCGTGCTGTGTGTGACGGCGTTGGGTGATTCCGTCCGGGCGGCGCAGCAGGCTGCCTACCGGGGTGTTGCCGCCGTGCACTTCGCCGGCGCATTCCATCGCGATGATATCGGTTGGCGGGCCATTGCCCGTGAACACGCTGCGAAGAGTTGACCGGATTCTAATCGGGTAACCCAAAAAAACGAGCCCATGTGGCTCGTTTTTTTCTTGTCCGAAATGACGACGATGAGTCGTCTGTCGGTTAGCCGCGACGCATCGAGTCGTAAAACTCGTTGTTGGTCTTGGTTTTCTGCAGTTTGTCGAGCAGGAATTCCATGGCCTCGAGTTCGCTCATCGGATGCAGGAACTTGCGGAGAATCCACATTTTCTGGAGTTCCTCGGCGTCCGTCAGCAGTTCCTCTCGGCGTGTGCCCGAACGGTTGATATTGATGGCCGGGTAGACCCGTTTTTCGGCAATGCGGCGATCCAGGTGCAACTCCATGTTGCCGGTACCCTTGAACTCCTCGTAGATCACTTCGTCCATTTTGGATCCGGTGTCGATCAGGGCGGTGGCAAGAATGGTTAAGCTGCCGCCTTCCTCGATATTACGCGCCGCGCCGAAAAACCGTTTGGGCCGATGCAGGGCATTGGCGTCCACGCCGCCGGTCAGTACCTTGCCGGAGGACGGGATCACGGTGTTGTAGGCACGGGCGAGTCGCGTGATGGAGTCGAGCAGAATGATGACGTCCCGCTTGTGTTCCACGAGACGCTTAGCCTTTTCGATGACCATTTCCGCCACCTGAACATGCCGCGAGGCCGGTTCGTCGAAGGTGGATGCCACGACTTCTCCGCGCACCGTGCGCTGCATTTCGGTGACTTCTTCCGGGCGCTCATCAATCAAGAGGACGATGAGATCGCATTCGGGGTGATTGGCTGAGATGCTTTGGGCAATATTCTGCAGCATCATGGTCTTGCCCGCTTTGGGCGGGGATACGATCAGTCCACGCTGCCCTTTGCCAATCGGAGAGACGATGTCGATGATTCGTGCCGTCAGATCCTCGGTTGAGCCATTACCGCGCTCCATCCGCATCCGCCGGCTGGCGTGCAAGGGGGTGAGGTTTTCAAACAGTACCTTCCCTTTGGCCATGTTGGGCTGTTCAAAGTTGATGGTATCGATCTTGAGTAGCGCGAAATAGCGTTCGCCATCCTTGGGTGACCGCACCGTACCCGCAATGGTGTCGCCGGTCTGCAGATTGAATCGCCGGATCTGCGAGGGGGACACATACACGTCCGCCGGGCCGGCCAGGTAGGACCCATCAGCTCCGCGCAGAAAACCGAAACCATCGGGCAAGATTTCGAGGACGCCATCCCCAAAAATGGACTCACCCGTTTTGGCGTGCGCCTTGAGTAATGCAAAGATCACATCTTGCTTGCGGGTACGGGCAACATTTTCTATGCCCATGGTCTCTGCCATCGCAACCAGATCGGCAACGGGCGTATTTTTGAGTTCGGTAAGATTCATCGGATGAGTTTTATTCTGCTGGAGAAAGAGTCGCTGGACTCAGGGGTGGGCGGGGGGTCATGGATGGCGGAACGCCTGATTGAAGCGATAGTGGGAATCGCTAACCGTTAGAATTTTCGAATTGTTGCACAGTTTCGGCACGCTGCCAACAGGCAGGGCCGAATAAGGCGGATTACAGAGCGCCGTCGATAAATGCGGTGAGTTGGGATTTGGACACCGCGCCGACCTTGGTCCCTTCCACCTTGCCGCTTTTGAACAGCATCAGGGTCGGGATGCCACGAATGGCGTGTTTGCGTGGGGTTTCCGGGTTTTCGTCAATATTGAGCTTGGTCACTTTGACCTTGCCCGCATACTGTTCTGCCACTTCATCCAGGATCGGGGCAATCATGCGGCAGGGGCCACACCATTCCGCCCAGTAATCAACCAGCACGGGCAGATCGCTTTGCAGGACTTCTTGCTCGAAGTTGCCGTCATTGATATAGACGATTTTGTCACTCACAGTGATACTCCTTGGTGTACGTTGTCGCACATGGAAGATAGCTCAAGTTTGGGCCTTAAGCGATAATTGTTCATGGCCCTTTCGTGCTTTGCAACACTTTAGTTGTTGTGCCGACTCTTTTGGCCTTCGATCTTCGCGAGAACGGCGCTCGTGCCCCGGAGTGCTGGATTATCGTCAACCTATTGAATATATGCTTGTATTTGTAGTGGCTCTTTGCCGTTAAGGCCTGGCGTATTGCACTTGCCCATCGTCGATGAGTGACACATTGGCCTGTTATCGAGAAACCTGAATGACCTTGACCGAGCTTCGTTATGTGGTGGCCGTTGCGCGCGAGCGGCATTTTGGGCGGGCTGCGGCCTCCTGTTTTGTGAGTCAGCCGACCCTGAGTGTCGGTGTGAAGCGGTTTGAAGATGCGCTTGGCGTACAAATCTTCGAGCGGGCCAGCCGAACGGATTTGCGGATTACGCCACGGGGAGAGGCGGTCATCGAGCAGGCGGTGCGCATTCTGCAGGAGGTGGAGCAGCTCCAATCCCTGGCCGATGCCGCCAAGGATCCGCTCAGCGGCACCCTGCGGATCGGATTCATCTACACCGTGGGACCCTATCTTTTGCCTTCGCTGATCGGGCAGCTGCATCGTCTGGCGCCGCGGATGCCGATCGAGATCGTTGAGGGGTTCACGCACGATCTGACCTATCAGTTGCAGCAGGGCGAGTTGGATGCGGTGGTGTTGTCCTTGCCCTTTGCCGCGCCGCATCTGCAAATCACGCCGGTATATCGTGAGCCATTTACGGTGGCGGTTCCGGAGGGGCATCCATTGAGCAGGGTGCGCTCCATCAGTTCGACGACGTTGGTTGACCAGGATCTGTTGCTGCTGGGCCAGGGGCATTGTTTTCGGGATCAGGTGCTTCGCGTCTGTCCCGAATGTGGGCAGTCGGCGAGCGCCGGCCGGTTACAAAAAACACTGGAGGGTGGTTCGCTGGAAACGATGCGCATGATGGTGGCTTCGGGCGCGGGGATTTCGGTTCTGCCTTGCTCTTCCACCCAGTTGCAGCCCGACTCTACCGGTGGCCTGATCCGTTATGTGCCCTTCGATGAGCCCGTGCCTTTCCGGGACGTGGCCGTTGCCAGCCGGTTACGCACGACGCGTACGGCAGCCATCGATTTGCTTTGTTCGGTCATCCGGGATCACATCCCGGATTGCTGCAGCCTGATTTGAGCGGGTTGCATCAATGCGGTCATTCCAGGATGACGACCTGCTCGGCCTGGGGGCCCTTTCGCCCCTGGCCGATATGATATTCCACCTGCTGACCTTCAATGAGATGCAGGGTTGATCCGTCGCCAACCGCGCGAAAATGAACAAAAAGATCCTCGCCGTTTTCGCGGACGATAAATCCAAATCCTTTTTCGGCATTAAACCATTTCACATGGCCCGTTTCGCGAACGGGTTGGGGGTCCTGGGGCTGCAGGGCCGCGCCTTCCGCCGATATGGCTCCAACCTTGTGTGTGCGTAGTGTTGCCAGCATCAGTGCAATAAAAATCACGGCTGCGGTGGCGAAAAAACGCAGGCTTTTTGTTTCGATTAAGGGATTGGTCTGGATTTCTGTAATGGCCAGGGTAGTGATCAGTGCGATACCCAAAGCAATGATGGCGGAAAAAAATCGCGATTCGGTCAGTGTGTTCATTGTTACCTTTTTAATATGGGCAGTATGTAGTCTGGTGTGGCGGGGTGTATCAGGATTCAGGGGCGGGTGGCCCGGTGCGATCCTGCTTTTTGGTAAACAGTAAAATCCTTATGAAGGGGACCGAGCATTTTGCACGAAATGCGGAACCTTATAAATAGCGGGATGGGATTGATCGTATTAATGTGTTCCCGGGCCGGTCAGATCGTTTGATGGGACGCGTGCATTCTGTATCAGACGAATCAGCGGGCCTACTATCCTGTTTTTGCAAAGAAAAAATGCGAAGTTTTGCTTGCGGACTCGATTTAATTACCCTTCCGGCGTAAAATCCGACGACTTTAAAAATCTGTGCGCAGGCGTGCAGGTTGGGCGATGTCTACAGAATCGCCGTTGTTTACCGGAGTTTGCCCGTGCGTTATCCCGAAATATTTGATGTGATTGTTGTCGGCGGAGGCCATGCAGGCACCGAGGCTGCGTTGGCAGCGGCCCGCATGGGGGCCAATACCCTGCTTGTGACTCATAATATTGAGACTTTGGGGCAAATGAGTTGCAACCCGGCCATCGGTGGGATCGGTAAGGGACATCTGGTTCGCGAAATTGATGCCTTGGGGGGGGCAATGGCGCGGGCAGCGGATCGGGGCGGTATACAGTTTCGTACGCTCAATGCCCGAAAAGGCCCCGCCGTACGCGCCACGCGCGCGCAGGCGGATCGCATTCTCTACAAGGCCGCCATTCGTCAGATGCTGGAAAATCAGCCCAACCTGATGCTGTTCCAGCAAGCCATCGATGACCTGCTGTTTGACGGTGCGCGTGTTGCCGGGGTGCGCACTCAAGCCGGCATCGAGTTTCACGGGCATACCGTCGTGCTGACCGCGGGGACATTCCTCGCCGGTCAGATTCACATTGGCATGCAGAGCTACCAAGGTGGGCGGGCCGGAGATGCGCCGTCGCTCCGATTGGCCGAACGCCTGCGCGAGTTGTCGCTGGGTGTCGGTCGATTGAAAACAGGCACCCCGCCCCGGATCGATATCCGTTCGATTGATCTGTCGGTGATGGAGGCGCAGCCCGGAGACACGCCGGTTCCGGTGTTTTCGTTTTTGGGTTCGGCGAGTGAGCATCCGCAGCAGATCAATTGCTACATCACGCACACCAATGAGCGCACGCACGACATCATTCGTGGCGGACTCGATCGTTCGCCCCTGTTTACCGGCGCAATCGACGGCGTCGGTCCCCGATATTGCCCCTCGATTGAAGACAAGATTCATCGATTTGCCGACAAGAGCTCGCACCAGGTGTTTGTCGAGCCGGAAGGCTTGACCAGCAATGAGATTTACCCCAACGGGATCTCCACCAGTCTGCCGTTTGACATTCAGCTGGCCTATGTTCGTTCTATTCGCGGCTTTGAGCGGGCGGTCATTACCCGTCCCGGCTATGCGATCGAGTATGACTTCTTCGATCCGCGCGGATTGAAGCCGACCTTGGAGACCCGCGCGATCGAAGGTCTGTATTTTGCGGGTCAGATCAATGGTACGACAGGATACGAGGAGGCCGGTGCCCAGGGGTTGCAGGCTGGAGCGAATGCGGCGGCGTCCGTGCTGGGTCGAGACCCCTTGACCCTGCGCCGCGACGAGGCCTACCTGGGGGTGCTGGTCGATGACCTGGTCACCCAGGGAACCCTCGAACCCTATCGCATGTTCACCAGCCGCGCGGAATACCGGCTCATGTTGCGGGAAGACAATGCAGATCAGCGACTGACGCCGGTCGGTTTTGCCCTCGGCCTTGTCGACGAAACGCGCTGGCGCGCCTATAACGAGAAAATGGAGGCCATCGAGCGCGAGCGCACCCGACTGTCCGATTTGTGGATTCACCCCGAACATCCGGATGCGGCCGGGTTGCCCAGCCCGATCAGCAAGGGTGTAAATGCCTTGGATCTGTTGCGCCGTCCCGAGATCGACTATGCCCTGTTGTCGCAGGTGCCCAGTTTCACACCATCAGAAGACCTGCCACATTTTGTTACCGAGCAGATCGAGATCGAAGCCAAATACGCGGGCTATGTGGATCGGCAGCGCGATGAAGTCTCCCGATCCGTGAAACAGGAAACCCTGGCGCTGCCGGCGGATATCGATTACGACCAGATTTCCGGCTTGTCGCATGAAGTGCGGAGCAAGCTTGCGGCGCTGCGTCCGGCAACCCTCGGTCAGGCAGGTCGGATACCCGGCATCACCCCTGCGGCCGTGTCATTGTTGCTTGTCCATCTGAAGCGCCGCAGTCTTCTGGCGGCCTCGGCTTGAGTGCGCGCCCAATGCCAGATGCAGATGCGTCGTGCGCGTTGGTTAATTCAATCGTCGAAGGCGCCCGGCAACTGAATCAGGCGTTGTCGATGCCACAGGCGGAACAGTTGGGGCAATATCTGGCGCTTCTGGCCAAGTGGAATCAGGCCTACAATCTGACGGCCGTGCGCGAACCATCGGAGATGGTCGTGCGTCATGTACTGGACTCCCTGGCCGCTCGCCCCTGGGTTCGGACGCCGGGAAAACTGGTTGATGTTGGGAGCGGGCCGGGCATTCCCGGTATCATTCTGGCCATTGCTGAGCCGACACTGGATGTCACCTTGATCGATTCGAACCTGAAAATGACGCGTTTTGCCGAAACGGCCATCCGAGCGCTCGCTCTGCCGAATGTGCAGGTTATCCGTGCGCGCGTGGAGTCGTTGCCAGCCGCTCAATTCGACCAGGCCATTTCGAGGGCGTATGCCGCGACGGCGGATTTCCTGAGCTCCACAGCGCATCTTGTCCGTCCAGGCGGGGAATGGCTGGCGATGAGGGGCCGATTGGATGCTTCTGCGGCAGATGTGGTTCCTGCACCCTTTTTATCCACGAACGTCATTCCGCTGACCGTTCCGGGGCTGGCTGCGGAGCGGCATTTGCTCATTTTCCAACGAGAGGCGGCGTCATGAGCTGGACACTGGCCATTACCAATCAAAAGGGCGGCGTCGGCAAGACCACGACGGCCGTCAATCTGGCGGCTGCGCTGCAGGATCGGCAGCAGCGCGTGTTACTCGTCGATATGGATCCTCAGGGAAATGCCACAGTCAGCTCGGGGGTCAGCAAGTCTGATCTGGAGGCCAGTGTCTCGGAGGTCTTGCTGGACGAGATGCCCGTGGATTCAGTCCTGATTCGGAGTGAGCCCGCCGGATTCGATCTTTTGCCGTCCACGATCGACTTGGCCGGTACGGAATTTCAACTGGTTACCCGTATCGGCCGCGAAATGAAGCTTCGTCGCGCGCTGGTGCCAGTGATGGCGCGCTACGACTTTATTCTGATCGATTGCCCGCCCGCGCTGAATACGCTGACCATCAATGCCCTGGTCGCGGCGAACGATGTGCTGATCCCGGTGCAGTGCGAATACTTTGCGCTGGAAGGCTTAAGCGCCCTGCTGGATACAGTGGAGCAGGTGCGCCTGGCACTGCAGCCATCGCTGGGGGTTGCCGGCGTATTGCGCACTTTGTACGATTCCCGGAATCTGCTCGCGCAGCAGGTATCCGATCAGTTGCTCGCACATTTCGGTGCGCAGGTATTCTCGACCGTCATCCCGCGCAACGTTCGTCTGGCCGAGGCGCCCAGTTATGGTTTGCCCGCCCTGTTTTATGATCGGCAGTCTGCGGGCGCTCAGGCCTATGACGAACTGGCCCGGGAGTTGATCGAGCGTGCGCGGTTGCGGGCGGCGGCCGGACCGCGTACGGCGGGATTCCAGTCGGGAAAGGGGCGCGGATAATGACGGATTTGTGCCAGGGCGGACAGATGAGAGAGCGGACATGACAGTGAAGAAAAAAGGATTGGGCCGCGGGCTGGATGCCCTGTTGCGCTCCAGCGAATCTGCGCAGGATGATCTGGGCGGTCAGTTTCGAGAGGTGTCGCTGGAGTTGATCCATCCCAGCCCGTTTCAGCCGAGAACGCGATTCGACGAGGAGGCCCTGCAGCGCCTGGCCGATTCGATCCGGTCGCAAGGGCTGATTCAGCCCGTCGTGCTGCGTCGGCGATCGGGCGAGTATGAACTGATTGCCGGCGAACGCCGCTGGCGCGCGGCTCAGTTGGCCGGTCTGCACCAGATCCCGGCGATCGTTCGCGAAATCGACGATCACCAGGC
This sequence comes from Halothiobacillus sp., assembly GCA_035531235.1. Classification (GTDB taxonomy): domain Bacteria; phylum Pseudomonadota; class Gammaproteobacteria; order Halothiobacillales; family Halothiobacillaceae; genus Halothiobacillus. Next base: position 51,576 of record DATKTJ010000104.1, on the reverse strand, counting down.
GGCTGCAGTGGCATTGATCGAAAACCTTCAGCGCGAGGATCTTGATCCGATCGAACAGGCCGAAGCCATGAGCCGCCTGATCCGTGAGTTTGATATGACGCATCAACAGGTTGCCGACATCCTGGGTATATCGCGCCCTGTGGTCAGCAATGCCTTGCGCCTGCTCGATCTGGCTGAGCCCGTGCGCATCCTGCTGCAAAACAATCAGATCGATGCGGGCCATGCGCGCGCACTTGCGGGGTTGCCCCAGGCGCAACAATCCGGGGTGGCCGAGAAAATCGTGGCCAGGGCACTGACGGTTCGTCAGGTGGAAACAATGGTGCGCAAGTTCAATGAGACCAAGGCTGTCCCAGAGACTTCGCGGGATGCGGATACCGAAGCACTTGTCCGTCGTCTGTCCGAGTCATTGGGTATCGTCGTTGACCTTCAGGCGGGGGCACGAGGCAGGGGGCGACTCACGCTACGCTATGAACACCCGGGGCAACTCGAACTGATTTTGAGTCGACTGCTCGACAGTGAGGGAGATCAGGCTGTTTAGGCGACACGGCGGGCGGTCCTAATTGGCGATGCGAAAAGGCATCGACTTCATTGCATAGTCTGCGCAACTGTTGTTGTCCATGAAATATGCCGTTAAACTACCTGCCAAATTTTGGCCGGTATAATTTCGAGACTTCAATGGCCGAACAGCGCGACACATCTCAACAGTCTAAGTCAGGCGTCGGCACGGGTTATCTGGCCGCGCGCTTCCAGGGACTGCTCAATGTGGGCGCGGGCAACATATTCGCCTCCACGGTGATCGCCGGGCTGCTGCTCGGGTTTTTGGTTGATCGCTGGCTGGATTGCGCGCCCATATGTATGCTGCTCGGCGGTCTTTTGGGTTTTATCGGCGGCATGAAAAATGCGCACCGTTTAATGTTGGCGAGTCATCATGACGATAATGTCTGATGGTATTGCCCGGCGCGGACGCCGGGTTCTGGCCACGCAGGGGATTGCGACGGCACTTCTGGTGGCTGTCCTCTACATCACCCAAGGGGCTGGTGCAGCGCTGGGTGGATTGGGTGGGGCGGTCATTTCGCTGATCCTGATGCTGATGCTGCGTTTTACGATGCAGCGCGCGGCCGACTTGGCGGTCGAATCGCCCTCGGCCAGCATGAACATTATGTATTTTGGCGCCGCCTCGCGGTTTGTGATGCTGCTCGTGTTGTTCGGGCTGGCATTGGGTTGGTTGAAACTGCCAGCCCTGTATACCGTGGGCGGATTTGTCGGGCTGATGATTGTGGGCCTCCTGGCTACGCGGGGGAGCGATTCGGGTCGTCCGACGAGCAAAACAGATTTAACTTTGGATTGAGGAGATTCGTGTGGCAGCAGAAAACACCGGCGGCAGCTCGGTTGAGTATATCCAGCATCACCTGACCAACCTGTCGGTTGGCCAGGGGTTCTGGCAACTTAATATCGATTCCCTTATTTTCAGTTTTCTTCTGGGTGGGCTGATCCTATTCGTGGCCATGAAAATTGGCCAGAATTTGCGCACAGAAACCCCGGGGCGTTTTCAGAACGCGGTCGAGGGCATCCTTGAGTTTGTCGATAATCAAGTCAAGGACTCGTTCGGCAGCAAGGCCCCCGCATTGATCGCACCACTGGCATTGACCATTCTGGTATGGGTCTGGCTCATGAATTTCATGGACCTGTTGCCCATCGATCTCCTGCCGGCCATTGCGCATGGCCTGGGCGTTCCTCATCTCAAGATCGTACCTACCACCGATCTCAACACGCCGTTGGCCATGGCCTTGGTGGTGTTCGCGTTGACGATTTATTACAACTTGAAGGTCAAGGGTATTGGCGGTTACATCAAAATGTTTCTGTTCCACCCTTTCGGTAAGTTCTTCATCCCGGTCAATGTGGTCATGACACTGATCGAAGAGCTGGCCAAGCCCATCAGCCTCGGTCTGCGACTGTTTGGTAACATGTTTGCCGGTGAATTGGTCTTCATGTTGATCGCGCTGCTCACCCTGGGCGCCTCGATTGGTGCCGGGCTGCTGATTTGGTTCCCCTTGCAGGTTGTTCTGGATGTGGCTTGGTTGATTTTCCACATCCTGGTGATCTCGCTTCAGGCATTCATTTTCATGGTGCTGACTATTGTTTACCTGGGTATGGCGCACATAGAAGCCGATTCCCACTGATTTTTTTGTTTCGTTTTTTAACTGTTCGATTGAGGAGAATGTAAATGACCCCTGATATGCTCGCGACTATTTACGCCTATACAGCCGTAGGTGTTGGTGTGATTCTGGCTGCTGCCGGTTTGGGTTCTGCCATTGGTTGGGGCTTGATCTGCTCCAAGACCCTGGAAGGGATCTCCCGTCAGCCGGAAATGCGTCCCCAGCTGATGACCAACATGTTCATCTTCGCCGGCCTGATGGAATCTTTCCCTTTCATCATCCTGGCGTTTGCCATGTGGTTCCTGTTCGCCAACCCATTTGTTGGCGCGCTGAAATCCGCGATTGCTGGACTCTAATTTCGTTCAGATCTTGGCTGATGGGTTCGCCGAAGTGGATGCACTTCGGTTGGGCGCTCAGCCTGACATGACCGACACTGCAACAATCGAGGGGAATCTGTGAACATTAATATTACACTCGTTGCACAAATCCTCGCCTTCACGATACTCGTTTGGCTGGTTAGCAAGTATCTCTGGACACCGCTGTCTGCCTTGATGGAAGCGCGGCGCCAGAAAATTGCCGATGGCCTTTCGGCATCTGAGCGAGGCAAGCACGAATTGAAATTGGCTCAGGAGCGTTCTACGGAATTGCTGCGCGAGACCAAAGAAAAAGCGAACGACATCATTGCTCAAGCCAACGCACGGTCAAACCAGATTCTGGAAGATGCCCGCGTGAACGCCAAGGCAGAGGCCGAACGCATTGTAGCGCAAGCTTCTGCGGAGATTGATCGTGAGATCAATCGGGCCAAAGACGTACTGCGTACCCAGGTTTCTGCTATCGCAGTCACCGGCGCCGAGCGGATCCTGAAACGTGAAGTGACGACGAAGGATCACGAAGCGGCACTGGCTGATCTGATCGCGCATATTTAAGGGTATAGGTACTTATCAATGTCCGAACATATCCAAATAGCGCAATCCTATGCCAAGGCCGTACATGAGCTCTGTACTTCGGCGGCGCAAGCCGACGTCTGGTCGCAGCAGCTGTCCTTTCTGGCCGATGTGACCCGTAATGAAGACATGATTCATTATCTGGGCGACGTTTCTCGGCCGTCAGAGGTGCGCACAAGCGGCTTTCTGGCCGTGGTGTCCTCTGAGTTGGACGCTGCCGGGGTCAATCTGGTGCGGCTCATGGGCGAAAATGGACGCTTGAGTCTGTTCCCCTCCGTGGCGGAACAGTTCGAGGCGTTGCGCGCTCAGGCAGAACAAAGAATCACGGCAACGGTCATTTCGGCGCAGCCGCTGACCGAGAACGAAATCAACAATATTACCGCAGCGCTGAAAAAGCGCTTGAACCGTTCAATCGATCTGCAGGCGCAGGTCGATAGCGACCTGATCGGCGGCGCCGTTATCCGCGCCGGTGATTGGTTGATAGACGGTTCGATGCGCGGCGGCATCGAAAAACTTGCTGCTCAATTGAGTCGCTAAGGAGATCCTATGATCAATCCATCTGAAATTAGTAGTCTGATCAAGCAACGTATTGAAAATTTTGACCTGTCTGCGGACGCTCAAACCGTTGGTACGATCGTATCGGTCAGTGACGGCATCCTCCGTATTCACGGTCTGAATGATGTGATGCTGGGCGAGATGATCGCGCTGCCCGGCGGTTCGTTTGCCGTTGCCATGAACCTCGAGCGGGACTCCGTCGGCGCTGTCGTTTTGGGGGGTTATGACCACCTGCGCGAAGGCGATCAGGTCAAGTGCACTCAGCGCATTCTTGAAGTGCCAATTGGTAAAGAACTACTGGGCCGTGTTGTCAACACTCTGGGTCAGCCGATCGACGGCAAGGGCGAAATCAATGCCACGATGACCGCGCCGATCGAAAAAATCGCCCCTGGCGTGATCGAGCGTCAAAGCGTCGACCAGCCTCTGTTGACCGGTATCAAGGCCCTGGATGCCATGGTACCGATCGGCCGTGGTCAGCGGGAACTGATTATTGGTGACCGCCAGACCGGTAAAACGGCAGTGGCGATCGATGCCATCATCAACCAGAAAGGCAAGGGCGTCTTCTGTGTGTACGTTGCGATTGGCCAGAAGGCATCCTCGGTTGCCAACGTGGTGCGCAAATTGGAAGAACACGGCGCGCTGGAATACACCATCGTCGTTGCAGCTTCGGCAGCCGACCCTGCCGCCATGCAGTATCTGGCTGCTTATGCCGGCTGCACCATGGGCGAATACTTCCGCGACCGCGGGATGGATTCTTTGATCGTTTATGACGATCTGACCAAGCAGGCTTGGGCCTACCGCCAGATTTCCCTGCTGCTGCGTCGCCCACCAGGCCGCGAAGCCTATCCGGGTGATGTGTTCTATCTGCACTCCCGTCTGCTTGAGCGTGCCTCACGCGTTAACGCTGAGTATGTTGAAGCATTCACCAAGGGTGAAGTGAAAGGCCAGACCGGTTCACTGACCGCGTTGCCGATCATTGAGACTCAGGGCGGTGACGTTTCCGCCTTCGTTCCGACCAACGTAATTTCCATTACCGATGGTCAGATCTTCCTGGAAACAGACCTGTTCAACTCCGGTATTCGTCCGGCAATCAACCCGGGTATTTCGGTATCACGGGTCGGCGGCGCGGCGCAGACTAAGGCAGTGAAGAAACTCGCCGGCGGTATTCGTACCGATCTTGCGCAGTATCGTGAATTGGCAGCCTTCTCACAGTTCGCTTCCGACCTGGATGAAGTGACCCGCAAGCAGCTGGAACGCGGTAAGCGCGTCACCGAGCTGATGAAGCAGAAGCAGTACCAGCCTTTGTCTGTGGCAGAAATGGCACTGAGCCTGACTGCTGCGAACGACGGATACCTGGATGATGTAGCGGTTGATAAAATCAACGATTTCGAGTTGGCGTTGCATGCGTATGCGGCAGCGAATGCGCAGGGACTTGCCGATAAAATTGGCAATAACGGTGCATACAACGACGAAATTGCCGCTGAGATCAAGCAAGTTATTGAGGCCTTCAAGTCGAAGGGCGTTTATTAATCAGGGGGCGAAGTCATGGCCGTAGGCAAAGAGATTCGCACCAAGATTAAGAGCGTGCAGAATACACGCAAGATCACGAAGGCGATGGAGATGGTTGCCGCATCGAAAATGCGGCGTGCCCAGGAGTCGATGGAAGCCACCCGGCCGTACGCCGAGAAGTTTCTGGAAGTCGTCGGGCACATTACCAATGCGCACCCGGAATATCGTCATTCCTTGATGATCGAGCGCGAAGTGAAGCGTGTTCTATTGATCGTGATTACCACAGACCGTGGTTTGTGCGGCGGGCTTAATGTCAATTTGCTCAAGCATACCTTGATGAAAATCAAGGACTATCAGAGTAAGGGTATTGAGGTCGACGTCATTCCGGTTGGCTCCAAGGGACGCGCCTTCTTTAAACGTTATGGTGGTGATGTGCTGGCCTCCGTGGCGAATATGGGGGACAAACCCGACTACGCGAAGATGCGTGGAGCCATCACGGCGGCGATGGGTGCTTTCGAGCAGGGCCATATTGACCGTATCGAGCTGGCGCACAATAAGTTCGTCAATTCGATGGTGCAGAGCCCGATCGTCGAACAGATCGCCCCGTTGGTCTACCAGGAAAACCCGGAGCTTCGGCATCATTGGGATTACCTGTATGAACCCGATTCACACGCTGTGCTGGCCGCAGTCTTGAAGCGCTATATCACCGGGCAGATCGTATCCAGTGCGATTGAGAACGTCGCCTGTGAAATGGCTGCACGTCGTATCGCCATGAAGAGTGCTACCGACAATGCCGGTGACATGATCAAGGAGCTGAAGCTGAAGTATAACAAGGCACGTCAGGCCGCCATTACGCAGGAAATCTCGGAAATCGTATCGGGCGCTGCGGCTGTTTGATCGCCAACGGTTTTAGCCAATATTTATATTTGAGGGTACAGACATGAGTTCTGGAAAAATTGTTCAAATCATCGGTGCAGTGATCGATGTCGAGTTTCCTCGGGATTCCGTTCCCAAGGTTTACGATGCCATTAAGGTTGATGAGACCGGATTGGTTATTGAAGTACAGCAGCAAATCGGCGACGGTGTGGTCCGCGGCATTGCCATGGGTTCATCCGATGGTTTGAAGCGCAGCATGGTCGTGACGAGCTCCGGTGCACCGATCCAGGTGCCCGTGGGCAAAGGGACGTTGGGTCGCATCATGGACGTGCTTGGTCACCCGATCGATAACGCAGGCGATGTGATGACTGACGAGAAGTGGTCCATCCACCGCAAGCCGCCGTCCTTCGATGAACAGGCGAACAGTACCGAGCTGCTGGAAACCGGTATCAAGGTCATTGACCTTCTGTGCCCGTTCGCCAAAGGCGGTAAGGTCGGTTTGTTCGGTGGCGCCGGCGTGGGCAAGACCGTGAACATGATGGAACTGATCCGTAACATCGCCGTTGAGCACAGCGGTTATTCCGTGTTTGCCGGTGTGGGCGAGCGTACCCGTGAAGGGAACGACTTCTACCACGAAATGAAGGACGGCGGTGTACTGGACAAGGTTGCCCTGGTGTACGGCCAGATGAACGAGCCACCTGGAAACCGTCTGCGTGTTGCGCTGACCGGTCTGACCATGGCCGAGTTCTTCCGTGACGAAGGCCGTGATGTCCTGATGTTTATCGATAACATTTACCGTTACACCCTGGCCGGTACTGAAGTATCCGCCCTGTTGGGCCGGATGCCTTCCGCGGTGGGTTACCAGCCGACGCTGGCTGAAGAAATGGGCGTTCTGCAAGAGCGGATCACTTCTACCAAGACTGGTTCAATCACCTCCGTGCAGGCCGTTTACGTCCCTGCGGATGACTTGACCGATCCGGCTCCTGCCACCACCTTCGCCCACTTGGATGCGACGGTCGTTCTGTCCCGAGATATCGCCTCTCTGGGTATTTACCCGGCGATCGATCCCTTGGACTCAACCAGCCGCCAGCTGGATCCACAAGTTGTCGGTGAGTTGCATTACTCCGTGGCACGTACCGTCCAGAAGACGCTTCAGCGTTACAAAGAGCTGAAAGACATCATTGCCATTCTGGGTATGGATGAACTGTCCGATGATGACAAGGCAACGGTGTCCCGTGCCCGTAAGATTCAGCGTTTCATGTCTCAGCCGTTCTTCGTTGCCGAAGTATTTACGGGTGCTCCGGGGCGTTATGTGTCCCTGAAGGAAACCATCCGGGCTTTCCAAGGCATTGCAGCGGGCGAGTACGATCACCTCCCTGAGCAGGCATTTTACATGGTCGGCACCATCGACGAAGCGGTTGAAAAAGCCGCCAAACTTGCTGCCAAGGCATAACCGGAGGCCACATTATGGCGATGACCATTCGTGTTGACATAGTCAGCATGGAGCGCCCGATTTTCTCAGGGGAAGCGACCTTTGTGTCGATTCCCACTGAGGCGGGCGAAGTCGGGATTACCCCGCTCCATACTCAGACACTGTCGATTCTGCGCCCTGGTGAAGTACGCGTTCACCTCACCGACGGCACTGTAGTTCGCTATTTCGTGGGATTTGGCATTCTCGAAGTTCAGCCGATGGTGGTCAGCATCATCGCGGATTGGGCTTTGACTGAAGAAGATGCCCACGGCGTTGACGCTTCCGAGCTCGAAGCCAAGCTGGCTGAAGAGGCCGTTTATATTCGTGATTACGAACAGCGCGGGCAATTGGATTTCACTTCGGCCCAATCAATCATGATTGAAGCAGAAGAGCGACTTAAATGGGTGCGTTCCCTACGAGGCATGGGCTCAGGACGTCGTTAACGATCAGCTGCTGATAGTCCAATTGCTGCGTAAACCGCGCTGATCGCGTTATTCAGTAAAATCAAAAGGAGCCTAGGCTCCTTTTTTGTTATCGAGGGCACCATGTCATCTACCTCTCAGCTTCATGTCCTTGTTTTGGCCGCCGGCAAAGGAACGCGGATGCGCTCAGATTTGCCCAAGGTATTACACACCTTGGCGGGGCGAACCATGTTGGATCGGGTACTGGATGCTGCAGATAGTGTTCAGCCTGCATCGGTATTTGTCGTTCTTGGTTTCGGTGCGTCGCAGGTTGAAGCCGCCATCACCCGGCCGGGTGTCAGATGGGTGCTGCAAGCCGAGCAATTGGGCACGGGGCATGCGGTTCGCTGTGCATTGGATGAATCTTCCTTTGCCGATGACGATCGCGTTCTGATTTTGTACGGAGACATTCCCCTCCTGGACGCGTCGGTCGTGCAGCCGCTGGTGGATGCATCACTGCGTGCACCTCTAACTGTGATGACGACGGTGCTCTCCGACCCGACGGGCTATGGGCGGATCATCCGGAACGCGACACAGGCCATGGTGGCGATCCGCGAGCAGAAAGATGCCACGTTAGCCGAACAAGGTATTGCCGAAATCAACACCGGCCTCATGTGCGTCCGGGCAGGCTTGCTTCGCCGTTGGCTCGCGCAGCTTGCGCCGCAAAATGCTCAGGGCGAGCTCTATTTGACGGATATTGTCGGCATGGCACACGCGGAAGATGTCCTGATCGAGGGGATTGTTACGCCGGATCCGGTCAAGGTGACGGGCGTGAATGACCGATGGGCGCTGGCTCAACTTGAACGGGAATGGCAGTTGCGACAGGCCAAGGCCCTTGCGCTGGCGGGAACCACGATTCTGGACCCGGCCAGGCTGGACATTCGAGGCGAGGTGACGATAGGACGCGATGTGACGATTGACGTCAACGTGATTCTGGAAGGGCGCGTTGTCCTGGGGAATGATGTTGTCATCGGACCTAATTGCGTCATCCGCAACGCGACGCTGGGCAATGGCGTACATGTTCATGCATTCAGCCATATCGACGGCGCCAATCTGGCTGAAGACGTTGTGGTCGGACCCTATGCGCGGTTGCGGCCCGGTACGGAGTTGGCCCGCGGCAGTCGGATTGGTAATTTTGTCGAGATCAAGGCCAGCCGGATTGGCGCTGGCTCGAAGATCAATCATCTGTCATACGTGGGCGACACCGTGATGGGCGCCGAGTGCAATGTCGGTGCCGGGACCATCACCTGCAATTACGATGGCGCCAACAAGCATCGCACGACGATTGGTGATCGGGTGTTCGTCGGATCGTCCAGCCAGCTTGTGGCGCCCGTCGTGCTGGGTTCCGGGGCCACCATCGCCGCAGGTTCCACGATCACGAAAAATGTGCCCGAAGACCAGCTGGCCCTGGCCCGCGCGCCGCAGGTGCTTAAGGCGGGCTGGCGGCGACCGGTCAAGAAGAAAGACGTGTGATGGTGCGCGTTTGGCGGTTTGCGTGGATGATCAGTCCGGCAGAAAGCGCGAGATGACATCGTTCAGATATCGCGCTCCCCGCTCCGTGGGCTGAATATGTGTCATGGTCCAGGTGATCAGCTCGTCGCGCTCCAAACGATGCAGCGTGTCCGAGATTACCTTGATGGGCAGACCGGTGCGTTGCGTGAAGAGCGGGACGTCGAAGCCGCCGGTGAGCCGCAGAGCATTGAGCATGAACTCGAAGGGCAATTCATTCGTGGGAACGTTGTTTGCCTCGATGGCGTCGTCCGTTCCCGCCTGCCGCAGATAGGCGGCTGGGTGTCGTGTGCGCACCCTTCGTTCGATCCGGGATTCCCCGGCGAGGGTGATCTTGCCGTGTGCACCGGCCCCGATGCCTAGGTAATCCCCAAACTGCCAGTAATTCACATTGTGCTGGCACTGATGCCCTGCTCGCGCAAAGGCAGATACTTCGTACTGCTGCAAGCCGGCTTGCGCCAGTTGCCCGAGCCCAGTTTCCACCATGGCCTCCATTGTTTCATCCTCAGGGAGAACGGGTGGGTGCGCAGCAAAAGGCGTGTTGGGTTCCAGTGTCAATTGATACCAGGACAAATGCGGCGGTTCCAGGCTAAGGGCTTGACGAAGATCCTGCTCGGCCTGCTCGGCGGATTGTTCGGGAAGGCCAAACATCAGATCAATATTAAAACTATCCAGTCCGGCATCATGCGCCGCCTCGATCGTGCGAATCGCGGCGCGATGATCGTGAATACGCCCCAGCCGCTTGAGACTGTCATCGCTAAAGCTCTGTACGCCGATGGAGACACGATTGATCCCGATGCCGCGGTATTCGCTCAGGCGGGTGGCCATATCCGTGCCCGGATTGACCTCCAGGGTTACCTCCCGACAGAACCGAAGATCCAGCAAGGCGCGCAGGCCGGAAAACAACCGATCCAGTGCTTCAGGCGAGAAGAGGCTGGGGGTGCCGCCGCCCAGAAAAATGGTTTCGATGGAGCGCCCCCAGATCAAGGGCAACTCCCGCTCTACATCGCGCAGCAAGGCATCAATGTAGTCACCCTCGGGCAAGGTGCCGCCTTTGAGACCATGCGAGTTGAAATCGCAATAAGGGCACTTCTCCACACACCAGGGTAGGTGGACATACAGGGCCAGTGGCGGATTTTCGGTGAATTGCAGCAGTTGCATCAGAGGGAGGTTTGTCCAAGTTGGGTGAGTAGTCGCGTCATGGCACGTGCGCGATGGCTGATACTGTTTTTCAGGTCGGGGGGCATCTGTGCGGCGGTTTGGTTATGTTCCACAGAAAAGAAAAATGGGTCATATCCGAAACCGAAGCTGCCCCGTGGCTCGGCAAGCATCTGTCCCGGCCAATCCGCTTCGGCCATCAGGGGCATCGTATCCGCCGGATGGCGTACCAGGGCCAGGGCGCAGATATAACGCGCCGATCGGCTGGATTTGGGGACGTCGGCAAGCGCCCGTTGCAATTTATGGTTATTTTCGGCGTCGGTTGCTGATTCACCCGCATAGCGGGCAGAATAAATGCCTGGTGCGCCGCCCAGTGCATCGACGGACAGCCCGGAATCGTCCGCCAGTGCGGGTAGGCCGGTCAGTGCCGCCGCTGCGCGCGCCTTGATCAGTGCGTTGGCCTGAAAGCTGTCGCCGTCTTCTTCGGGCGGTGTGCCCTGCCAGTCGGACAGCGGCAGAAAATGCAGGTTGGCGAGCGCAGGGAATGCGGTGGACAGGGCAGCGCGCAGCGCCTCGAATTCTCGGAGCTTGCCCAGATTATGGGTGGCAATCACAATGGCAGTCATTATCAGTCTCAGCGGGTATGAGGCGGTTCGGGCGAAGCGACCCTTTGCGCGATATTCCGCCTGTTCGCTTCGGGTTGATCTGCGCTGGAGTATAGCGAAATCCCGCGGCCTGATTGGGGTTGGTTGGGCGAAAATGATGACCTTATGCGTGGCGTCGGCGATTTAAGCGTAAAAATGCATTCATTTCTTGCCTTTATGGCGCGATTGCGATAATTTGCGCAACCTATTTTATTCGAATTCGATAGACTGAGGCTGTTATGAAAATCCTTTCTTCCCTGAAGTCCGCCAAGACTCGGCATAAAGACTGTCAGATCGTGCGTCGTCGTGGCAAGGTTTATGTGATCAACAAAACCAACCCGCGTTTCAAGGCACGTCAACGCTAATGCGGCGACCATCCCGTCCGGATTGTGCATGACCCGCCTTATGGCGGGTTTTTTTTCCTGCGAACATGGGGTCATGTGCTTGAAAAAAAACGGTCACGCCCGTAACAATAACGGGATATTTCGGTAACCGCATGACTTTTATGAGGTGAACTTCCGTTGAAATTCGAAGATTATTACGCAACGCTCGGCGTAGAACGTTCGGCCTCCCAGGCGGAGATCAAGCGCGCCTACCGGAAAGCCGCACAAAAACATCACCCTGACCGCAACAAGGAGTCGGGCGCCGAGGCGAAATTCAAGGAAATCAACGAGGCCTATGATGTCCTTGGTGATGCCGAGAAGCGCGCGCGTTACGATGCGCTGGGTGCGAATTACCATGCAGGGGATGAGTTCCGACCGCCGCCGGGCTTCGATCCGAGTCAGTTTGGCGGACAATACGGCGGCGCGGGTTTCTCCGATTTCTTCAGTAGTGTTTTCGGTGCGCGTGGCTTCGAGCAACAGGGCGGCGCCGGCTATTCCCGCCGCACGCGCGCGGCTCGGGGTGCGGATTACGAAATGCCGCTGAATCTCACCATTCAGGAAATGATCGAGGGTGGCAGTAAGTCCGTGGTGGTGGATCACCCCGAAACCGGCCGCAAGACCCTTAAGGTCAACGTGCCCAAGGACAGCGCTCCCGGTAAGCGTGTACGCCTGACGGGACAAGGTGGGTCGGGGACGCAGGGCGGCACGCCTGGCGATTTGTATCTGGTGGTTCAACTGGAGGATAACCGCGGATTCACGCTGGATGGCACGGATGTGCTGTACGATTTGCCGATTACCCCCTGGGAAGCGGCGTTGGGTGAAAAGGTGACCGTGCCGACCCCGGCGGGTGGCCGGATCGAACTGGCCATTCCGGCGGGCTCCCAGTCGGGAAAACGTCTCCGACTACGCCAGCGCGGCGTGGCTGGCGGCGACTTCATCGTCACACTGCTTATTCATACGCCGCCCGCCAAGACCGACGAGGCGCGTGCGTTGTACCAGGAGATGAAGGTGTCGATGCCGTTTGATCCGCGACAGACGACCTGATCGACGTTGTTCTACCCTTGCTCGTTCGATGCCCCCGTTGTGGGGCATTTTTTTGGGTATTGGCCCAGTTCGCCCCCATTGTTTTTTGTGACCGATGGCGCCGGATCAAATCCCTTGTGTGTGCTGGTAGATCGACAGGGCATCCAGATCGAGTGGCGCTGCTTCCGGTGTGATCCATTCGTACAGATCGTGCATCGACGGCTGGTCGGCGTTGGTTGCGCAGGATGAGTCGGTAGATCCCGTACTGCAACCGCTACAACCGGAATCACAGCTTGCGGCGTTTTCAAGGGCAATGCGCCGCACCTTGCCCCGAGTTTGCCAGAACGACAATACGCCGCTGACCGCTCCGGGCGGGGCATCGAATCGATTGACGAGATCGGAAAACGGGGCGATTCCGCGCTGCTGGAGGTAGGCCTTGAGGCTGCTTGGCGTCAGGGCATGTCGTGTTGTTGTTTGCGTCATGGTGATACCCCCTCTTCCCAGCCAGTGGCTATGGGCTTGGACTGGTCCGCCTCAGGACCGTAACGCGGCAGTCGCGCGTCGTTGCCCCTGACGTCGTAGCGCCCAGATGGTAGCGAACAGTGCGGTGGAAAAGCCCAATAACCAGAGTAGTGCGGCGGTGGGGTGCTGGGCAAAGTTGGCGAACTGATAGAACAATACCGCCAAACTGTACGCCAAGCCGATACCCCAGAAAATAGCGAATGCGGTCCATGTCCCGCTGCGGGTTTCCCGGTAGATCGCAGCCATGGTATTCACGCAGGGAATGTAGAGCAGAATGAAGATCAGGTAGGCGATCGCTGCCGATTCGGTGAACAGCCCCCCCATGCGGGCGAGTGTTTGGGTATCCAGTCCCTGTTGCTCGGCTGCCTGTTGCAGGTTGCTGGTCTGAGCGACCTTGACGCCGCCGAGCCCCAGGGGATCAAAAAAACCATGGGCGAAAGTGGCGGCATTGGTCGGAATTGTGGCGAGTGCTTTCCCCAACCCTGCCCATAGATCGAACGTGTCATGTTTGGGCGTGTCGGCCGTGGTTTGATTCGCCGCCTTGGCCGCGTCGCCGGCATCCATGCGGGTGTAGACCCCGTTCAGGGTGCCCATGACGATTTCCTTCACGACCACGCCGGAGAGCAGGCCGACGGCCGCAGGCCAGTTTTCGTCCGTAATGCCCATGGGGTGGAAGACCGGCGTGATGGTCTTGCCGATCGACCCGAGAATGGAGTTGCCGACATCGCCTTCGGCCAGGGGCTTGCCGGTGACGCTGTAGCTCGACAGCAGGGTGACGATCACCGATGCGATGATAATCACCTTCCCCACCCGCAGGATGAACACCGAGAGTCGCTCCCAGGTCGTGAGCAGCAGACCGCGCAGGGTCGGAATGTGGTAGGTCGGCAGTTCCATCACGAAGGGGGTGGCCTCGCCGCGCAGGGCCGTGCGCTTGAGCAGCAGGGCGGTGAGGAGGGCCAGCACGATGCCGAGCAGATACAGGCCGAACACGACCTGCCCGCCGTCCGCGCGGAAAAATACCGTGACGAAGGCCATGTAAATCACGAGGCGCGCGCTACAGGACATGAACGGCTGCATCAGGGCGGAAATCAGGCGTTCGCGCGGGTCTTCCAGGGTGCGGGTCGCCATCACGGCGGGCACGTTGCAGCCGAAGCCGACGATCATCGGCACGAAGGCCTTGCCCGGCAGGCCGATCTTGCGCATGAACCGATCCATGACGAAGGCCGCGCGGGCCATGTAGCCGGAATCCTCGAGCAGCGAGAGGAACAGGAAGGTCATGCCGATGGGCGCAATGAAGGTGGACACCAACTGAATTGCCCCGCCGACCGACGTGGCCAGGAAAGCGACAACCCAGTCGGGCGCATGAAGCAGGTGCAGCACATGGCCGACGCCCGCGACAAAAATCGTATGCGCGGTCTGCTCGAAGAAATCGAGGAAGATACTGCCGCCGTTGAAGCTCATGACAAACAGCAGATACATGACCCCGAGGAAGATCGGGATGCCCAAAAAGCGATTGAGGACGATGGCGTCGATCCGGTCAGTGAGCGAACGGCGCAACTGGCCCTGGCGTGTCACGCTGTGGTGGGTCACGCCGTGAATGAAGGTATAGCGCGCATCGGCGATGAAGACATCCGCTTCTTCATCCATATGGGCCCGGATGTGTTCTTGCGCTTGTTCCACGGCATGCCGCACCGCATCACCCACGGTGGCCAATGTCAGCGGATCGCTTTCCAGCAGCTTGACGCCGAGCCAGCGGGGCTCGACGCCCTGTTCCTTGGCCAGCGGTTCGATCAAGGGTTTGAGGCCGCGCAGCGCATCTTCGATCAGTGGGGCGTATTCGATCTTGATGCCCGGTTCTTCGGCGTGGCTGGCACGCTCGACGAGACGCCGCTTCAGTTCATTGAGCCCCTGTTTTTTGCTGGCGGTGATCGGCACGACCGGGCAGCCCAGTCGTCGTTCCAGCTCGGCACAGTCGACCTCGATCCCTGCTTCCGCGGCGAGGTCGATCATGTTGACCGCCAGCACCAGCGGCAGGCGCATTTCCATCAGCTGGGTGGTGAGGTACAGATTGCGTTCGAGGTTGCTGGCATCCACGATATTGAGGATGACATCCGCCTCGCCGGACAGGGCATATTCGCGGGCGATCGCTTCATCGAGCGAGGCACTGGAGGCAGCATCCAGCGAATAGGTGCCCGGCAGATCCACGATTTCGATGGATTCCGCGCCGATGTCGAACTGGCCCGTTTTGCGATCGACGGTGACGCCGGGCCAGTTGCCCACCTTTTGCCGCAACCCGGTCAGGGCATTGAACAGAGTGGTTTTGCCGCAATTCGGGTTGCCGATCAGACCGACGGTATACGTTGCCATGACTTCTTAATCCATTGCTTGTGATTGTCTGCTGTCGATACCGACAGGTCGTTGTATCGCGAAACCAGACGGCGATCATGTTTCCATTGGGATGTGGTGTTATCGCGCGTCAGGACGGGATGAAGATCGACTACAGCCGGTCACTCAACGGGCGCGCGACCGATGCGTAGCTGATGGGCTTCATCTTTGCGCAGCGTGAGGGCGGAGTCCCGCACCTTCAACTGAATCGGGTCACCCAGCGGTGCAAGCCGCGTCACGCTAAAACGGGTGCCGGGAACCAGGCCCATGGCCATCAGACGCCGTCGGTAGTCCAGATCCCCGCCCTTCACAAAGCCCAGCACGATACCTTCGTCCCCGGGCAGAAGTGTCATCAGGCTGAGGGTTTCGGTCATGACCGATCCGCCGCAACAGTGGCGACCAGAAGGCGGTGCACCAGGGCGACGCCAATGGCGATCCGGGTTTCTCCGACACGCACGACCACGGAGCTGCCTTCGTGCTGAATGATTTCCAGCTCGCTGCCGATCCGGATGCCCATGGCGGCCAGTCTTTTCCCCAGCGCAGTGGCGTCGCCACGGATACCGGTCACTCGCACGTGAGCGCCGCGTGTGGCCAGTCCCAGAACGTAATCCGGCGCGGGATGGGCCCGTCCGGCATGTGCCTGCCCGATCGAATTCACAAAAACCAACTCCGACGGAAAAATTGTAGGTTGTTGCATGGATGGCCCCCAGCATGGGTAATTCGCAATTTACTAATGGCTAATACTCTAGCATGGGAAGCTAAATGAGAACAATAGTCATTTAGCATTCGTTTGCCGAGTGGGGTCGGGGCATTGCGCCTGCCGGAAATGGCAGGTTATCGGTGTCAGGGCTGAGACGGCATCGGCTTCCTGGCGGCACCATGAGTGACATGCGCGGGTCCGGCATGTCCGGGACCTTCGGTCAGCAGCGATTTCCCTTCCATCAGCAATTGCCATTGCAGTCCCTGAAAATCTGATTCCAGCTCGTCGACGGTCAGCAGCATCTCGGGCGCCTTGGGGCCACCGCTCTGATAATTGAGTTGCAGGGGGTGGAACAGTTCAATGATCAACCAGCCGCCCTCGATCAGGGCTTCCTGCATCTTGCGGTGCAGCTTCACGCGATCCTCGGGCATGAAGTGCAGATAGACCGAGACCACGGCATCAAAGTGATTCACCGACCAGTTCCAGGCATGCAGATCGGCGCAATGCACGTCGAGCCGCACCCCGGCACGCTCGGCCAGTGACGTTGCCTTGGCGCAGGCGACGGATGAAAAATCCACCGTCGTGACGTCGAACCCCTGCTTGGCCAGCCATACGCCGTTGCGGCCTTCGCCATCGCCCACCACCAGTATCCGAGCGCCGGGCGGAAGGCGGAAAATCTGCGAGCGTAAAAAATCATTCGGCTGCTCGCCGTAGAAATAATCGTTTCGTTGGTATTTTTGATTCCAAAAATCGGACATGACGTGCCTTCCTAATCAGTGGGGTAAATGATGGACCCGATGCCAAGGCTGTCACCGTGCTTGGTAAATTTCCGTCCGACAGCCGTTCACCTACAACATTCTAGTGTATGTCGCCTTCGGTCGTTCTGGCGCGTCCGCCCTGCACAGGAGGGAGTCTGTCGTTTTAATTGCGGAGATTGTCCGTCGGTAAACATTACGAGGGCTATTTAAGCTAAGGTGGGAGATGCGCCTGGATCTCAGTTCATCCCGTGGATGATGGCCGGTGCTGCGCAGGGAGGATAGGTGATCAAAATGCAGCGTTATCAAATTCTTCACCGTACGTACTACAACTTTGCCGACGCGGTTCGGCTCAATCCCCATGCATTGCGCCTGCGACCCCGCGAGAGCCATGATCTGCACATCGAGTCTTCTCGGTTGGATATCACCCCGCCGGCTACCCTGCGCTGGCAGCGGGATGCTGAAGACAATTCGTTGGCGATTGCCACCTTCGATACACCGACACGTCAGTTGTTGATCGAAAGCACGGTCATCATTCAGCAGTTCAATGAAGCGCCGCTTGATTTTCTGGTCGCAGACTATGCGACCAATTACCCGTTTTCCGATACGCCAGAGGATCTGGTCGTGCTGGGGCCGTACCGGCGCCTCGGAACCTCGCCAGCTCCGGATGAACTTGTCGGCTGGGTGCGGAAAGTCTGGAAACCCGGCGAGCGGATTCAGACCTACGCCCTGCTGCAGCGTTTTTGTACCCATATTCCGCAAACGCTGGCCTACCGGAGCCGAGAGGAACCCGGCGTCCAGTCCGCAGTGGAAACATTGACGCTGGGGACGGGGTCCTGCCGAGATTTTGCGAATCTCTTTATGGCTGCAGCCCGACATTTGGGGCTGGCCGCCCGTTTTGTCAGCGGTTACCTGCACGTGATGCCCCCCCAGTCTGATTTTGGAGCGACACACGCATGGGCCGAGGTTTTTCTGCCGGGTGCCGGCTGGAAGGGATTCGATCCGACCTTGGGAGAGATGGCCGGCGCCAAGCATATTCCGGTTGCCGTGGCCCGGTTGCCAGAATCCGTACCGCCTGTAGCCGGATCCTATGTCGGGCTACCCGGTGCGGGCATGGATGTGGGCGTTTGGGTCACCGATCTGCCCTGATCTTATTGACGGAGATTCCCCTGCTTTTTTCACAGATCCGGGCATCTGTGCGGGCAATCTCGATATTTTCCAAGATCGGTGTATCCTGCGCGAGTAAAGCCATCGATATTTTGCTCGGAGCTTTTTAGGGCACTGCGGATTTAACTCCGTCGCTCTCGGCCTTGGCCCAGATATGGGCTGTGGTCGCTGCTTCGATTTGAGTCTTTCGGTTCGCCAGCTTGGCGGGGATCGCTCGCTCGCGCGTCCGCGCGAGGGTGTTGATCAGAGGTCGCTTAGGGGCACTCTGAGTTCAGGGTGCGTCATCAATAACACCGCGCCCCATGATGCCTTGGGTGACCGAAAATCGGCCAAATTTGGTGAAATATCCCATGTTCCAACCTCCTGTCAAGATCACCCCGGCGGAACAACCCGATACTCGGCTGATCAATGGGTTGGCCTGGGCGAAAAATCTGGCCTTGATCGTGTCTGCGCCCCTGGCATTCGTGATTCTCCTCGCCTGGTTGCTCCCCATACTGGCGAACGAACTGCCCGAGGGGTGGTCGTTGATGAAGGCCAATACGGCGCTTGTCACCTTGTTAAGCGCGCTGAGTCTTGTTCTGTCGAGCCCCCTTGGCAAAGAGCGTCGTTTTTCGGGTCGGTTCCTGGCCTTACTCGTGTTCGTGATAGCCGCCACCGCGCTGCTCGCGCATGGCACCGGACACGCCTATTCCCTGGAAACCTGGTTGGCCGCCGACCGGCTGTCCGAACACCCCGGAAGAATGTCGGCGCAAACGGCCACCTTTTTTCTGTTGTTGGCCAGTGCGTTGATTCTGGATGTGACGCGGGGACCCAAGTGGCTCAGTCTGATCCTCGATGGCGTGACGTTGGTGCTGCTCGTGATCGTTCTGGTCATTATGGCCGGATACTTGTTCGGGGCGCTCAATCTCGTCGGGCAATCCCCGCAGATCCGTACGGCGCCTCAAACCCTGATTGGCATGGCGTTGTTGGCATTCTCGCTGTTTGTGCATCGAACGCAGGCAGGATGTTTTGCGGTGTTCGTCGGGCGCGGGCTGGGCAGTCGTATTGCTCGCATGGCGCTCCCGTTAGCTGTGCTGCTTCCTTTTCTGGTGATTGGCGGCGGCGCCTATTCGACGTTGTCCGGGTGGTTGTCGATCCCGTTTGCCGCCGCCCTGGTTATTTCGATGACGTCGCTTCTGCTGTTCGTATTTGTCGTTTTGATGGCGCGTCGGATCAATGAGCTCGAACGGGAACTGCGGGCGCTCTCTCTGACGGATGAATTGACCAAGGTCTATAACCGTCGTGGTTTTTACCTGTTTGGCGAACATGCGCTCTATGAAGGGCAGACGGCAGACATGCCACTGACCATCCTGTATTTCGACCTGGACGGCTTGAAAAGCGTTAATGACACGCTCGGTCATGATGCCGGATCACAGCTCGTCCAGGATTTCGCACATCTCCTGCTGATCACCTTTCGACGTAGCGATGTGGTCGCGCGGGTGGGGGGAGATGAATTCGCTGTCGTGGCCCGCGAGCCGGAACCCGAAATCTTACAGGCCCTGAAGCGATTGAATGCAGCCATCGTTGTGGAAAACGAGAAGCCGGGGCGGCGCTACCGGATCAGTTACAGCATGGGGTCCGTGACGAGTCAGCCGTCCGGCGAGGAGACGTTCGACGAACTGGTCGCACGTGCGGATGCCCTGATGTACGAGCGCAAGCGAATCCGCAAGGCAACAGAGGCACACGGGGTTATTGTGTCGGACGACGGTTCATCACCCATGCTTTGATGCGTGTCAATGGCGCAGACAAGTTGGTGTCTCAGGGATGATCTGCCCGCCGGTCAGGCTGCGTTGGCGGCATCCTTCATGACCGTGGCGATCACGGTATAGGCTTCGGTCCAGGCTGTTTTCACCGCCGGGGTGAAGGCGGGCCCGAGACCTGCTTCCAGCGTCCAGAGCAGTGCGGCGCCAACCGTGTCGTAATGTTTGTCCTGGACGCCATAACCTTTATGGCGTCGGCCCATGTCCTGCAGAATCGGCACCATGGGATCCAGTCGATCGAGCGAATTGACGACGGTATTGATCGACATCATCAATTTCTTGCCCTGTTCCACCATGTCGTTTTTGAACATCGGCTTGACCGATGGGTCCAGCTCAAACAGCTTGCCGTAAAACAGTTCGGCCGCTTTTTCCTTGATAGGAACGACTTGGGCCCAGGTGCTGCGAACCAGATCTTTTTGCTCAGGAGTCATGTCATTTTCCTCGTGGGTGATTAGTCAGTGGGATTGCTGCTTCATGTGTCCCGGTGGCAAATACCATGGGGATATTGAAGATTTGCAGGAACCGGGCCAATTCAAAAAAAGCATGTGATATGAATGTTTATGCGGCTTTTGGCGGTCGAGGTGTGGCGAGAGCTGGTGTGCGTCGGATTTATTTGCATCAATATGTGCCATTCAAACCGCTTTTTTGCACAGACTTGGTGCCAAGGTGGTGCGGGGGCCATTGAGCGGTGTAGGGTGGGAAATTACGGTGTTCCCGTCGTGGGTGTAGGATGTCGGGTGGATGCGGTGCGCGTCAGTACGATGATTCTTCGGGAAATCGGGCTGTACGGGCGACCCTATACGGCGCCTAATGGGTCGCTGGGGTTGTGCGCGGGCTGCAAACCGGACGGACGGAACGGCCCTTGACGCTGCCCGCGGCTTTGTTCGGATAATCGTCATGCGCTTGTCATGGCTCTTATCTATGGTTAGTAACAGTGTTTAATCTTTGTCGAAACTGCATAATGAATTCATGATGCAATTTGTGTCATCCGGGCCCCAGGGAATGGGGCGGAAAGTGAATGATTCACCCAAGCATAGTGAGGCCGGAAGTGTTCGTCAGTTTGGTTACCGAAACATTTGATCCCGATATCAACGGTGTGGCAATGACGCTGGCCCAGTTGCATGCGTCCTTGTTGGCATCGGGGCATCATGTGCAGGTGATTTGTCCGCGGGCGGACGAACCCCGTGATCTGCCGGACTGTCTTGAGGTTCCCGGTGTGGCACTGCCGTTCTACAAGGCCGTGCGATTCGGTTTTCCGATGCGAGGCCGGTTGCTGCGTAACTGGCGGGCCCAACGACCGGATCTTGTGCATATCGCTACGGAAGGACCATTGGGTTTGGCGGCCCTTCAGGCGGCGCGCCGCCTGGGTATTCCGGTTACCTCTTCTCTGCACACGAATTTTCACACCTATATGGCGCACTATCGACTGGGTTGGCTGACGCGCCCGGTCATGGCTTATCTGCGCTGGTTCCATAACCGTACCGCACTGACCTTTATTCCGACAGATCAACAGGCCAGCGTGCTCGCTGCGATGAACTTCGAGCGACTGGTGGTTCTGGGGCGCGGGGTGGATACCGTTTTGTTCACACCGGCCCGTCGAGATGAGAATCTGCGACAGGAGTGGCTGCGCAGCATCGAACAGGTGTCGGAAAAAGACGCGCTGGTTGCGTTGCACGTTGGTCGGCTTGCCGCCGAGAAAAATCTGGATTTACTGGTGACCTCGCTGGAGGCCATGCGGGCGACACGCCCCGATCTGCTGGCCGTGGTCGTGGGGGATGGCCCGGAACGCGCACGACTGGAGCGGGCGTTGCCTTGGGTGAAGTTCGTCGGGATGAAACGCGGCGAAGTACTCGCACGTCATTATGCCAGTGCGGATCTGTTTGTTTTTCCCAGCAAAAGCGAAACTTTTGGTAATGTGGTGCTGGAGGCAATGGCCAGTGGGTTGTCGTGTATCAGTTTCAACTATGCGGCGGGCAGTCGACTGATTCAGGATGGCATCAGTGGCTATCTCGTGGACTGGGACGACGATGAGGGCTTTGTGCGAACGTCGGTAGACGCGACCATCACGCGACAGGCTGATATGGGCGAACAGGCCCGTAAAACGGCCGCTGAGTTTGATTGGGGATTGATCACACGATCATTTGAGCATCACCTGTTGATGGTGGTGGAATCGAACGGTTCGCCGGTTCTGATTCCGGAGGCGGAACCTCAAGCACTGGTTGAGCCGCCACACTCTGGTAAGACGGGAGGCTGACATGTCAACGTTTATCCGATCCTTGCGCGTGTCCTCGATTCTGCATCGCTACCTGCACTGGGAGCAGGTGGTCATGTATCGGCTCAATCACGTCAATGCCATACGGGGGCTGCGCCGACTGTTTGCCATCAGCAGCAGATTGGGCGATGGGATAGGCTGGTACGCCTTGGCGGCACTGATCGCTGTGTTCGGCGGGCATGACGCCTGGCTGGCGATGGCGGTCATGCTGCTTTCCGCTGGTCTGGGGTTGGGCATCTATGTTTCGATCAAGCATCTGACGGCCCGCCCACGCCCGCAGGTGGCTCATGATGGCCTGGTGCTGAGTGTGGCGCCGCTGGACAAGTACAGTTTCCCCTCGGGGCATACGCTGCATGCCGTGAATTTCGCCATTCAGATTATTGTCTTTGCCCCCAATCTGGCCTGGTTGGTCATTCCGTTTGCGTTGTCCGTGGCCTTATCGCGCATGGTGCTTGGATTGCACTATCTCTCGGATGTGCTGGTCGGTGCGGCGATCGGCGGCATGTTAGCGGGTTTGAGCCTTTGGGTTTTGTCAGGGCTGACGTGATTCGACCTTGGGGCAATGCCGATTGAATATGGCAAGGCGGAATTGTTTCGTCATGCTGCGTAAACACTTGCAGTTTATACTGCGGCACGGTATGAATCTCTCGAGAGGCATCTTGGGGCACCTGAATGGCGCTCCCTGTCGGAACGAAACCAGCCAGCTTCCCTTTTCGTCTCCGACAGAGCCTGTCCCTAGGGCTTCGTTTGGGCGCATATCAGCGTGGTAACGCTGCATGGACTGGAAAAATTGATTGATGTGAATCCCTTCGTTTGGCTGCGTTCAGTCCGCCTTCCGAACGTTATCCTGTTGTTGTTAGTGGTCGTGATCGGTCTGTTCGCGGCACGCCTGACCTGGCTATGGGTTGTGCCGCCGGAGTTCGATGCGGGTGTGTCGCTGAGTCCGTCATCGACCATAAAGCCTGTGGCTACGCGGTCACCTGGCGCTCAAGTCACCCAACTGACTCAATGGGCATTGTTTGGCCAGGCGGCATCCCGTGAACAATCCATTGATACCGTGCAGTCTTCGAGCCTGGGGGTGCGGCTGCAAGGAATTATGAGCGGCTCGACGCCACCCCTGGTCATGTTGGATATCGGCAACTCGGTGAAGTTGCTTCAGGTCGGGGATGTTGTTTCTCCGGGTGTGACGGTGCATGAGATCGAGGCCGACCGGGTGATCCTGTCCAATCAGGGGCGTTTGGAGGCCATTCGCTTCCCGCCCCCGACGTCGCTGAATACAGGCCCCGTCCCGTCGGTGAGCGCCGTATCGCCGCCCGAGGCTGCATCCGGCCGGAACATGACGACATCGCCGGGTCCGCGCCCGACCGCACAATCCCTGATGAAGAATCCGCAATCCCTGATGCAGTATGTGCGTCTCGCCCCCGTGGATCGCGCGGGGAAGCTGGTGGGCTTGGTCTTGCATCCAATGCCGGGACAGACGACATTACTGACTCAACTGGGGTTGGTGGACGGCGACATTCTGACCGAGGCAGATGGCCAGCCCGTAGCCAACGGTGATGTGCTGCCGCACCTGTTGGCTTTGCTCCGCGCGGGGCAACCCATACCGGTAACCATCGAGCGGAATGGCCGCCCGATGCAAATGACGATTAACTTGGACGCTCTTCGATGACTCAGTGTTTTTCTGCCCCGCGCGGGCTGGTATTTGGCATGGTGCTGGCCTTGACTCTGGGATCTGCCCAGGGGCTCGCCTTGGCCGCAGATGCGCCTCCGGCAGGTATTCATGCGGCAGATCAGGGGCAGGTCACCCTGAATTTTCGCGATATGGACATCAATGCCCTGATCGAGGCGGTATCCAAGGTCACCGGGAAAAATTTCATCGTCGATCCTCGAGTCAAGGCGCGGGTAACCGTGATTTCCGCGCAGCCCATGAGTCCGCAAAAACTGTATGACGTCTTCCTGTCGATTCTCCAGGTGAACGGCTTCGCCGCGGTAACAGTGGGCAACATCATCAAGATCGTGCCGGAAATCAACGCTCGTTCCGATGCGCAACCCGTGAACCCGACATCGGCTACCGGCGGCAGCGACCAGATGGTTACCGAGGTCGTGCGCTTACGCTATGTTCCTGCCGCCCCCCTGCTGACCGTGTTGCGCCAGATCATGCCCCAGCAGGCGGCGCTGTCGGTCTACCCGGACGCCAATTCACTGGTGATCACCGATCGGGCTGGCAATATCGCTCGGCTGAAGAAGATTCTGGCTCAGGTCGATCAACCGGCAGTCGGTGATGTGGAGGTCATTCGGCTGAAGCGGGCTTCGGCCGACTCGGTGGTGGCGACGCTGAAGTCGTTGTTTGGCGCCAGCGGTTCCGCAGCACCCGTGGCGGGTGGTGGCGCAGGTGGAAGCGCGGCGAATTTCTCCTCGATTCCGGCTTTTGCCGCGGATGATCGCACCAACAGTGTTTTGCTCAGTGGCGATGCCGTGGCGCGTGCCAAAATGCGGGCGATTATCCTCAATTTGGATACCCCGGAAACGGAATATGGCAACACCCGTGTGTTTCGTTTGAAATATGCCAATGCAGAAGATATGGCTCAGGTCCTCAAGGGTTTTACCAGTCAGACTGCCGCCAGTGGCACCGGCAAGAGCATTGGGGTGGCCAATGCCGGGGGCGCGTTGGACGGTCACGTGGAGGTGACAGCGGACAAGTCATTGAACGCGCTGGTGGTGACGGCCGCGCCCGATCGCATGCAGGCGCTGGAGTCGGTGATTCACCAACTGGATGTGCGCCGGCAGCAGGTTCTGGTGGAGGCGATCATTGCCGAAGTTTCCAATGGTCTGACCAAGAAGATCGGTACGCAGTTTCTCGTCGGCGGCAGTAACGGTACGGTACCGATCGGGATTTCGACCTTCAACGGGTTGCTCTCGAGCGTCGCGGGTTCGGCGGCGCAGGCCGGAACGGCCGGCGCTTCAAGCGCCGTGGCCTTGGGTCTGGCCTCCAGCCTCGGCGATGGCGGCAATGCCGGTGTGGGGCGCTTCGGTCAGGGCGGTACGGACTTTGCGCTGCTGGTCTCGGCATTGTCGGGCGATGCGGGTAACAACATCCTTTCCACCCCCAGTCTGCTCACACTCGATAATCAGGAAGCCAGTATTGTTGTGGGGCAAAATATTCCCATTATTACCGGATCATATGCCCAGACAGGTTCGGCAACCTCACCCTCAAACCCATTTCAAACCATTACCCGCGAAGACATCGGCGTGAAGCTGAAGGTGACACCCACGATCAGTCCCGATGGCACGGTTCGTCTGAAGATCGAGCAGGAGGTTTCCAGTTTGGATACCACCGCGCAAACTACCGCCGGTTTGATTACCAACAAGCGGAATGTTACGACCACGGTCCAGGTCGATGACGGCGATGTCGTGGTTTTGGGCGGCCTGATTGATGATTCGTCGAATTCGAACCAGCAGAGCGTGCCGGGCCTGGGCGATATTCCCGTGATCGGCAACCTGTTCCGCTATCGCACGGCGAGTACGACCAAGCGCAATCTGATGGTGTTCATTCGTCCGTTGATCATCAATGCGAACGGTAAACTCGCCAAGTTCAGTCAGGAACAGTACAACCGGATTCGCCAGAGTCAGCGGGATACCTTCAACCCCCGGTCGCTGATCGACCCCAAGGATTGGGCGGTTCTGCCGCCTGAGCATTCCTTCCAGCGGAATATGCCGATTCCCCTGCCGCAGAATATCCAGCAACTGCTGGAGCAGGACCGGGCACGGGAAGCCACGGCGCGTGGCGGTACGGGCATGGCAGCCCAAACCCTGCGTGCCGAATGAGGGGTACAGACTTATGATTGGCACGTCAGTAAAACCCTCTCTGCCGTATGGTTATGCCCGCCGGTTCGGTGTGCTGGTTGAGCGGACTTCGGCTGAAGCGGGTGGGTTGCCGCACCCCGATGCGGCCTGGATAGTTCATCACAGCAAGCCGCTGTCTGTACCAGTGCTGGCTGAACTGGGGCGCAAATTCCCTGGAGGCTTTGTGTTTGACGGTCTGGATACAGACGAATTTGAACGACAATTGGCTCGCGCCTATGAAGGCGGTTCCAGCATGGCTCAGGATATGGTCGATGACTTAGACGAGGGTAGTCTTGATGATCTTGCGCATACACTGAATACCCCGATCGATCTCATTGAAGCGGACGATGAAGCTCCGATCATCCGGCTGATCAATGCCTTGTTGAGTGAGGCTGTTCGTGAGGGTGCATCGGATATCCATATCGAAAGTTTCGAGACACGGATGGTCGTCCGTTTCCGTGTAGACGGTATGCTGCGGGAGATCATCGAGCCCCCGAGGGCCATCGCCAGTGTCATTGTCTCTCGGATCAAGGTGATGGCGAATCTCGATATCGCCGAGAAGCGAATACCTCAGGATGGACGTATCTCTTTGCGTCTGGCGGGGCGGCCGGTTGACGTCCGGGTATCGACCCTGCCTTCCGGTAATGGAGAGCGGGTTGTTTTGCGCTTGCTGGACAAGCAGGCGGGGCGACTCACGCTGGATCACCTCGGTCTGACTGCTGAGCTGCAAACCCGGCTCCATGCCCTGGTTCATAGACCCCACGGCATCTTGCTTGTGACGGGGCCGACCGGATCAGGTAAAACAACCACGTTGTACGCAGCGCTATCCGAGATCAATACGCGCGAGCGTAATATTCTGACGGTGGAGGATCCGATCGAGTATTACCTTGATGGCATCGGCCAGACTCAGGTCAACCCCAAGGTAGACATGACCTTTGCGCGGGGCTTGCGCGCCATCCTGCGCCAGGATCCGGATGTGGTGATGGTCGGTGAAATCCGTGATTTTGAAACGGCCGAGATTGCCGTACGAGCAAGCCTGACGGGGCATTTGGTGCTGTCGACCCTGCACACCAATTCGGCGGTGGGTGCCATTACGCGTTTGCGGGATATGGGGATCGAGCCCTTTCTGCTGTCCTCCAGTTTAATTGGTGTGTTGGCGCAACGACTGGTCCGCCGACTGGATCCCGCAGCCCGAGAGGCATACGTGCCCGATGCTGCCGAATGCGCGCTTTTGGGGTTGGATGCTGCTCACCCCCCCCAGTTGTACCGCGTTAGTGACGCCGCGCGCCGGTCTGGGCGGGGCTACCTCGGTCGAACCGGGATATATGAGCTGATTCCTATCGATGCTGAAACGCGCAGTCTGATTTACGATGGGGCGCCGGAACCGGCCATCGAGGCCCAGGTCCGTGCGAGAAGTCCCTCGATTCGTGCCTATGGCGCGGAACTGGTGCGGACTGGGGTGACAACTACCGAAGAACTGTTGCGCGTTACGGCGGAAGGGTAAGCGTAGCGTGGCCGCCTTCGAATACAGTGCGCTGGATGCCGACGGGAAAACCCGCACGGGCACGATAGAGAGTGACACTGCCCGTAGTGCCCGTAATCAGTTAAGGGAACAGGGCTTGGCGCTGCTGACGATCTCTGCAGTGGTCAACGATACCGACGGAGCGCAGGGTGTCCCGGGTTTTTTAAGTCGTTGGCAGCGTTTGAGTCCGACGGAACTGGCCTTGTTTACCCGGCAGATATCCACTTTGATCGCCGCAGGATTACCGATCGATTCCGCTCTGGCCGGGATGATCCGCCAGACGGAAAATCCCCATACGCGTCGTATCATCACAGCGGTGCGTTCTCGGGTGGTCGAAGGGCAGAGTTTCGCGCGGGGGCTGTCTGCGTTCCCCAGGTCTTTCTCTGACCTTTATCGTGCGACTGTGGCGGCGGGTGAGGAATCCGGTCATCTCGAGGCGGTACTCGAACGTCTGGCTGACTATACCGAGGCGCGCCAAGCCACGACCCAGAAGGTTCAGATGGCATTGTTCTATCCGGCTCTTCTAACCTTGATGGCAGTGGCGGTTGTGGTCGGCCTCGTCACCTACGTCGTTCCGCAGGTGGTGCAGGTCTTTGTGCAGATGAAGCAGACCTTGCCGCCGTTAACCCGCGGATTGATGGCGACCAGCGCTTTTATCCGCATGCAATGGCCGTGGATTATCCTTGCGATAATCGCCGTGAGCGTCACTTTCGCTTGGGCGCTGAAGCAACCGCGCTTTGCCTTGCGCTGGGCGGAACTGCTGCTGAAGTTGCCTGTGATCGGTCCACTGATTCGGGGTTTTAACGCAGCTCGGTTTGCCCGCACCCTCAGTATCTTGAGTGCGGCTGGCGTGCCAATGCTCAAGGCTCTGTCCATCAGCGGCGAGGTGGTCGCCTCCGAGCCCATGCGGCGCGCCATTTCTGACGCCACGGATCGTGTCCGCGAGGGCGCGCCACTGGCCCGATCTCTGGAGCAGTCTCGCCTGTTCCCGCCCATGATGGTCCAGCTCATCGCAGCGGGGGAGCAGAGCGGGGCCTTGGGGAATATGCTGGAGCGCGCCGCCAACCAGCAGGAACGCGAGTTGGATATGCTGATCAATGCCTTGCTCGGATTGTTCGAACCGATCCTGATTTTGGTAATGGGGGCGGTCGTGCTGATCATCGTGCTGGCAATCCTGATGCCGATTTTTGATCTCAACCAAATGGTTCACTAAATGACACACACTCTTAAAAATTCCACTGTTCGTTTTCGTGCCGCCCGAGGCTTTACCTTGATCGAAGTGATGGTCGTGGTCGTCATTCTGGCGATTTTGGCAACCATCGTCGTACCAAAAATCATGGATCGTCCTGATGATGCGCGTGTCGTCAAGGCCAAACAGGACGTGCGAGCGATTGAATCGGCCTTGCATCTTTACAAGCTCGATAATCTATATTACCCGACGACCGATCAGGGGCTGGCAGCCTTGGTCAAGCCGCCCGCGAATGCCCAGAACTGGCGGCGGGGCGGCTATCTGGATCGTTTGCCGATGGACCCTTGGAATCGGCCCTATCAATACCTGAGCCCCGGTCAGCATGGCGACTTTGACATCTATAGTCTCGGGGCCGATGGCCAGCCCGGTGGTAAGGGTGTCAATGCCGATATTGGCAACTGGCAGGAAGACGGCGGTGTTGCCGCACAACATCCCTGACACCGGGGCTGGGTGGATCGCCCCACGCAGGCAGGCCGGTTTTACCCTGATCGAGTTGATCGTGGTGATCGTGATCGTGGGGATTCTGGCGGGGTTTGCCGTGATGAGCATCACTCGCACCGAGCGAAATGGGGTCGAGGTATGTCAGGCTGATGCGCAAATCTGGCTGGAACAACAGGCAGTGGCGGCGGCCCAGCGAGGTACCACGGTGTATATTGGCCTCCACGCAGGCGCATTGACCAGTTTTGGTTTGGCGGCCGTCGCCCCTCCCGGCGCGGGATCTGTGTCGATGCAATCGCAGACCCAAAACACCAGCCCATCTCTCTGGTATGCCGACCCAATTGGCACGCTGCATTGGGCGTCGGGCTGTCAGGTTACGACGTCTCCCGATCTGGCGCTGACCGGGCATTTGGGTGCGAACGATCCGCGATCCAAGGCACTGCTGGCGGTCACGGCGCAGGGCGCCTGGAGTGCCCCGAATGGGCTACCAGTCCTCGATCTGCAGGGATTGCACGGGCAAACTCGATCCTTGGATTTGGCGCCCCCAAGCGACACGGTGGCGCGATGACGATGCTGCGGCCGCGTATTTGGCAGGCCGGTTTTACCTTGCTGGAAGTTCTGGTCGCCTTGGTGATTCTGGCGATCGCCCTAGGCGCGGTGATCAAGGTGAGCGGACAGAGCGGGGAGACGCTCCAGCGGTTGCGTGCCGATACGGCCGCCACGGTGATTGCCGAAGATCTGTGCACTCGTCTGCGCCTAGCTACCGAAGTGCCGCCGCTCGGAACACAGAACAGTGAAATCCGGATTGCGGGAAAAACCTGGCAGGTAACTCAAACGGTCTCTGCCGGGATGATTCCCGGTGTTCTCCGGGTGCAGTATCGGGTCGCGACGCCCGCCCCTTATGCAGGCCAGTCGAGCATGGTGATCTATTTGTATGCGCCCGGATCGGCCACACCCGGCGACACCTCATGAAGCGGCAATCGGGTTTTACCCTGCTTGAGCTGTTGGTTGCCATCGCGATTTTCTCGCTCGTTGCCGTCATGGCCTACGGGGGCTTGAATACTGTGATTCGGCAAGGTGGAATCGTGCAGGACGCGACCGAAAAACTCGGTGTGCGGCAGCATGGTTTGCTGCAGTTGCAGGAGGATCTGGCTTTGGCGGTCGATCGGCCGGTGCGTGATGCTCTGGGTGGGCAAATCCCGCCCTTTCTGGGCGGTGGGGTGGATCTGTTGAGCCTCACCCGGCTGGGCGTAGCAAATCCCTGGGGGGAGTCTAGAGCACAACTGGCACGGGTATTCTGGCGCTTGACCGGTGATCAACTGGAGCGAGCCGAGCTTATGCCGGTGGACGGGACGGCTAGTGACAGTACGCATCCGCTTGTTTGGCATCCCTTGTTGAAAGGCGTCGAGCATCTACGGCTGGTTTTTTACAATGCGCAGAATCAGGCCTTCGAGACTTGGCCACCGCCGAATCAACCGAATGCGGGCCTGCCCAAGGCCACCGAGGTGGACTTTACTCTGTCCCATATGCCGCCCTTGCGTTTGACGATCGCACAGGTGGCCAACTGGCCCGTTTCGTCATCTGCCCCTCCGGCTTCGGGGGGGGCGACACCATCTGCGGGGGGGGCTACTGCGGTGTCCGTGGCGCCGATCAGTAATGCTGCAGAGGATGGCGGGCGATGATGAAGAGACCATCAGTGGGTTCGGCACGTGGGCAGCAGGGCGTGGCCCTGATCGTCGCCCTGCTGGTGCTGGCCATTGCGACCGGATTAGCGACGACGATGATTGTACGTAATCAGAATTCGATTGCCGTCACCTCGGCCCTCGTCAACGGTGCACGGGCTGGTGAGTTGGCCACGAGTGCCTTGGTTCTGGCGCAGGCATTGCTGGATCAGGATGATCGCAATATCGATGGCCCGGCGGATGCCTGGGCGCAGCCACTATTGGAGATGCCCGTCGATCAGGCGACTATGAGCCTGCGGGTGGTGGATCTGCAGGGGCGGTTCAATCTGAATAATCTGATCACGGCCGATGACAAGGTGAATCTGGTGGCCAAGCAGCGGTTCCAGAAATTGCTGTCAGTGTTGCGCATTCAAACCGACGTTAGTAACGCGGTGATTGACTGGATCGACCGGAATCCGAATATCGAGCCACAGGGCGCTGAAGATGCTGCCTATCAGGGCTCATCCGGTTATCTACCTGCCGGGCGACCGATGCTGAGCGTGACGGAGTTGCGGGCAGTGCGGGGCGTGACGGATTCGATTTACCGTCAGCTGGCTCCCTATGTGGTGGCGTTACCAGTGGGCACGCCAATCAACCTCAACAGCGCGTCATCCACGGTGCTGGCGGCGCTGGGTGCCAACGTTGCCGAGCTGCCCAGGGTCGGCCTACCTGGCGAGAATGCGCCTGGCCGGATACCGCCAAAGAACATCGGGTCCGTGGCGGATTATCTGGCTCAACCGATGTTTTCGGGGCAAACAGTGCCCGCAGATGGCTTGGCGGTGAACAGCCAGTATTTTTTATGTGCGGTGACGGTGCATCTGGATGCGGTGACCCGTCAACGCTATGCGATCATTGAGCGCCCGATGTCGGGTCCTTCACGAATCATAGCCTTGAGTTCCGAAGCATGTCTGACCGGATTTTACTGTTTATAACTGATCTCGACGGCCAAGCTTTGGCTTGGTACCCACCTGGCCGGGAATCGGGCCAACCAGAGAGGGGTGGCTGGGCAGAATTCGGGCAATTCCTTGCCGAGGGGCAATCATCGGCCACATCGCAGGACGTGGTTGTGATTCTATCCGAACATGGCATCAGCCGTCTTCTGGTGCCCATACCGAGCGCCAAGCGGCACCAGGCCGCGCAGGCCCTGCCCTTTGCGCTGGAGGATTTGTCTGTGGACGATCCGGCGCAGCTGTTCACTGTGCTGGCCGATCAACCGATGTCACCGGGCTATTGGCCGGTGCTGCTGGTAGATGCCGCCCGGCGCGCGCGGGTGCTGGAACACCTCCAGGCGGTGGATGTGACGCCGCAATTGATGGTGGCTGCGGCTGACTTGCTGCCCCCCCCCGAGGAGGACGCCTTCGCCGTCTGGCGTGAGCCGTTCACTGATCAGGCAGTGATCTTGACTGGCGCCCATCAGGGCTTCGTGCTGTCCTCCGTTACCGGGCCTCAGCTACTGGATCGAGTGGGCCAGACTCTGACCCGGTTAGCGAACCGGCCGACAAAGCTCCAGTTTTATCTCCCAGCTGAGCAATGGGCTGATTCCAGCCACTCCCCACCGTCCGACTGGCCGACCGATGTGTCATTGGAACCTATGTCCGAACCCGGTACGAATGATTGGGTGACGCTGTGGCAGACAGGACTGGCGCGTAATCAGCCCCTCTCGATGGTTCGTGCGCCGCGCCAGGCACAATCCCAGTTGCTTCTGCGTCGCTGGGGGCAGGTGGCGATGGTGGCTTTGGCCTTGCTGGTGTTGGTTATGGTCTGGCAGGGCGCGCGCGCCTGGCAGATGGCGCGGCAGAGTGATGCTTTGCAGGCCCAGGTCGTACAGGATTTCCACGCAGCCTTGCCGCAGGTCAAGCGGCTGGTCAATGCGCGCGTCCAGTTGCAGCAGGCCCTCGATCAACGCGGTGCCGGTTTGCAACAGGATCAATTCCTGTCAGCACTGTCCGCGTTTGGCGGGGTGTTTCACCCACTGCGGCAGCAGGATGGGAGTTTGGCTATTCAATCCCTGCGGTTTGCCGATCAGCAGTTGACCATCGAGTTGACGGGGCATCAGTATGCCGCGTTGCAAACTTTGTTCGATCAACTCAAAAAGAACCCCGGCGTAGCCGTCAGCCAGATTGACTCGGGTGTTGATGATGGCAAGGCGCATATGCGCTTGCGCATCGAAAACCCGGTGCGCTCATCGCAGTCACCGTCATGATGGGGTGGCCGGGCGTGGCAGCGGGTCGGGTGTTTTCAATCAATCCCCCCGCAATCAGGAAGGGTGTATGAACGGATCAATTGCCGAATTGAATGCATGGGTTGGCGGTTTTTGGCTGCAACGCACGGAACAGGAACGCCGAACGCTGAAGATCGCGGCGGTCGCACTGGCCTTGCTGTTGGGCTATCAACTGGTTTGGACGCCGATCCAGCATGCGGTGCAGCGGGAAGAGGGCCGGCTTGTGGATGCCCGCGAACTGGCACAATTCGCCGCTCAGGCGCGACTGACCCTGAGCCGATCGGCCCCATCGGTCGCACAGAAGGCCCCAACCGGATCTTCACAGGCGCCCCCGATGTTGTGGGTCGAGCAGGCAGCCCAGACCATGGGGATTCAGAATGAGCTCGTCCAGCGACAGCCGGAGGGCGATGATCGCGTCCAGCTCAAGTTTGCCGCCGTATCCTTCGACACCTTGCTCCAATGGCTGGCACGCGCCCATGAGGACGGTCTGCAGGTGATTCGTGCGGATGTAACACCGCAGGGTGGCGATACGGCTCATCCGGCGGGTCGGGTCGATGCCACCCTGTTGCTGGGGCGGGCGAGTCGTTCATGACGTTGAGCATGGGGCGTACGGAAGGCGACGTGACAAAGGCTGCCGCAGGTTCTCGCGGCGTCTGGGTTCTTGGGGCGATTTTTGTTCTGAGCTGGCTGGGGGCATTGGTGTTTACCGCCCCCTTGAGCCTGATTCGGCTGCCCTCCGATGCTCTGCCTGCAGGGGTGACGCTGGTTCCACGTTCCGGCACGCTTTGGTGGGGGCAATGGCAGCTTGATCTATCGCAGGGCGCATCGGTGCACCTGACGACGCGTTTCATGCCGGGTGCCTTGCTTCATGGGCAGCTGAGTTGGCGGGTGGTGGCCCAAGGGGCGGGCCTGCAGGCCGAGGCCGTGGTGACGCCGGGGCAGGCAGGCGTATCGATCGACCGCCTTCAGGCGCAACTAGCTGCGGATAGCCCGCTCATGCAGGCGGCCACGCCCTGGCCATTGGGCGGGGTGCTGAGCGGTACTGGTGCAGTGGTTTTACAGCAGACAGCACAGGGCTTGTTGCCCATGACGGCCACGATCTCGCTTCAATGGCAGGCTGCTCGCCTGACCACGACCGAACCCTTGTCGCTGGGCGATCTCGCCCTGTCGGCCAAGGTGGATCATGGTCAGCTTGCAGGCACCCTGACCACCCTGCCCTCGGTATCTGCGCCACTCAAAGGGACGCTGAACCTGAATGGTGGACTGGTGTCCGGGCCGCGTTTGCGCATTCGCGGATTCCTTGAGGCGACCAGTCATGCCAGTCCGGCCTTGCGGCAGCAGCTTGGACTGCTGGGGCGTCCGGCACCGGATGGGCGTACGCCCATCGACGGATATCTGCCCGGCCGCTAGTGGCCCGAATACCGCAGCGCGCCGGGCCTCATGCCTGCTGTGGTTCTTTCCCTGCGCGAAGATCCGGCAGAAGCAGTGCAATCGCCCCGATCAACGGCAGGAATCCACAGACGAAAATCAGGGTGTCGATGCCGTAGTGGTCGGCAAACTGACCGAGCAGCGCCGCCCCGATCCCCGCCGTGCCGAAGGCAAAGCCGAAGAACAGCCCGGACACGGCCCCGACGCGTTCGGGGAACAATTCCTGCGCATACACCACCATGGCGGGAAAGGCCGAGGCCAGCACGAAACCGATTACCAGCAGCAGCCCGGACTGGGCATCCAGGCCGACATGGGGCAGCAGCAGGGTGAACGGCGCCACGCCGAGAATCGATAACCAGATCACCCGTTGACGGCCGATCTTGTCGCCGATCGGTCCGCCCAGCAGCGTCCCCGCCGCCACGGCAAAGAGCAGGATGAACAGATGCAGCTGGGCATCCTGAACCGGCAGGCTGAAGCGGTGCATGAGGTAGAACGTCAGGTAGTTGTTCATGCTGGCCAGATACAGAAATTTAGAAAACATGAGAGTCAGCAGTGCGACCAGTACCCACAAGCGCAAGCTGCGGGACAGGTTGGGCGGCGGCAGAATACGCTTGGGTTTGGGTTTTCTATGTTGATTCGCCGACCATTTGCCGACCTGAAACAGCACGACCATGGCGATCACGGCGGCTACCGTGAACCAGGCGATACTGGATTGGCCGTGGGGAATCACGATCAGGGCTGCCAGTAACGGACCGGCAGCGTTGCCCGCATTGCCCCCGACCTGAAAGATCGACTGAGCCAGACCCGGCCGGGCACCGGACGCCATCCGCGCGACCCGCGACGATTCGGGATGGAAGATCGACGATCCGATCCCCACCAGCGCCGCGCCGCCCAGCAGAAAGCCGTAGCTCGGCGCAAAGGCCAGCATGAACAGGCCGCTGAAGGTAAACCCCATCCCCATCACCAGCGAATAAGGCATCGGCCGCCGGTCGATGGCATTGCCGATCAAGGGTTGCAAGATGGCAGCCGTCAGCTGGAAACAGAGCGTGATCAGGCCGATCTGGGCAAAGCTCAGAGCAAAGTTGGCCTTGAACAGGGGATAGATCGAGATCATCAACGATTGCATCAGATCGTTGAGAAAGTGCGATACGCTGATCGCACCGAGCACCCGATATTGGGTCGGGATGGCGGGTGCGGGTGCCACGGCGGGACTGACGGTCGGCGTTGACATGGTGTTTCTCGGTCAGGTGGGGGAATCCTGTGCGCCGCCACGGGGTGGGGCACCGATCCTAAAGAGGATATTGTAGATTGGCTACCTATCTTTTGCAGTAACCTCGGTGTATCGGATACTCCGACGAATTGAGCCGCCGCGCGAGGGAACCGCCCCCTGTCGATTCACTCAAACCATTTCTCCCCATTGTGAGGTTTCGTATGAACGCCCAAGAACAGACCTTGTTGACCGGCTTGCTGCACAATCTGGATCTGGCCGCCGACCAACTGGCCCCGCAGGCCAAGGATGCAGACGCCGAGCGCCTGATTCATCAGGCGCTGTCCGAGCGCCCGGATATCGGGTATCTGCTCGTACAGCGTCATTTGCTGCTCGAACAGGCGCTCCAGAGCGCCCAGGCGCGCATCAAGACGCTGGAGCAGACCGTGCCCGCAGCGGGATCGATGGGCAGTGGTAGTTTTCTGGGGAGCGCGCCCGCAGCTGTGGGCGCAGCGAATGTGTATGGTCAGCCGATGGGCGGCCCGTCAGCCAGTCGCTGGGAAGAAACACGCCCAGCCGCCGCGCCGGCAGCGTCCGTCGGCGCCCCGACTAGCCCACCCAGCCCGGCTCAAGGGGGCAGTTCCTTCTTGGGTGCGGCCGCAGCCACAGCAACGGGCGTGCTGGGTGGCGCGTTGTTGTTTCAGGGGATCGAGCATTTGATGGGTGGCGGGCACGGATTGATGGGCGGAAATGGTGGTTGGGGGGGCAATGCAGCGCCCACCGATGTCACCAATATCACCGAGAACTTTTATGGTTCGAACCCGGCCAGTGACACCCTGGCGGGGGGAAGCTCGGGCTGGTCGAATACGCCGCTCGATGGGGGTTCGGCCAGTGGTCTGGATACGGGTTTCGATGACCCGGCATCGAATCCGATCAACCCCCAGACGGCCAGCCAGGATGACTGGGCGGGTCAGACCGCGTCGGACGATTCCGGTGATTCGGGCGGGCTGTTCGATGGCCTGTTCGGCGACGGCGGGGACGATAGTTGGGTGTAGCGTACTGTGGTTTCGTCAGCGCTCGATCTGTGCGTCGGGTTGCTCGGCGAGATAGAGACGGGTGTGATCGATCGAGATCTTGAGGATCATCAGGATCGGTACGGCGAGAAAGACCCCGGCAACGCCCCATAACCAGCCCCAGAACAGCACGGAGATGAAGATCAGGATTGGATTGATGATGAACATCCTGCCCGCAAAGATGGGCTGGACGAACTGACCTTCGATAATGTTCAGCAGGAGCAGCAGGGCCGGCGGCAGGAGCACGGCGCCCAGGTTGTTGAATGTCAGCAGGGACACCGCAAGCACGATGGCCAGATTGATCGCCGGTCCGATATACGGAATATAGTTCAGCAAGGCTGCCGAAATGCCCCAGATGACGGGGTTGGGCATCCCCGTCAGCCACATCGTCACCGCGACCGCGACACCCAGACCAATGTTGATGACCGTGATCAACAGCAGATAGTGACTCACCTTCTGTCGGGCATCCCGTGCGATGCGCACAAAAATTTCCTGATAGCCCGTGTTGTGCCAAAGATGCAATGCGCTATCGGCCAGAGTGTGGCCAAAGGCCAGCAACAGGTAAATCAACACCACGGTGGAGATCAGGCTCACCAGAAAGGACTGGGTGTTGTTCAATAATCGATGCAATACGCTGGGCGGCTTGACCGTGACCTCTTTCGTCTTCGAGGGCGATGCGCCAACGGAGGAGGACATGGCATCCAACTTTGCCGTGGTTTCCTGGACATTTTCGATGGAGTGTCTGACCACAATGAGTTTCTTCTCTATGTGCTTCAACTCGGTTGGCAGGCGCTCCATCCAGACCCCGATGGGATCCGACAGGTAGTTGAACAGCGCGCCGGTGCTCCCCATGAAAATCACGAGAATCAACGCGCTGCTGATGCTGCGCGGAATGTGGCGTGTGTGGAGGTATTTGACGGGCGGATTCAGAATGAACGCGGCGAAGATGGCGAAAAAAATCGGGATAAAGATCGATTGAGCGACATACAGGATGCCGCCAATCACGGCGATAAAAACCCCCCAAATCGGGATTTTGAGCGCGTCCACATCAATAGTGTTCATGACCGTGTTCCTGATGAAAGTCGATGCCCGCTGCATTCACCCGCGCTCTGAGGCGAACGGCATTCGATGAGGCGCGATGATTATATGCCTCCTGAGGAATTTTGCGTGTTCACGTGTTCATGGCTGGCGTTTCGGGCGGGGTTTTACGATGCCCGTCAATGCTGCGTCAAGGGCAGATCCCCTTATTTAAAAACCTACGTGGCGCATCTATTAGCGATTCGTATTATTTGCGGCGTCGATCGGCCCAGCAAAAACATTTGGTTGAGTGCTTTTCTCTCTTGTAACAGAGTGATTTATGAGGGTCTTCCTGGCGCCTCGTCATAAATACAAGAGGAATGGGCAATGAACCAAAGAACCGTCTTGAAATCATGGGGTTGCTCCCTGATGCTGTTACTCATCCCGATCATCGGCGCGGGGGTATCTGTCGCCGCACAGGCCGGCGATCTTCCCGGGCCGGTGGTCTCCGTACAGTGGCTGCACGATCATGCCAAGGATGTCCAGATCGTCGATATCCGGGATGATCTGGATGGTCTGATGGACGACCCGAAGTACATCACCATCAAGGGCAAGAAGGTATTGCAGCTCAGTGGCGGGCATATTCCGGACGCCCTCTCGGTCAATTTCTGGGCGCTGCGCGAAAAGCACAAGGTGGATGGAAAAACCCTCGATTTCCAGTTTCCGACCGCCGAGGAGTTCCAGACGGTCATGCGCACTTCCCTGCTGGAAAATGGCAAGCCCATCGTGCTGGTCCCCACGGGTGACGATGCCATCTCCCTGCAGGAGGCCGCCTTCCTGGCGCTGGAACTGGAAACCTTTGGCGTCCCCGCCAATCAGGTGGCAATTCTCAATGGCGGCACGCACGCCTGGCTGGCGGTCGGTTATCCGGTAGTGGTCGATGCGATTGTGGCCATGACGTCGAGCAAGTGGAAGGCCGGTAAGGAACGGCACGATCTGCTGGCCACGACCGCGCAGGTGAAAGCCGCGCAGAAAACCCATGAGTCGATTCTGGACGCCCGTCCGCTGTCGGAGTTCATCGGCATCGCCCGCAGTCCGGTGGTGCCGAAACTGGGGCATATCAAGGGTGCGCGCGCTCTGCCGGCCGAAGCCCTCTACTTCCGCGCGGAAGACGGTTCCTGGCGCTACATGAACGCCGAGCATTACCACGCCGCCATTCAGGCCCTGCATCTGGGTAAGGTGTCGCCTTCCATCGTGTATTGCAATACGGGGCAGTATGCTGCGGGCGCCTGGTATATTCTCAATCGAATCATGGGCCTGCATAGCGTGCGTGAATATGCTGGCTCGATCTACACCTGGGAAGAAAAGGGTCTGCCCGTCGTCGGCCTGTAATCCTTCGTTTCGTTCCAATCAGCTAGTATTCGGTCCCGGACGGTTTCGTTCGGGACTTTTGCTGTCCGGTTCTCGATCATTCAGGCCACCTTTGCTATCTTTCCCGCCTTCGATCACGTGATATCTAGGGGCTGCGATGACGGTTTTTGCGCTGAATGACACCGATTGGCAGCTAATTCGGGACCGGATGCGGGACATTGCCCGTCAACACATGCGGACGGGCGCCTCGTCGGTTGAAACCAAGGCGGACGGCAGTTGGGTCACGGCGGTCGATCATGCCGTGCAGGCCGCGGTGCAATCCTGGTTGGCGACGCGGTTCCCGTCGGTGGGGTTTCTGGGCGAGGAAATGACCGATGCAGAACAATCGGCCGCCTGGAGCGCCTGTCTGTCGGGTGAACAAGTTCTGTGGGTGGTCGACCCGCTGGACGGCACCAGTAATTTTCGGGCGGGTTTCCCCGTGTTTTCGCTGACCCTGGCGCTTCTGAATCAAGGTCGGGTCGAGGCCGGGCTGGTCTACGATCCTGTGCGGGATGAACTGTTCCATGCCCGGCGCGGTGCCGGCGCTTTTTTGAACGACACACCGCTGGATGTTCGCCCGCTGCCCGAAATTCCGCTGGCGCGTTGTCTGGCCACCGTGGATTTCAAACGACTGCCAAAGGCACTGGCCTGCCGGCTGGCGAGCGAGGCGCCCTTCGGCTCGCAGCGTTCGATCGGTTCGGTGGCGCTGGATTGGTGCTGGCTGGCGGCCGGGCGGATTCAGGTGTATGTCCACGGCAAGCAGAAACCCTGGGACTATGCGGCAGGGCAGCTGATCGCCCTGGAAGCGGGCGCCGAGTCTGCCCAACTCCATGGCCCCCGGGACGTGCCGGATGCGGTGCTGGCTCTGGCGCCGCGTTCGGCGGTGGCGGCGGTCAGCCCGACGCTGATGGACGCCTGGATGGGCGCCCTGTCCTAGCGTCAGCTTATCGGGGGCGAGCCGGGCGGTCGTTGAAAAAGACCCGGGGCAGCCAGCGAACGAGTTCGGCGCGAACGGATAGGAATTCGGACTTGGCTTCGCCTTCTTCGATGACCGTCGCTCGATAGCACAGCCGATCCAGTGTTCTTAGCGCCGCCATGAACCGGGGGTTGGGTGCCGCGTCGATCATCTGTCGCACGGTCGGCAGGCCGGTGATCTGCCGTAGATCCGCAAGGAGCGCGTGCGGG
This sequence comes from Halothiobacillus sp., assembly GCA_035531235.1. Taxonomy (GTDB): domain Bacteria; phylum Pseudomonadota; class Gammaproteobacteria; order Halothiobacillales; family Halothiobacillaceae; genus Halothiobacillus. The sequence continues at coordinate 10,973 of DATKTJ010000104.1, read as the reverse complement.
TCAGGCGCTTGTGCCAATCGGGCTTGCGCCTGCCGGTGTCGGCGACGAACGGATAATCGCCGGGAAACATCTCGGACACCGTGGGCCCCCGCATAAAGAATCCCCAGAATCACCAGGATGCGCCACCACCAGTAGCGGGCCATTTGGGCAACCTGCGCGCGCATCGGGGGTGTCCAGTGAATGACTTGCGCGGGCAGCACCGAATAACGCAGGGTCTGGCCCGGATCGGTGGCGCGGCTGTCGATGAAGGGTAGGCGCAGTTCAGGCAGCCGGGCCCCGATGGCATCCTGTCCGGCGGGATCGGGCAGCAAGGGAATCCGGATGCTGAAGGTCTCGGCGAGCGGATCGTCGCTCGGGATCGGCTCATCGGTGGCCAGGCGGATCTCGGGTTCGCCCAGACGGAGGCCCGTCGGGCTGATGAGCTGTTCGCCCAGGATTTTGAGCAGCGCCTGTTCGGTTAACCCTTCTCCGGTCACCTTCAGGTGCCAATCAACGGGCTGACCGGATGTCAGTTCGGGTAGCGGGGTCGCCTGGATCGCGAGATCGGGCGCCACGGGCAGATACTCCGGCCAGAAGCCCGGTAGGGGGCGAATGGTCAGGTTTCGGGCCACGGGCATGAAGGCATAGCGGGGTTGACTGTCGCCGACCGTGCGGAAGGTCATCTCGGCAAACGACAGAACGGCGGGGCCGGGTTGCAGCGGCGTTACGGCAAAGCGGTACACGTAGCGGTTGACCAACCGTCCGTCCAGGGTGACCAGCTTCTGGTCGATGCTGATCCGCCGGGTCACGAAGGCGTCGCCATGGGGGCGGTGCAGGCTGTGATCGGTCAGCGACCGTGTTTTGTCGAGGATGGTCAGGGTGACCAGGAAAGGCGCACGGAGCAGAATTCCTGCCGGCGGGGGGGTAACCTCGGTGGTGACGGATACGCCCTCGGGCAATTGCCCAGCCCCCGCTTCGCTGACCAGATCTGCGGTTGGCGGCAGGGGTGTGATCGGTCCCAGATCCTTCGGCGGCTCGGGGGGGGTAATCGCCTTGGGCTGGTTGGCCGGGGTCGGGATATCGAAGGCTTGGGCGGGCGGTTGAATGCTTGCCATGATGCCGATGAGCGCCGCCAAGGCGAGCCTGCGGGGCCACCGGAATTGCGCGGGGATGATCATGGCGCATCCCCGAGCATCGGCGCTTGGTAAGGCTGTTGACGCAGCAGGCCATCGAGGAGGGGTGCCGGTTGATCGTTCACAAGATCCAGTTTCTTGCGGGCGCTGGCCCCAATGGCCTCGGTCAGTGCGAATGGCGTACCGGGTTTTTGCGTGACCGTGGTTGGCCCGCCCGCCCCATTCACGCCACCACTGCTTTGTTGAACCGCCTGGTCCATTTTGCTGGTCTTGGGTTCGTGATAATACCCATAGGTCGCGCTCTGATAACCTTTGAACTTCGGGCTGTCCTTTTCATTCTTGCTGATGCTTTTCCTGAACTTGTCGACAAGATCGCGGTTTTTTTGCGCATCTTTGTTTTGGGGTTGAATGGCCAGCACAGCGGAAAAGGCATCAAAGGCGGCGTCATATTGCCCGGTCATCACCAGTGCGTCACCCAGATTGAACAGGGCCAGTGCCTGCTCTGCAGGGGCGCTGGCCAGCCACGAGGCCATCTGGAATTGGGTGGCGGCAAAGGTGAAGTCTGCACGGCGATAGGCGGCTATCCCGTTGCCCAGTCGCGCGGCATATCCCTTGCTGGCCGAGAACAATACCTGGGCTTGGGCAAAGTCTCCGCCGACCAGTGCCAGGTCAGCCTGGGCCAGACGCAGTCGGTTGGTTTGTGCGTTCAATCCCCCCGTGGACTCGGCGGGTTCGGCGGCCTGAACGGGCGTGGGGACGATGCCGCCAGTCGCAGAAAGGACGGTCGCCATTGCCATCACCGCAGACAGGCCGGTAAGCCGCGATGACGTTCGACGTGACACGGGCGGAAAACCCATAAGACCGGCGCCGATGAGGCAGAGCAGGGCGATGAGCAGTGGCAGGCTGTGCAGCGATCGGGTCTGCTTGGCCGTCTGGTTTCGGGGGGGCAGTTCAGGCATCGCCTGAATCTCGTGATCAATGAAGGCGGCGTCGGCCGGCAGCGTGGTCGTTGTTGTGGCTGCACCGCCCGTCAGTCTGGCCAACTCCGCGACACGTTGGGGCGCCGGGCGACTGCTCAGCGGGTTGGCTTCGTTGTCCTTGATCGGTTGGCCATCGGCCAGCATGGGGCCACCTGCCCCCGCTTCGGTGACGGCAATCAACCGTAATCCCGCCTGCTTCAATCGCTCGGCAGCCGCCAGTTGATCGCTGCCCAGGGTGCCCGAAAAGCTGGCTTCATCGCCGCTGGTGAGCCAGACAATGGCGCCGCCCTTGAGATCGGCCAGATCGGCTGCCACCGAGAATGCCCGGTCCGGCCGGGGCGCCGCGACCGGGTGCGCGAGCGCGGGGATCTGGGTCAGGAAGAAGCGCAGCAGGTCATGATCGGGGCTGGGGGGCAGGAGCAATCCGGCCTGATCGGCGTACACCATCAATCCTACGCGTCGGTCGGCCAGGTTCGGGATCAGTAGCCGGATCAGCTGCAGGCTGCGTCCCAGCCGATCCGGGCTGACATCCTGCACGCTCATGGCAGCCGAGTCGTCGAGCACAAACAGGACCGGTGGCAGGATCTGCATGTGTGCCGTGGCCGATTTGGGCACGCGCGGATCGGCCAGTGCCAAGGTCAGCATCAGCCAGAACAGAGCGAGCAGCAGTCGCATTGCCCGCTGCCGCCATAGGGAGCGCCCGCCGCCTTGGCGGACTGTTGCCCAGGGCGCGAGGGCCGGATCGGCGTAGTGAACCAGCCGTCGTCGTTGCCGCCAACGCCAGAACAGCAATCCCAATGGCAGCACCAGGATGAGCAGCCAGCGCGGTTCGGCGAGTTGCGGGTGAATGATCGGCGCTTGCCCCAACCAGAGGGCGACATCCTGTAGGCCGAAGAGATTGATCAGTTGTTGGATGAACAGGGTGAGGGATACGGACATCAGGCGGCGCCTCGCTGGCGCAAGTCGAGCAAGCCCGCCCACAGGAACAAAATGGCAGCCAGAATCAGTAAGGGGATATGGAGTGGGGTGCGCACTCGTGTGGTTGGCGCAACGGTTTCTGGCGCCTCACTCCGGGCAATGGTGTCCGTCACCTGATTCATCGCCGCGAGATCGCCGGCAAGGATGGGCCGGCCGCCACTCAGATCTGCGAGTTCGGCCAAGGTCGGCTGGCCATCATCGGGCGTGCTGCCCGCAGGGGCGAGATTCACGGTGTAGATATGGATCTGGTTGGCGCGCGCGAGGGCGAGGGCTTCGGCAGGGGTCATGATACCGCCGGTGCTGAAGCCGTCGGTCCAGACGATCAATAACGGCGGTTGTTGGCCCGCATGGCTGCGCGCCGTCATATCACGAATGGCCAGCGCCAAGCCGTCACCCAGTGCCGTCGCACTGCCATTCACGCCGGCGCGTAACTGGCGAACCCAGAATGTGAGCGCCTGATGATCGCTGGTCATGGGCAGTAGCTTGCCAGCCGAATCGGTGACCACGATGATCGAGAAATGATCCTGGGGACGGGACTGGATGAAGCGAATCAGTCCTTGCTTCATGGCGTCCATTCGAGGGATGAATTGACCGTTGCCCGCCGGGAAGTCCACGGTATTCATGCTGGGGCTGGCGTCGACCAGCAACAGGATCGAGCGGGCGGCGGGCGGCGGCTTGATCCAGCTGCCCTGCCACTCGGGGCCACCCAGCGCCCCAATCAGGCTCGCCAGCGTGAGTACCCAGAGCAACGGCACCCAACGCGTGGATCTCGGGGTGTGCGCCGGCGATGCCTCACGCTCGATAACCGGATGGCGCAGCATCAGGGCGGTCGGGCGCGCTGCATAACGGCGGCTCAGGATGTGCCACACCCAGGGCAGCGGCAAGAGCGCCAGCAGCCAGATCGGTGCGGCGAGGGTCAGCATGTCGCCTCCACCGGGCTATGACGTGTCTGAGCCCGCATGGCCTGCAGAACGTCGTGCAAGGCATCGGCATTGAGCGGTGTCGGGCCAAAACGAAGGGTATCCAAGCTGTGGATCAACGGCCGCCACTCGGGCGGCAGATCCGCCCGCTGGACGGCCGGCGCCATGCCGAAATAGCGTGCCAGTGCCCACATCAGGGCGGTCGCAATCCGCTCGGCAGGAACCCGCTTGGGCTGGTTTCGGGTGACCAGATGCAGGAGTCGACTCAGCCGCCAGCGTAGAATGATGCCCCGTCGATCCCGCCAGATGCGGTACAGGACCAGCGCGAACAACCCCAGCAACAGGATGCCCGCCAGCCACCACAGGCCATGTTCACGGGCGTGCAGCGTCAGGGCCTGCTCGATGTGTTCCCCGATGCTGGATGGTTCTGGCCAGAGGATATCCACGAGTCCCTGCGGGGCCGTGGGTGGAATTTGGCCGGCAGGATGACTGAGCGCCAGAGGGGTTGCTGACGGATTCATGCGCGCGGGTCGTCTGCCGTCATGCCGCTCTGTGCCTGGGCGATCAGCCGGGTGATCTCGGCGACGGATTGATCGGTAAAGAGGAGCGCGTGCCAGCCGCCGAACGCCTGGGCCGCATCGTGCAGTTCCTGATGGCGAACGGCGAATAACCGGGCCAGACGGTCGCGTTCGGCCGAACGATGAGTGTCGACCTGCCGTGGTGGCTGAGCGGCGAAAACGACCGACCCCACGTCGGGCAGTTGCTGTTCTGCGGGGTCCGCGATCTGAATGAACAGCACGTGCTGATGCTGGGCCAGCGGCAGCCAGGCCAGCGGGCCGTGCTCGTCCACGAGGTCGGTCAGGAAATCACTGATGACGATGATGAGTTGCCCATCGGGCAGGCAACCTTGCAGGCGCTGGCGAAAGCCGATCCAGTCGCCGCCCGCCGTTTGGAGGGGATCGCTGGATTCAGCCCATTCGGCCAAGGTGGCGAGATGCTGCATCAGCGTGCTTCGGCTGGTGCTGGGGTAGTCGGACGATCGTCGCGGCAGGGCGGGGGCATGCAGCGCCACGGACATCCCCTGCCGCAAGGCCGCGGCACATAGCAGATGTGCGACGGTCAGGGCTTGGGTGATCTTGAGTTGCTGCCGCGTGCCGAATTGCATGCTGGCACTGGTATCGATGACGAAATGGCATTGGCGTTGCGCAGGTTCCCGGAATACCCGCACCATCGGTTCCTGGGCGCGGGCCGAGATGCGCCAGTCGATGAGGCTTGCCGGTTCGCCGGGCTGATAGGCGCGCAACTGCTCGAAATCCAGCCCCTGCCCCAGTCGTCGGGCGAGCTGATCCCCTGAAAGGAGGGTTGCGGCGGGCCGGCCTTCTTCGACCAGCCCCGAAATTTGTACGCCCAGTTGCCAAGCCTGCGCGACCGCCTCGGGATTGGGTGCCAAGCCCGATGAGGCGTGATTGGGCATACGCGACGACTGCCGAAAGGGCAGTCGACCATGACGCAAAAGGCTGGCGAGGGTTCCCACGTCGTGCAATCTCAGGGGGGCGGCAGTTGCGTGCAAATCTGGCTGATGATCTGATCACGGGTCATGCCGGTAACCATCGCCTTCGGGCTCAGAATGAGTCGATGACGCAGCGCATCGGCCGCGAGCGTCAACAGGTCGTCCGGACTCACGAAATCGCGCCCGTCCAGCCAGGCGAGCGCACGTGCCGCCTGCACCCAGGCCAGTGCCCCGCGCGGCGAGGCACCAACCAGCACCATCCCGGCCAACGAGGCGAGCGCCGGGGTGGCCGCTTCAGGGCGGCGGGTGCTGGCCACGACATCCACGACCCAGCGTTGCAAGGCAGGATCGCAATATACGGTCTTCACCACTTTTCGGGCTGCCAGCACCTGCGGTACGGTCAACAGACTTTCCGAGTCAGTCGCGCCACCCGCTGCACCCCCCAGCGTGCCCGCCAGGGTACGGGACAGAATGTCGTATTCCTCCTGGCGGCTTGGGTAGTCGAGCGCGACATGCAGCATGAATCGATCCAGCTGCGCCTCGGGCAGCGGATAGGTGCCGGACTGTTCCAGCGGGTTTTGGGTCGCCATCACGAGGAACAGTTCCGGCAACGGACGGCTTTCTCCGGCCACGGTGACCTGTCGTTCGGCCATGGCCTCGAGCAGGGCGGACTGAACCTTGGCCGGGGCACGGTTGATTTCATCGGCCAGAATGATTTCGTTGAACAGGGGGCCCGGCTGGAAGGAAAACGTGCGGGTTTCCGGGTGATAGATTTCATTGCCGAGCAGGTCGGTCGGCAAAAGATCCGGCGTGAACTGAATCCGCTTGAAGCGCGCGTGAACCCCTTCGGCCAGGGCTTTGACCGCCGTGGTCTTGGCCAATCCCGGCAGGCCTTCGACCAAGAGATGTCCACCGGTCAGCAAGCCGATCAACAGGCGGTCGACCAGGGCGGATTGCCCCACGATGAACTGCGCCAGATGCGTGCGCAAGGCACTGAAGCCATGACTCATGAATGTACTCCATGCAGGGGGGAGAGTGGCACATCCCGGAGGGATGGGGGTGACCATGCGGCAAGAAAGGGATTCATTGGGTACTCGGTGTTGAAGATGAATTCTGGCATGACTATCGGGATAAAGGGAGCCCTTCCGCGCGCCATTCCGCTACGCCAAGTTCGAGCCGGTGTGCCGCGAAACCTGCCGCACGCAAAATTTCGACACCTTCCTGAGCCATCAGGCAGAAAGGCCCACGGCAGTAAGTAACCACGGGCAGGGCGCGTGACAGTTCGTTCAGACGTTGCGGCAGCTCGCCGAGCGGGATCGAATAGGCATGGGGCAAGTGTGCGGCGGCAAACTCCGAGGCCGGACGCACGTCCAGCAGGGCCACTTCGCCTTGCTGAGCCTGTTGCCATAGGGTCGGGCCATCGAGCGCAGTCGCATCATGCGGGCTGCCCGGAAGCTGTTCCAACGCCGCACGCAAATCAGGGAGTTGCTGCTCCGCCAGTACCCGCAGGGTGACCCAAAGATCGGCGACGGATTCGGATGTCAGGCGATAGACCTGATGCTTGCCTGCGCGGCGGGCAACGACCACGCGGGCCTGACGCAACTCCTTGAGGTGTGCGCTGGTCAGTTTGACAGATATGTCCGTTGCGCTGGCCAATTGCTCAACGTCCTTTTCACCCTGGCTGAGCAACTCGATTAGCTCGAGCCGCTTGGGGTGCGCGACAACCTTGCCAATCCGGGCCACTTGCCCGAAAAGCTGGTTTTTCAGATCGCGCGATGAAATTTGGGGTGGCATTTGTCATTCCAACATTCTATGGATTGTTATGTTAATCGGCGGTGTGCGATGTCGTCAAGCGGATCACTTGTCAGCGGGGCGCGGTCACGCGATGATAGGAGGGGGCAATTAGGGACAATCGACGGATATGGTTATGTTTTTTGCGCGAAAATGCTTCAAGGATGCCCGTTTGGTACGTCAGGTTGTACTGCCGTTCATGCTTGTGGGTGCCCTGCTGATGCCCGTTCTGGCCGAGGCGGAGCTCTACCGCTGGACGACGCCGGACGGACAGATCCATTTCGGGGACAACATGCCCTCCAGTCAGGCCGAACGTGGTTATGACATTATTAATCCCGCGACGGGTGTCGTGACTCGGCACATCAACCGTGCAAAAACGCCGGATGAGTTGGCGGCGGAAGCCGCAGCCGAACAAAAACGTCAGGAAGAAGCCAAAGCTGCGGCCGATCAGGCGAGAAAGGATCAGGTTCTGCTTCAGCTCTACAGTAACAAGGCTGATATCGAGCGTGCCCGTGCCCAGCGCATGGCTGAAGTGAATGCTCAGATCACGCAATTGAAAAACGCGCTGAACCGCGCCGAGCTGCGCGGGCGGTCCGAGAAACCATCGGAGGTTGCGGCGGCCGCCCACGATGTGGAACAGTTACGCAAGAATCTGGCCGACTTGTATGGCGTGCGCGACGATGTGGTCAGGCAGTTCGATCACGATCTGCGTCGGTTCGATGAGCTTACCAAGCACAAGCCGGCCGTGGCGGATCGCTGATTCCCCGGCCCGGTATCTTTCATACCGGGTCGGATTGGGTTTTCACCCCCTGATCAGCGTGCCAACCCCGCGGTCGGTCAGCAGTTCCAGCAGGACGGCGTGCGGGACGCGCCCATCGATAATCTGAACGGTTTTGACGCCACCGCGCACGGCGTCCAGTGCGAAATCGATCTTGGGCAGCATGCCGCCATAGATGGTGCCGTCGGCGATCAGTCCTTCCACATCCCGCGCCGATAGCCCGGTCAGAAGCTTGCCTTCCTTGTCCAGAACGCCCGCCGTGTTGGTCAGCAACAGCAGCTTTTCCGCGCCCAATACCTGGGCGATCTTGCTGGCGACCACATCGGCGTTGATGTTGTAGGCTTCGCCGTCATCTCCGACGCCGATCGGCGCGATAACCGGGATAAAGTCCTTGTTTTCCAGCACGTTCAGGATCGACGGGTCGATGGAGGCCACTTCGCCCACATGACCGATGTCGATGATCTCGGGCTCGAGCATTTCGGGGGTTTTCCGACTCAAGGTGAGTTTGCGCGCCCGCACGAGGCCGGCATCGCGTCCGGTCAATCCCACCGCCCGGCCGCCGTGCCGATTGATCAGGGCGACAATGTCCTTGTTGACGAGCCCGCCCAGCACCATTTGCACCACATCCATGGTTTCGCGATCGGTGACACGCATTCCCTGGATGAATTCGCCCTGTTTGCCAAGTTTTTCCAATACCTGGTTGATCTGCGGGCCGCCGCCATGGACGACCACCGGATTCAGGCCAACCTGTTTGAGCAGGACGATGTCGCGGGCGAAGGCATCCTGCAGCGCTTCATCGATCATGGCGTTGCCGCCGTACTTGATCACGATGGTCTTGTCGAACAGGCGCTGAATGTACGGCAGCGCCTCCATCAATACATCGGCGGTAACGGCCGGGTCATAACGCGCCATGGGGGTTTCCTCAATACTCAAACGTAAAAATTAGCCGCGACCGGTATGGCCGAATCCACCCGTGCCGCGATGGCTGGGGGTGAATTCCTCGACTGTTTCAAAGGCGACCTGAACGACAGGTACCACAACCAGCTGGGCGATCCGTTCACCGATCTCGATGGTAAATGGGGTGCTGCTGCGATTCCAGACGGACACGAACAGCTGTCCCTGATAGTCGGAGTCGATCAGGCCGACCAGATTGCCGAGCACGATGCCGTGTTTGTGGCCCAGTCCCGAACGAGGCAGGATGACCGCGGCCAGCCCGGGATCGGCCAGATGCAGCGCCATGCCGGTCGGGATCAGTTCGGTCTGGCCGGGCGCGAGCACCATCGATTCGGTCAGGCAGGCACGCAGATCCAGACCGGCGGAGCCCTCGGTGGCATAGTCCGGCCGGGGAATGGTATCGCCAAGTCGGGGGTCCAGCCATTTCACTTCGATATGATGCATTTCTGGTCTCTTTGTTATTCAGTCGAACGCATGAGTTCGTCAATTTTTTCGATGATTTGTGCCGCCAGTACCTGTTTGGGCGCCAGCGCTAGGGGCTGCGTGCCTTCTGGCCAGATCAAGGTCAGCGCATTGTCCGGTTGGTCGAAGGCCCGACCATCGCCGACTTCGTTGGCGCAGATCAGATCCATGCCCTTGGCAACACGTTTCTCGGCGGCATGGCGGAGGAGTTGTTCCGTTTCTGCCGCAAAACCTACCACGAACGGCCTGTTCGCCCGCTTGGCGACGGCGGCAATAATATCGGGATTGGGGACCAGATGCAGGGTCAACCCAGGCTTGGCGATATTTTTCTTCATCTTCTGCGGGGCAATTTCGGCGACTCGATAGTCGGCGACCGCCGCTGCACCGATGAAGATATCCATGGCGTGGATTGCCGCCACGGCATGGGCCATGTCTTGTGCCGTTTCGACATCGATGCGCGTAACGCCGAGGGGGGTATCGAGCCCGTTCGGCCCGCAGATCAGTCGGACATCCGCCCCACAGGCCGCGGCGCCTGCCGCCAGGGCGAACCCCATCCGACCGGATGAGCGATTTGCGATGAACCGCACGGGGTCGATCGGTTCCCGCGTACCACCCGCCGTGATGACAACCTGTTTGCCCCGCCAGTCGATCGACAGCGATGATGACCCCATGTCGAGGATCTGCCGGGCCAAGTCCTCGGGTTCGACCATCCTACCCGCGCCGACCTCGCCGCAGGCTTGGGCACCCGATGCGGGGCCGATCATACGAACCCCCCGCGATCGCAGGGTCTGTACATTGGCCTGTACGGCTGGATGCGCCCACATCTGCCGGTTCATGGCGGGGGCGACGATTACCGGTGCCGTGGTGGCAAGGATGAGCGTGGTCAGCAGATCGTTGGCCATGCCTTGGGCGATTCGTGCGAGAAGGTCGGCCGACGCCGGAGCAATGACGACCTGTTCGGCCCAGCGCGCGAGGGCGATGTGATCCATGCCCGCTTCTGCTTCGGCATCGAACAGCTGCGTGCGCACCGGGTGGCCGGATACGGCCTGCAGGCTCAAGGGGGTGACGAACTGAGTGGCCGACTCGGTCAGTACGACACGCACCTCGGCACCGGCTTCGATCAGGCGTCGAACCAGGGTAATGGTTTTGTAGGCGGCAATGCCGCCCGATATGCCGACCACAATCCGCATGCTGGTGTCTGCCTCACGTCCGGTTCAAATATTGTTTACCATGGGCCGAGGCCTTCGCCACCCGGTCGGTCCACACTTGTATATCAGCCAGTGTATCAACGAATGATCCGGTTCGCCCGACCGGCAGCCCCTTGCCCGAAGTGAATCTAGCCATGACTGACGACCGCTCTTCTTCTCCTGATCCATCGCTCCAGTCTGCGGTGCCGCCCCCCCCCAAACGCCGCCGCTGGTTGCGGTGGCTGATTGAAATTACGCTGTTTCTGGGGGTTTTCCTCGCCGTTCGGACCTATATGGCCCC
>DATKTJ010000103.1:0-10395 GCA_035531235.1 Halothiobacillus sp. | reverse complement strand
CGCTCTGTGACAAACAGCCACGGTCAAACGCGGTTGTTCGATGTGCGGGAATAGCTCAGCTGGTAGAGCGCAACCTTGCCAAGGTTGAGGTCGCGAGTTCGAATCTCGTTTCCCGCTCCATGCTGGGTGATTAGCTCAGTTGGTAGAGCGGCGCCCTTACAAGGCGTAGGTCGGGAGTTCGAGCCTCTCATCACCCACCAACATCAAAATTAGCAGCGGTAGTTCAGTTGGTTAGAATACCGGCCTGTCACGCCGGGGGTCGCGGGTTCGAGTCCCGTCCGCTGCGCCATCTTCGTGTGAAAAGCCGCCTTGTGCGGCTTTTTGCATGTCTGGCGATTGTCGAGCACACGGGAAGGGCCGCATAAACCCCATCATCGGGTGCATTTCTTTGATCTGCCGATCCTTCGTTTCTATTCGTTCTCGTTTATCGCTATCATGCGGGCTTGTTTTTCCTTGACGAGCACACCATGTCATCCCGCTGGACAGCCACACAAAACGATCTACTCGACGCGCTCCGGAAACTTCCCGCTGCTTTGTTCCTTTCCTGGAGCGACACCAAAGCCCGCTATAAACGCAGTATGCTCGGCCCTTTTTGGCTGACTCTTGGGACGGCCATCGGGGTTGGCGGTCTGGGTTTCGTCTGGAGCACCTTGTTCAAGATGGACAAGGCGACCTTTATCCCGCTGCTGACCGTTGGTTTGATTCTTTGGGGGTTTATCGCCGCCATCGTTACCGAAAGCAGCCAGTTGTTTATTCAAAATGCGCAACTCATTCGGAATTTGCGCATACCGCTGTTTTTTTATCCGATTAAGTTGGTCTTGCGGCACCTGATTAACCTCGCGCACAACGCCATCGTGATTTTGATCGTATTTTTGATTTACCCCCCGGATTGGCACTGGAGTGCTTGGCTGGTGATTCCCGGTTTTGTGTTGGTGGTTTTGAATTTAAGCTGGATGAGTTTATTTATTGGTATGTTCGCCTCACGGTATCGTGATACCGAAACGGCGATTACCAACTTTATGCCACTACTGTTTTTTATGTCGCCTGTGTTGTTTAAGGCCGAACAATTAGGCGTGGGAAGCTGGATTGTTTGGATGAACCCATTCAGTTATTTCATCAGCATTGTGCGTGATCCTCTCTTGGGGCACCCCAGTCCCGAGTTTGTATGGCCGGTCGCTATTGGCATGGTGCTGGTTGGTTGGGCGGTGACATTGTGGATGTTTAATTCGCGCCGCACGCGCATTCCTTACTGGATTTAATCATGGCGCATTTAGTATTTGAGAACGTTTCGGTTCGCTACCCCATTTACAACGCGCGCGCGCAATCGCTGCGTCACCAATTTATGCGAATCGCCACGGGCGGAAAAATTGCGGCAGAAGCGGGGCATACCGTTTCCGTCACCGCATTAGATGATGTGAGTTTTGAGCTCAAAAGCGGTGATTCGATCGGATTGATTGGCCACAATGGCGCCGGTAAAAGCACCTTGTTGCGCACCATGGCGGGCATTTACACTCAGGATTCCGGGCGAATTATTCGCGAAGGCCGTATTGCCACGGTGCTGGAAATCGGCTCAGGTATGGATCCAGAACTTTCGGGCTATGAAAACATCTTGCGCATGGGGATGCTCATGGGCATGTCACTTAAAGAGGCGCGCAGCAAAATCCCCGAAATTGAAGAATTCACCGAATTGGGGGATTTTTTGAACCTGCCGGTGCGCACCTATTCATCGGGCATGACGATGCGCCTGATGTTCGCAGTGGGCACCAGCTTTCAGCCGGAAATTTTATTGGTGGATGAAATGTTCGGCGCGGGCGATGCCGGCTTTCAAGAAAAAGCCAAAGCGCGGATGCACGATTTGATTGCTAATGCGGAGATTTTTGTCTTCGCCTCGCACGATCACACTATGCTGGGCGGTTTATGCGGCCGTGTTTATGAACTAAAACATGGAAAAATGAACTACTTGCCTGATTTTAAAGATAAGAAATTGGAGCGGACTGGCGCGTGATATTAGTAACCGGCTTTATTGGCGGCGGAAAGTGCCTGGCTGGACACAGGAACGCACGACTCTTTGCTTGAGGCCAGTCACTTTATCCACACACTGGAAAAGCGTCAGGGATTAAAAATAGCCTGCCCGGAAGAAATTGCCTGACGATAGTGCTGGGTCAACAATGAGCAACTTCAAGCATTGGCCACACCATTGCCCAAAAGTGGTTACGGTCAATACCTGAGTCATCTGCTTACAGAGAAAATTTATTGATGAATGTGATACCCACAGAAATTCCAGAAGTACTCATCCTTGAGCCCAAGGTGTTCGGTGATGATCGGGGCTTTTTTATGGAAAGTTTCAATGTACGGAAATTTAAAGCGGCAACGGGCTTGGATGTACAGTTTGTGCAAGACAATCACTCCCGCTCAACGAAAGGTGTGTTACGCGGTCTTCACTATCAAATCCGCCAGCCACAAGGGAAGCTCGTTCGGGTAGTGCGCGGAGCCGTTTTTGATGTTGCTGTCGACATCCGTAAAAGCTCGGACACGTTCGGAAAATGGGTCGGTGTAGAGCTCACGGAGGAAAATCATCGGCAATTATGGGTGCCTTCAGGGTTTGCTCATGGGTTTCTGGTGCTCAGTGACACGGCAGATTTTTTGTATAAGACGACAAATTACTATTCGCCGGACTACGAGCGCTGCATCATATGGAATGATGAAAATTTAGGTATTTATTGGCCCCAGGTGGGTGCTTACAGCCTTTCAGATAAGGATCAACAAGGTAAAGAGATTAAAGAGGCAGATTTATTTCCATGATTTTGGCAAAAGTAGATGGCTTTCGCGTTCATGCGCAAGATTTGGTTGGGTGAATTCGAGTTTTTCTTAAAATAAACATGATGGGTTTTGAATGGTGAAAAATACACTCCAAGATCTGTATGCCAAGCATCAGGGAAAGGTCTCGGATAAATGGTCGCTTTACTTGGCGGAGTATGAGCGGTTGTTTTCATATTTTCGAAACAGTCCCGTTAGGCTTTTGGAGATAGGGGTTCAGAACGGTGGATCACTGGAGATCTGGGGGTGCTATTTTCCAAGACCTGAAAGGCTGGTGGGCTGTGACATTAACACGGATTGCCATAAGCTTGCATACGATGACCCTCGAATATCGGTGGTGGTTGGAGATGCAAATGATGAGGAAACCAAAAATAATATTCTTGATTGCTCGCCTGCTTTTGATGTGATCATAGATGATGGCTCACACAGGTCTTCCGATATTGTTAAGTCATTTGTGCATTATTTCCCGCACCTTGCGGATGAGGGCGTTTATGTCGCCGAGGATCTACACTGTAGTTATTGGCAGGAATTTGAGGGGGGGTTATATGATCCCTATTCAGCCATCTCCTTCTTTAAGTGCTTGTCGGATGTGGTTTCTCATGAGCATTGGGGCGTAAATAAAACTCGCGAAGAATTACTTTCTGAATTTTCCAGGAACTATGGGGTCATGTTTGACGAAACCGCCCTGTCGCAAATCCATTCAGTCGAATTTATCAATTCGATGTGTGTGATCAGGAAGTCTCCATCGGAAAAAAATCGGCTTGGAAAGAGGGTGATCTCCGGAAATCAGGCGCTAGTGGTTGATGGTGTTTTGGGTCTCCAGTCCACTTTATCCGTGGCGCCATCGCAGATTGAGAACCAATGGGCGAATTTGCCCAAGGCTCCTGGAGAAGAATTTATGTCATTGAAATCCAGGCTGGGCGGGAGCGAAGCCCATATTAGTGACCTTGAGGTTAAGTTAAGGTCAAAGGATGCTGAGTTAAGGTCAAAGGATGCTCAACTCACTGAGAAAGAGGACTTTCTGGCATCAATATTGACAAGTCGGTCTTGGTGCATTACAGCGCCCCTTCGCCAAGCAGGCATTGTCCTTAAGAGATTGGTCCGAGTTTTGAAGAAGTAGAGCTGGTCAAGTCGTAAGGATAGATAGTTTAACGAGGTTTTGTTTTGATGTTTGAATCAGCAAAGAAAGCGATAAGTTTTTGGAGAAGGCGCGGTACCAAGCTTTTAATACGGCGTATTCTTCAGGAGTTTTCTTCTGGGCACGATCTGGAAGGTTTGCAAGGGCTTGATGTCGCTCGGGGGGGCGTTAAGTCTAGTGACTTTAGTCGGGATAGATTCTTGATGGCCGCCCCAATGACGACATATTCCAAAGTCGCAAGGGGAGAGGGCTGTAGAGTAAATATAGTTACTGACAGCGTTCAGGCCGGGAGTTTGTTCGGTGGGGTCGGGACTTCGTTATTGTTCGGAGTTTTCCTTGCAAACAGGTTGGATGCCCAGTTGAGAATTGTGACCAGAACAGAACGACCTGATGAGACAGGGGTGTTCAATTTTCTAAAGTTATACAGGCTTAATCTGGAGAACGAGCTGCAGTTTAAATTTGAACCCTGTGATGGTCACGGGTATGGGGTTGATTTCACAGAAAATGACTTTTTTGTGACAACGTCGTGGTGGACTACCGCTTCCACACTTTCTGGTGTAAGAGCCGACAAAATTATCTATTTGCTCCAGGAGGATGAGCGAATGTTTTACCCGTTAGGAGACGACTGGGTAAAATGCAGTCAAGTCATGAGTAATGACAAAATTACTTTTGTGATTAATACAAAGCTCTTATATGACCACCTGGTTGGTGAGGGTTTTACCAACATTCCAAAAAATGGATTTTGGTTTGAGCCTTCATTTCCTCTCGAGGTTTATCATTCAGAAGCTAAGAGTGAAGGCGGTGGTCGGAAGAAATTCTTTTTTTATGCAAGGCCTAATAATCCGAGGAATCTGTTTTACTTGGGTATCGAGGTAATTGATCAAGCGCTGAAGAACGGCGTGCTGGACCCAGAGGAATGGGATATTTTGTTTGTCGGCAGCAATATCCCCGATATAGAGCTCTTCGGCGGGGTTCGGCCAATCAAATATGAGAAGTTGCCGTGGGGGGAGTATTCTGCGTTGCTGCGATCGGTGGATGTCGGGCTCAGTTTGATGAGTACACCTCATCCTAGTTACCCGCCACTGGATTTGGCGGCTTCTGGCGCTGTTGTGGTTACGAACAAGTTTGCCTTAAAGACCGATTTATCTGGCTACTCCAAGAATATCATCTGTTCTGAACTGGATGTTGATGACATAGTTTCGGCGATTGGTTTAGCAATTGAGCTTTCTGCAGATGATAGCGCGAGATCCAGAAATTACATGAACAGTGGGTTTAGCCGTAGCTGGGAACAGTCATTCGAGCCTGTGATTGATTCGATTGTGGGTGAAGGGCATGCTTACAATTAATATTGATGAATACCCTTACTCGGATCCATGGATCGTTCCTTTTGAGAAGAGGTTGTCCTCACTGTTGAGAGGTGAGCTAAGGGTTGCTTATTTTTATGAACAGCCCAACAATAGTACGTTCAGATATCGAGCGTACAACATGGCCGAAGCTCTTAATAGCCTAGGTGATGGACGCGTTTCGGCCTCGTACTTTTTCTTGTCTGACTTGTCTAATGTTGAGCAAATTGTCAAAGCCGCCGATCTCTTGGTTGTTTGCAGGTCCCGTTACAGTGCTCAGTTGAACTGCTTGATTCAAAGGTTCCGCGCTCAGGGGAAAAAAGTCCTCTTTGATGTGGACGATCTGGTATTCGATTTGGATTATGTCCATGTGCTTACCGATTCCCTTGGCCTTGATGCGGGCCTCCCTCAAGTTTTTGATGATTGGTTTGCATATATTGGGCGCATGAGCCAGTCTCTCAAACTATGTGATGGAGCGATTACTACGAATGAGTTTTTGGCGACACGCATCACCGAGTTTTGTGATCTGTCAGCTCTAGTGGTCCCCAATTTCATGAATTCTGTCCAACAGAAATTTTCTGATGAGATTTTTTCTGCAAAACTCAAAGGAGATTTTTTGTCTGATGGTCAGGTTACTCTCGGCTATTTCAGTGGATCTCCGTCTCACAAGCTGGATTTCGCTATCGTGGCTCCGGCCCTGGTTGAGTTGCTAGAAGAAGACGAGTCCCTAGATCTTGTGGTGGTGGGGTATATCGAGCCGGATGCATCTCTTGAAAGATTTTCTGACCGTATTCGTTCTTATCCTTTCCAAGATTATGTGAATTTACAAAAGCTTATCGCGTCTGTCGATATTAATTTGGTTCCACTGCAGGATAACGTCTTTACGAATTGCAAGTCAGAGCTCAAGTATTTTGAAGCAGGTGCAGTTGGAGTGCCTTCTGTTGTATCACCTGTTTTCACCTATCGCGGTGCGATATCTGACGGCCAAAACGGTTTTCTGGCAAAGTCTTACCAATGGGGCGATGCAATCAGGCGCTCGAAAGTAGATCTTTCGACCGGCGGGGCCGTAGCCAGCCGCGCGCGTGCTCATTCTCTTTCTGCTTATTCTTGGGACTCTCAATTTGAGAATATCATGAAGGCCCTGACGTCTTTGGGATCTTTATAGATGGCGCGTGGACCTGTTGTCGCGGCAGTTGTCGTAACTTATACCCCGGAATTGGATGGCCTGATTTTATCTTTGCGGTCACTTGCCGCGCAGGTTGAACTTGTCATCGTTGTTGATAATGGTTCTGCCGCCCAAAATGCGCTTTCCCTAGCTCTTGCTGCCTTTGATCGTTGTATTTTTGAACCCCAGAAGGGAAATCTTGGTCTAGGCTCTGCATTGAATACGGGGGTTGAACGTGCTCGGTCCCTAAAAGCTACCCACGTTCTGCTGATGGATCAGGATAGCGTGCCGTGCCCAAGGATGGTTGATCTTATGGTCATGCACCTTGATGGGTTTATGGGTGATAGACCCGTAGCTGCGATCGGCCCGCGTTTTGTTGATGTCAACAATGGGGCTGTTTCTCAGCATGTTCATTTTGAATCTCTGCGTATTGGTCGTATTCCCTGCGTGGAGAATGCCCCTTGTCTTTCTACTGATTTTTTGATCACTTCAGGCTCATTGATTCCGATTCAGGTTCTTGACGACGTGGGTCCCATGGATGAATCACTCTTCATTGATCATGTGGATACGGAGTGGTGTTTGCGGGCCAAGTCGAAGGGGTATGCGCTCCTCGGTGACTGTGAGGCCTTGCTCGAACACGATCTGGGTGAGTATCGAAAACGCATTTGGTTTGGGCGCTGGCGTGATGTGCCCGTGCACAAAGCGTTTCGTTACTACTACATATTCCGAAATAGTATTTTGCTTTATCGACGTAAATATATTCCCTGGGCTTGGATTAGGGTTGATTTGATTCGACTCGTGTACATCCTGGGTTTCAGCATTCTTTTTGGTCCGGATCGTCTGAACAAGATGGCGATGATGTGGAAAGGCGTGCGGGATGGGCTTCGTGGTGTCACGGGCAGGCTGGATACATAAGTGCTTCAGGGATTGTCCTTTGGTTGATGCAAGCATCCTGATCGTCGTTCCCGTTTATAACCCTCTACGGCAGCAGTGGCGGGAATGGATTAATGCTGTTCAAAAGCAGTCTATTGCGCTTTCGGTTTGTGTTATCGATTCTGGGTCTCCTTTTGATGTTCTCTCGCAGGCACGGGAAGAGGGATTTTCTGTTCACGAAATATCTCAGTCCGACTTCAATCACGGAGGAACCCGGCAGCTTGCCGTCGATTTTAACCCTGATTTTGATGTCGTCGTTTTCCTGACTCAGGATGCCATCCTCGTTTCTCCCGATGCGATAACGAGGTTGGTTGAGGTTCTCGATCATGAGTCGGTGGGCGCCGCATACGGGCGCCAGATTCCCCGGCTTGGTGCTGGGTTGATCGAAGGTCATGCACGTCTTTTTAATTATCCTGAAACTAGTCATGTCTGTGATTTTGCTGATGTCGAACGAATGGGCATCAAGGCTGCCTTCATGTCCAATTCATTTGCAGCATACCGAACTGAAGCTTTGGCTGCCGTCGGCGGGTTTCCTTCGGACGTTATTCTTGGGGAAGACACTATTGTAGCGGCTAGGATGTTGATGGCGGGGTGGAAAGTGGCCTACCAGGCAGATGCGATTGTCTATCACTCGCACGATTACAACCATCTTCAAGAGTTCCGGCGATATTTTGATATTGGTGTGCTGCATGCTCGTGAATCCTGGATGCTCGATGCCTTTGGCAAGCCAGAAGGCGAAGGGGGGCGTTTTGTTCGTTCCGAGTTGGCTTATTTGCTGAAACATGCACCTTGGTTGATTCCTTCGGCCTTGCTTCGCACGATTCTGAAATATGCCGGGTATCGTCTTGGACGGATGGAATCCGGTCTTCCCTTAAGGATTAAAATAGCTTGCAGTATGCATAAGGGCTTTTGGGTTTCTGACCGACGAGGATAATTTTTGATAGCAATTGTTCGGTTGATCCCGAGAAATTGGTACATTGGCGCTGTTGAATTTATTCGTCCATCACGCTGGTTGTCCTCTTGTTGAGCAATTCATCTGCGCTTTCTGCCTTGGCTAACCGTGCCACCGATGTGCTTCTGGTTGTCTTGAGTGGCGTCGTCGCTTATTACCTCCGGTTTGGGTTTGACGCCACCTTTTCTCTTCCTTATGCCGTTCTCTTGTTGTTGACGACGCTAATCGCCATCGTCATGTTCCCTATGCTCGGTGTTTACCAATCGTGGCGATCCCGCGGGCTGTCGGCACCTGCCGGTCGGGTGGTTCTTGCGTGGGCGAGCGTCCTGTTGGTGGTGTTGGTGCTTCTGGTGCTGACCAAACAGGGGGCCACATTTTCGCGCTTATGGTTGGGGCAGTGGTTTTCTCTGGCCGCAATATTGTTGATTTTTTCTCGGATCGCCGCTTTTTCATTGCTCAGACTGATGCGTAAAAGAGGGCTCAACAGGCGTCGGGCCGTGGTGGTTGGCGGGGGACCTCTGGCGCGCGACTTGATTCGCCGGGCGCGGGAGGAAACCTGGGCCGGTTTTGATGTGACGGCAGTGTTTGATGCGGGTGGCAGTGATCGGGCCTTGCCGGATGAGCCTTTGCGCCCGTTGGAGACATTGTTCGATTATGTGTCGGTGCACGATATCGACGAAGTGTGGATCGCCGTGCCGTTGGAGCAGACCCGTCGACTGCGGGATGTGCTGGAAAGCCTGCGGTTTTCGACGGCCAATGTGCGGTTCGTTCCCGATCTGTTTGGCCTGTTTCTGATCAACCATGGGGTCTCCCAGATTCTCGACATGCCGATGTTCGATCTGACGGCCTCGCCGATGACCGGCGTCAATCGGCTGGTGAAGGGGCTTGAGGATCGATTGCTGTCCCTGCTGATCCTGATCGTGATCAGTCCCTTGCTGCTGGCATTGGCCATCGGCGTGAAGCTCAGCTCGCCGGGGCCGGTGTTCTTTCGGCAGAAGCGTCTGGGATGGGATGGCAAGACGTTCGAAATCTACAAGTTCAGAAGCATGCGGGTGCATAAAGAATCTGCGGGACAGGTGGTGCAGGCGAAGCGGGATGACCCGCGCCTGACGCGCATTGGCGCCTGGATGCGGCGCACGAGTCTGGACGAGCTGCCCCAGTTCATCAATGTGCTGCAGGGGCGAATGTCGATTGTGGGCCCGCGACCCCACGCCATCGCGCACAACGAAGCCTACAAGGATCAGGTAGGCGGGTACATGCTCCGTCACAAGGTGAAACCGGGGATCACCGGCTGGGCGCAGATCAATGGCTGGCGCGGGGAAACGGATACGCTCGAAAAGATGCAGCGTCGGGTCGAGCATGACCTGTACTACATCGAGCACTGGTCGCTCGCTTTTGACCTGAAGATCATTTTCTTGACGATATTCAGGGGATTCGTGAATAAAAATGCGTATTGAGCTGAGCGTGACATGAATATTCTCGTGGTCGGCGGTGCCGGTTATATCGGTTCGCATATGGTGAAGATGCTGGCGTGTTCGGGGCATGCCGTGACGACGCTGGACAATTTGTCCACCGGACATGCCGATGCCGTGCGTTATGGCGAGCTGGTGGTCGGCGACATGGCCGACACACCTTTACTCGACAGGCTGTTTACCGACGGGCGATTCGATGCCGTGATGCATTTTGCCGCGTTCAGCCTGGTGGGCGAGTCGATCGGCGATCCGGCAAAGTATTACCGCAACAATGTGGCCAACACGATCAATCTGCTGGATGCCCTGCGTCGCCACGATGTGCGGCATTTCATTTTCTCGTCCACGGCCGCGACGTACGGCGAGCCGTTGCATGATTTCATCGCAGAGGATCACCCGCAGCAACCCATCAATCCCTATGGCCGCAGCAAGTGGATGGTTGAGCAGGTTTTGGCGGATTACGAATCGGCCTATGGGCTCCGATCGGTCTGCCTGCGGTATTTCAATGCGGCCGGTGCCGACCCCGAGGGTGAATTGGGCGAACGGCATGATCCGGAAACGCATCTGATTCCCCTGGT
>DATKTJ010000102.1:0-29281 GCA_035531235.1 Halothiobacillus sp. | reverse complement strand
TGCGCACCGGTCCGGATTTCCGTCATGACCACAGCCGCCTGACTGATCTGCTCGCTGCCTTTTTCTGCACTTTCGGCGACCGAGGCCATGCTTTTCGTGACGGTGCTGGTCAGGTCGTGGTTTTCCCGCACGACGGCATCGATCTCGGCGGTGGATTCACTGGTGCGCTTGGCCAGTTTTCGAACCTCGTCTGCAACAACGGCAAAACCCCGGCCCTGCTCTCCTGCCCGCGCCGCCTCGATGGCGGCATTGAGCGCCAGTAGGTTGGTCTGTTCGGCAATCGAACTGATGGTGGCAACAATATTCTTGATGTTCTTGGAATGCAGGGCGAGGTTGTCGATCAGTTGTGCCGCATGGTTGACGTTGTCGTGGATCGCGGTCGACGTCTGAACCGACGACTTGAGCAGCTCGCTGCCCTTGATGGCGTTGCCAACGGTCTGTTCCCCGATCTCACGCGCCAGAATGGCCGCCTCGTTGATGGCGATATTGGCCTCTACCCGCGAACTCACGTCGCTGGCAAACTTGATGATCTCGATGACCTTGCCCTGGGCATCGAAAATCGGATTGTAGGTCGCCTCCAGCCAGATGCTTCTACCCGCGGCATCGAGGCGCTCAAAGAGGCCGCTCTTGAACCGCCCCTTGGCCAGATCGGACCAGAAATCCGGGTTTTCTGAATAGAAACTGTCCAGGCAGAACATCCGGTGATGCTTGCCCTGAATCTGATTCAGTTTGTAACCGATCGCCGCGAGGAAATTGTCGTTGGCGGTGATGATCGTGCCGTCCGGATTGAAGGTGATCATGGCCTGAGAGCGATCAAGCGCCTGCAGGATCGCCTGTTGATCGTTCAGACGATTGGTCTCTTCGGTCACGTCGCTGGCGATCTTGACGATGCGCGTCACCTTCCCGGCTTGGTCACGAACGGGAAAATAAGTCGCTTCGAGCCAGATGCGCGCGCCCGTACTGTTGTGTCGTTCAAAGACGCCGCGATGCGACTGCCCGCTGGCGAGCGTCTGCCAGAACGACCGGTATTCAGAGGAATTAGCGTAGGACGAATCACACAGCATGCGGTGGTGCTGGCCCTTAAGCTGCTCAATGCTATAACCGGTTGCTCGTTGAAACAGGCTGTTGGCATCCAGGATCTCACCACTGGGGGTGAATTCGATGGTCGCGACATTGTCCTTGATCGCCTGAACGGTCGATTCGAATGTCTGCTCGCGCTCCCTGCAAGCCAGCAATTCTCGTTTGAGCGCACCACAAAACATTTAACCACCCCCTTATACATTAATTATACGAATATTATACTAAGGTACATTTCGTTGCACCTGCTCATGAGAGCGCAACATTGGTGGCCATCGACAAACTTCCTGAATTGTTGCGCGCGTAGATTGGAGTAAGCGCGCTTCGCGTTCAGCGCTGCCCAACACGCTAACGCACGGATTACCTGTTGATGTTGGGGTGCGCAGGCTTACCCCAACCTACGGGGGTACGGGGCCATCAGCGGAAACAGGTCAAAGCCTCAATCCTCGCCACGATCTCCCCGCCCCTGACGGTAGATTTCCCGATGCACATATTCGGGATGTTCGTGGGCGTGCCGGTGGTGATGCTCACTGCGAAGTAGCCAATGCGTCTGGTGACGGTAGATGTGGTGTTTGGGGCTGGCCTGGACCTGATCGTCGCCATCCGGCTGGATGGGTACGACGGTATAGCGCGGGGGGGGAAGCACATTGCCGAGACTGCCACCAACATTACCGGAACCGCCGTAGAGCAGGTTCCAGTTGATGATATCGGCATGGGCCTGAGATGTGGGCGCGATCAGCGGCATCAGCATCATGGCCAATGCGGAAAACAGTGTGGAAAAAATCATGCGGCGCATTTTTCGTTCTCCGATTCACTGAAAGTGCTCAGTCCCAATAAGACGATCCGGGCGCAACAGAGTTTCTGTCGGCCCGGATCGTTATTCACTTAAGACATGGCCCGAATTTTAATCGGGATTCGCGCTTTCCTTGTCGTTTTCAAGGACGGCGCCCGTCTGGGCATCGACGCCGATTTCATAGACTACCTTGTCGGTGCCTTTAATGTCGAAAGAATACCGCAGTCCGCTGCCGCCGCCCTCTTTTTCCAGTTCCTGATCGGTAATTGTCCCCGGCCGTGCTTTCAGGGCGAGGCTCTGGGCTTCGGCCATGCTGACCTTGGCATGCTTGGCGAGGGTTTCGCCGCTATAGGCCTGGGCGCCGACAATGCCCATCATGGAAAGGCTGACGCCGGTGATGGTTGCAATGATATAACGTGATTTCATGATGACTACCTCATTGGTTTCAAAGGATGATCAACGATGTCGTTGATGCAGGATCACCTTAACCGCCGCTACTTATCCACAAGATGGCCAGAACATGAGGATCAGGTAATAAAACCCGCGAAATAGTTCGCCATTAAAACAACTACTCACTCAAATATGGTTGAGTATTTTATTGTAGTATTGCTAAATACAAAGAGATTCAGGGAATGTGGAAATCAAAATGTCCGTATTAAATCTCAAACTCCCTACACGTTCTTTTGTTATGCGCTTCGCGCAGATCTTCCTGCCCCTGCTTTTGATTTTTTCCGCCATTCTGTTTGCGGCTATTCGTTTCGACCAGCAGATACGCATTCAAAGCGCGGAAGTCCGTGAGGGCAGCCGAGTTCTGGTGGCGAAAGAAAGTGTCCAGGTCAATTTATCCGCGGCAGTCACCGATCTGCGCGTCCTCGCCAATCTACCGGCACTGCAGTCTTATCTCGATCATGATGATCCGGCCCATCACAACACTCTGGAAAAGATTTTCCTGGTGCTGGCCAAGGAATCGGAACGCTACGACCAGATTCGTTATCTCGATGCCAAAGGTCAGGAACAGATTCGTGTTAACGACAATGACGGCGCACCCGCCGCCGTACCCGCTCATCAATTACAGAATAAGCAGGGCCGCTATTATTTCGAAGACAGTCTCTCGCTTGATCGCGGTGAGATATTCATGTCGCCGCTCGATTTGAATATCGAACATCACAAACTTGAAATCCCGTACAAACCGATGATTCGGTTCGGCACGCCGGTGTTCGACAGTGCGGGCACCAAGAAAGGCGTCATCATCCTGAATTACTTCGGGCAGGCGCTGCTGCATAATTTCCGGGCTGCCATGCAGGGCGGCATGCCACACAGCGGCATGCTCCTGAACCAGGACGGCTACTGGTTGAGCAGCCCGCAGCGAGCGGATGAATGGGGATTCATGCTGGGCAGGAGTCAGCGTACCTTTGCGCATGACCACCCCAAGATCTGGACGGTGATCAGCGGTACCGAACACGGCACCATTCTGACCCGCCAAGGACTGTACAGCTACGATACGGTGTATCCATTGCTGGCTGCACAGCAGTTATCGACACAGCTGATCGCCCCGTCCGTTGGTGATGCCGCCCACCCATACGCCTGGAAGTTGGTGTCGTTCGTGCCGAAATCGTCTTTGTACGCATCGGCCTTCTACACCCAGAAATTCAGCAAGGAACTTCTGGCATTGGCCATCGTTCTGCTGGCCCTGCTTTCGCTGTATATCGCGCAGATCACCTTGAGTCGCCAACAGGCGCGGCGGGAAATAACCAAGCTCAATCAGGAACTGGAGCAGCGGGTAATCGACCATGCGGCGGGCGAGGAACGACTTTCCGTGACCTTGAACGCTATTGGCGATGGCGTGCTCTCCACCGATGCCGAAGGACGCGTCAACCGGCTGAATCCCGTTGCCGAAAAACTGATGGGCTGGTCGCACGTGGAGGCCTATGGTCGGGCTGTTGACGAAGTTTTCCACATCATCAACCAGCAAACCCGCGAACTGGCCACCATCCCGGTGGCCTCCACACTGGAACGCGGCACGATACATGGCCTGGCCAATCACACCGTGTTGATCGCACGCGATGGCACGGAGCGCCCGATTGCCGATAGCTGCGCCCCCATTCGCGATCGTTCAGGCAAGGTTATCGGTGCCATTCTCGTTTTCCGGGACGTGTCGCAGGAATATGAAGCGAAGCAGGCACTGATCGACAGCGCATCGAGGATTCATGAAATCCTCAATGCGGTGGCGGACGGCATCATCACCATCAACGAACACGGGCTGATCGAGACCTTCAACCCGGCCGCAGAGCGACTGTTTGGCTATACCGCGGATGAGATCATCGGGCAAAACGTCAAGCAGCTGATGCCCGCGCCACACAGTCATCAGCACGACGACTATATCGCCCGTTATCTGGCGAGCGGCGATGCGCACATCGTCGGCACTCGAAGGGAAGTGGAGGGCCTGCGTCGCAACGGCAGCACATTCCCGATGCAAATCGCCGTCAATGCCACGACACTCAGTGGCTCGGTTCACTTTACCGGCGTGATTCGCGACATCACCGAGAATAAACTTCATGAGCAACAACTTGTTGCCGCCAAAGAATCCGCCGAGGAAGCGAATCATACGAAGGATTCCTTCCTCGCCACCATGAGCCATGAGATTCGCACACCGCTGACCGGTATTCTGGGCATGCTGGAAGTTCTGTCGATGACGCCGCTCAATCAGGATCAGAACAAGACCTTGCAAACGGCCTGGGAGTCGGCAAGAGGCCTTCTGCGCATTGTCAGCGACATTCTGGACTGGTCCAAAATTCAGGATGGAAAGTTAGTGCTTTCGCCGCAATCCACATCCATTCCCCAGTTGCTGCAGGAAGTTGTCAATACCTACTCACGCGTTGCCAGTGCCAAAAACCTGCTGTTGTGGCAAAACGCCGATGCCCGTTTAAGTGCCGCGCATATCGTCGACGCATTGCGACTCTCGCAAATACTCAACAACTTCGTCAGCAATGCGATCAAATTCACCCAACACGGGGAGATCGAGTTGCGGGCCGACTTTATCGGGCAACATGAAAGCGGCGAGCACATACGTTTTTCCGTCAGGGACACGGGTATCGGGATTGCGCCAGATATTCAGGGGCAATTGTTTCAGCGTTATCGACAAGGCAGCGCAGATACGGCCCGGTTGTATGGTGGGACAGGTCTTGGCCTATCGATCTGCCGCCGACTGACTGAATTGCTGGATGGGCGGATCGATCTGGTCAGCGAACCGGGGCGAGGTTCCACCTTCAGCCTGACCGTGATCCTGCCGGTATCTGCCGCGCCGGGTGAGAAGATTCCGAGCCTCTTTCCGGACGTGGAGCAAAGAAAGGTTGCCCCCTTGCTTGAGCTTGACGACCCGGAGGATGCACCCCTGGTGTTGGCCGTAGACGATCACCCGATCAACCGCGAACTGCTGGTACGTCAGATCCAATTGCTGGGGCTACGGGTGCAAACGGCCGAGAATGGTCGAATTGCTCTGGATCTATGGCGAAAGGGGGTATTCGCCGCCGTCATCACGGACTGTCACATGCCGGAGATGGATGGCTATGCATTTGCGCAGGAAGTCCGCCAAATCGAGCGCGCGGAAGGGCGACCCCGTATCCCCATCATCGCCTGGACGGCGAATGCCGGCGCCGAAGAAGAGGATCGATGCCAAGCCGCCGGTATGGATGATTTGCTGGTGAAACCCGCTGACTTGATGCAATTGAAACAGGCCCTGGCAAACTGGCTATCCCTCTCCGATACGGGCAATGCCCCTGCCCCACCACCATCGGTGGAAGAACAGAATAATGATACGGTTCCAATGGTCCTCGATTATGCCGAACTGAATAAGGTTGTTCCCGATGCAACCGAACAGTACCGCGTGCTCAATGAATTTAGATCCTATATTTATGACGATCTCATCGAACTGGGCGAAATGCTGACAAAAAACGATCAGGTCAATGTGGAACACGCCGCCCACCGTATGAAAGGCTCCAGCCGAATGGTTGGGGCTATCGAACTGGCTCAGGCCTGCCAGATGATCGAACAGGCGGTTCAGCGGGGAGACATGGCCGGTGCAAAGCTAGCGCAAAAAGGTTTGGCCGATGCCATGGGCCGCTTCGAAGCCTTTCTACACCAGACAGTCGACCGGAAAGGAGGTTGACGATGATAGATGAACTGAATCTATTGGTGGTTGAGGATGATGACTTTCAGCGGAAGCTGATCGTGAGCATGTTGCGGTCGCTGGGGGCTACATCTGTTGCCGCTGCGGGCAACGGCAAAAAAGCACTCGAACTCATTCATGGAGAAAACGCCTTTCCGGTGGTGGATATTGTGTTCTGCGACCTGAATATGCCGGAAATGGATGGCATGGAGTTTCTTCGCCATCTGAGCCAGGAACACACCAATATTGCGGTCATTATCATCAGTGCCGTGGATAGCAAGTTGCTCGACCTGGTACAAAGAATGGCCGCCATGTATGAGATCAAGCTGCTGGGTGCCATCGAAAAGCCCATTTCTCTTGAAAAGCTCATGTCGCTGATTTCGACATACTCAAAGTTCGAGCATGAGCGGGTGGCACCCGCCGTCCAGAAGGACCTCTCTCTCGAGGAGATTCTGCAGGGAATCGAGGACGATCAATTCGAGCCCTATTTTCAACCGAAAATCGATATGAAATCGGGCGAACTGGTGGGGGCGGAGGCTCTGGCACGCTGGATCCATCCCGACCGTGGCGTGATTGGCCCCTATGCATTCATACCGCTCCTGGAACAGAGCGGCAACATTGACGATCTCACGTTCCTGATGCTTGAAAAATCGGCAAAGGCGCGCCAATTGTTCGAACAAGCCGGTTATCCCTTGTCCCTGTCGATCAATCTTTCGCGCGTCTCATTGAACGATCCTGCCTTGGCCGACAAGATCACTCAGACCCTACGTCAGGCGGGGGTGGACCCCAAACATATCATTCTGGAAATCACCGAATCCGCCGCCATGACAGAAAAAGCACACGCCTTGGAAAATCTGGCCCGCTTATGCATGAATGGATTTGCGCTGTCGATCGACGATTACGGGACAGGGTATTCGAGCCTTCAGCAACTCACGCGGATTGCCTTCAGCGAACTGAAAATCGACCAATCCTTCGTGAAGAATCTGTCACAAAATGAGGCGCTGCGGATTGTGGTTCAATCGAGTATCGATATGGCGCGGCGACTGGGGGTCAAGAGTGTCGCGGAAGGGGTTGAAACCCGAGAGGACT
Source organism: Halothiobacillus sp. (assembly GCA_035531235.1). GTDB lineage: Bacteria > Pseudomonadota > Gammaproteobacteria > Halothiobacillales > Halothiobacillaceae > Halothiobacillus. The sequence continues at coordinate 22,157 of DATKTJ010000102.1, read as the reverse complement.
GGGACACGATCGCGCGCATGGGGTGTGATACCGTGCAGGGTTACTTCATCGCCAAGCCCATGAGCTTGCAGGATTTCCAGGATTTCATGCCACGGGCCGGTCTGGGCCATCCGATACTTCCCCCCGAGCACTCGTCCTGAAGAACTGAGTATCCAAAGATCACTTTGGCTGCCCACTGAAGCGGCTGTATCAGCCAGCAGGAACCGACTGATCGGAACGAATCTGTTGCGCCAGATAGTCCACCAGCACATCAACCCGATGCGGGATGTAGCGATTGCTGGGATAAATCGCATAGATGCCCAGCTCCGCCGAATCGAACTCGGATAACAAGACCTCAAGCTTACCGGTGCGTATGGCCTGTTCCGCCATGAAACAGGGGGCACTGGTGATGCCCAGGCCGGCAATGGCCGCCGTCAGCAAGGCATCGCCGCTGGTTGCCTGCAATCGACCATGGATCGGAAACCATTGCAGTACGCCATCAACCACAAAAGCCCAACTGGATCGTGATGCAAGCAGGTAACCGAAGCATTCGTGCCTGATCAGATCCTGCGGGTGCTGCGGGCGCCCGTTCTGTTTCAGATAGCTCGGCGCCGCGACGATGACCGAGCGACTTTTGCCGATTTTCCGCGCCACATCGCCGGGATTCAATCGATCGGAAATACGAATGGCCAGATCGAAACCGCCCTCGATCAGATTGACGCGGTGGTCGCTGAACTCCAGCTCCAGTGACGTATCGGGATGTGCCTTCAGGAACGCGCCAAAGAGGGGCATCAATTGATGGACGCCGAATGACACGGGCAAGGTGATGCGGATATGCCCGCGTGGCGACTGGCGATCGTCCAGCACATCGGCTTCGGCAAATTCAACCAGCCGCAGAATTTCACGGCATTTTTCAAGGTAGGCCGCGCCCGCCGAGGTCAGGCTCAGACGCCGCGTACTGCGGGCCAGCAGTTTGATGCCCAGATGCTGCTCAAGGGCGGCGAGCTGCCGAGTGACGACCGAGCGTGCCACATTCATCTGCTGGGCCGCTGCCGCAAAGCTCCCCAACTCGGCAACCCGTATAAAAATCCGCATGCTGTCCAGTCGATCCACAGGCACCTCGTTCGATTGTTGCTGATTCAGCAATAATCATTACCCAATTAGAGTCTATTTCCCAAGTATTTTACTGGGTAAAGTGCCTTATGACCCTCAAGGGAAAAACACACCCGGTTGATGCCACCGCCCGCTTCCATCCGGAGGGAAACCGCGGTGTATTCGAAGGGAGTGTCACGCTCAAACGGGCCGACTATGGCGTGGGCTAAGGGATGTGGGCCGATTTCGGCACCGTCGCCAATGACGTACAGATCAAGTTCCAACTCGTTGCGGGCACCGCAACCGGTCAAAAGTAGTTCGTTGTCATCATGACTTTCAAAGGAGAACCCTCATGAAAAATATCGCTCTTGTTCGCACCCAAGCTAGTGTTCTGGCCCTCTTTCTGGCCTCAGCCACCACCTGCGCCTTTGCCGCCCCGTCGACCTATGTGATCGACGATACGCATACGCAACCCCGTTTCGAATACAACCATTTCGGGTTTTCCAATCAGGTACACAGCTTCAACAAGACCAGCGGCACGATTATCTACGATCCCGTGGCCAGAACCGGTTCCGTGGACATCACCATCGATCCGAAATCCGTGAACACGGGCGTACCCCTGCTGGACAAATACCTGCAGGACAAGGATTTCTTCGATTCAGCGCAATATCCGACCATCACGTTCAAATCGACCCGCGTGAAGTTTGAAGGCAAAAAACCGGTCAAGGTATACGGCAACTTGACGATCAAGGGCATCACCAAGCCAGTGACGCTAACGGTCACCTCATTCCAGGTCATGCAGAACCCCATCGAGAAGAAGGAAGAGGTCGGTGCGAATGCACATACGCGGATCAAGCGTTCTGAGTTCGACATGGCCAAATACGCGCCCGGTGTCTCCGACGAGGTCACCATCAACCTGCCCGTCGAAGCGCTGAAAAAGTAAGGTCTACGATGACAACACAACGTATGCCCGTGGTGTTCATTTCCCACGGTGCACCCGATGCGCTATTGCATGCCCATGATGCCGTAGCCCAATGGGCGGAAATCGGCCGTCGCTGTCCAAAACCGGCGGCAATACTCGTGATCTCTGCCCACTGGAAAGAGCGCACACCCACAGCCAGCCTCGCCGAGGCACCGGCGACCATTCATGATTTCAGCGGATTCGCGCCATCGCTGCATGCCATGACCTATCCGGCCCCCGGTGCGCCAGCCTTGGCGCGACAGGCAGTGGCATTGCTCGAACAGGCCGGAATCACTGCCGTACTCGATCCCAATCGCGGCCTGGACCACGGCGCATGGGTTCCGCTATCCGCCCTGTACCCGCAAGCGAATATCCCGGTGACCCAACTGTCGTTGATCAAAAACGGCAGCCCGGCGGATCATCTGGCCCTGGGCAAAGCCCTGGCCCCTTTGCGCCAGGAAGGCGTGCTGATTATGGCAACCGGGTCGATCACCCATAATTTCGGTTGGCTGAAGTCGTCGAGCGATGGCTCCGCCCCCCGGCCTAAAGCGCAGGCATTCAACGACTGGGTGACGGGACAGATCATGGACAGGAATGTCCCCGCTCTGCTCGCCTATCGCGCGGCGCCCTATGGGGCCGAAGCGCATCCCACCGAGGAACACTTCCTGCCGCTGTTCGTCGCTCTGGGCGCTGCCGGTGAAGATACCCCGGTGGGCTTTCACCCCAATTTTGCCTATGGCGGGCTTTCGATGGATGCCTATCTCTGGGCTGCTGCCGAATAATTCTTGTCTACCAACCCGCGCCACCCATATGCGCACATAAATGCACATAGTCGTAAAGATCGCTCAGCATGAAATGCCGGTTCTGCGGATCACGCAGATGCGTCACGGTTTTGTGGTCGCCGTCCAGATAGCGTTTGGCGGAAACGCGGAATTCCTGGGGCATGCTCAGATTGAATGATGACGGCGCGCTCAACAGCCAACAGATCTGATCAAACAGCAGCCGATAGCGCTCGTCCTCCGGTTCCAGATAGGCGGGACCAAAATCCTTGCCATAGGTCTCGAACAGGCTCAGATAATCGCCGGCGGCTGGCTTATTCATGCGCGCTGCCTGGCTCAGCTGTGAAGTGCATCAAGCTGATCAGAGTGCAACAACCTGATCGGCTTTGGCGATGAATTCAAGTCGATTCAACCGATCAAAAGCGTCGGTCGATAGATCGAACACGAATCGGTTGTCGTACCAGAAATTCGCATACGGCAGGAACAGACTCCCCGGCGACAGTTCCAGCAAGCATTCCGTCCCGGCATACAGCTTAAGATCAAAACTGCTGTTCGCGACCACCGGCACGTTGTTGTCACCGAAGGCTTCCAGCAGGATGAAGAGCTTGGCCGACGGCGCGCCCCCCACCGCCGTCTTGACGGCAATCACCCGAAGATTCTGGAACATGCGGCCCACCCCGCCGTCTGCCAGCAACTGGGTAAACTCGTGCAGCTTGCCCTTCTTGACGATCATCCCGTCATGAACCGGCACGCCCAGATCGCCGAGGCCTGTCGGCTTGGCCTCGGCCAAATCAATTGTCGTTTTGCGCTCGATCAAATCAGCCACCCTTCACTCCTTATGCTTATCCGGCGTTTTTGCACACAACAAAAACGCAACCCAATGTCACGCCCAACAGAACTTTTGCAAATTCAGTGCCAGTGGATGAAATTGGCAAAAGCAGGCAGATGAAATGGCGCCAAACCCTTTATGTAATCAGCGTTCAAGACATATGGGCTGGCCGTCGAGCTATCCTGACAACAACCCATTGGCTTCGGTAAATCGAATACATTCTGTCGAATACCCGACAAAATCCAGGGATTCGGCCTTGCGCTAAGATCAGAACGGATGCCTTTAGGCGCTGGTTTTCGGCATGATTACGCGCGAAGATGAACATCTACACATTTGACACGAACGAGAGCCCATATACCCATGAAGACTCAGCCTGACTTCCGCCCGCTGGGCTGCGCGGAATGTGCCCATGGCGCCGACCTGGGATTCGACTTCACGATGGCCTTCCAACCGATCGTGAATACGACGACGCAGAAGATTTTCGCCCATGAAGCGCTGGTACGCGGCATGAACAATGAATCTGCCGGCCAGGTGTTCGAACAGGTCAATGACACGAATCGCTACCGCTTCGATCAATCGTGTCGAACGAAGGCCATCAAACTCGCTGCGGAATTGTCGATGGAATCGTTGCTCAGCATCAATTTCATGCCCAATGCCGTCTACCGGCCCGAGTTGTGTATCCGCACCACCCTGGCGGCCGCAGAAACCTACGGTTTTCCCATCGAGCGGATCATCTTCGAAATTACGGAAAGCGAAAAGGTGGACGACCTCGTCCATTTGCGCGAGATCGTCGAGTATTACCATGCACGCGGATTCAAGACGGCCATCGACGATTTCGGTGCCGGCTATGCCGGACTGAATCTGCTGGCCGAAATCCATACGGATCTGATCAAGCTGGACATGGCCCTGATCCGGAACATCGACAGCCGGAAAAAGAGCCAGATCATCGTGAAGGCGGTGCTCCAGGTCTGTGCCGAGTTAGGGACAACCGTGATTGCCGAAGGGGTGGAAACCTATGAGGAACTGGCCGTGCTTAAGGACTTGGGGATCGAGCTGTTCCAGGGATTTTATTTCTCCAAACCCGTCTTTCAAGGCTTGGCAACACTCAACCCCAGCGCCTTTGCCCCCTCGATTCATTAAAACAATCATCCCGTCATGCACCGGCACGCCCAGATCGCCCAGGTCTGCCGGCTTGACCACCGCCAGATCGATCATCATCGTGTACTCAACCAAATCCGCCACGATAGGCACCCCTTCAAAATGCGACAAACCGCAGACGGAAGAGATCAGGAGCAAATTCAGCATTCAGGTTATGGGCGTCGCGCTCGGAGCGGCATGGCGCATGAAATCATGGGTTCCAGTTGACCACGGAGACATACGAATATCTCCGGGCCAGCCCCCCCCCATGTATTTCGTTAAATCAGACACCGGATGTCTCAAAGCTGACAAAAGCCAGCAACGGTGGGGCGTGTTTAATTCAGGTAGATACGCCAAGCCGGTACTTGGGACGTCGCGCGTCTCAGCGCGACAGGCAATGCCGTCGGAATGACGGCCGTACTCGATGCCTAGATGCCAATCTGTGGCAGGGAAACGAATAACGGCTGCCTTAAGAAGGCGCTGAGGCAGTTTCCTTTTGATGGACACCGTTCAGGACGAGATATCTGAACGGATCAATCATCTCCACCCTCGCGATAATTATCGCCCCTACGGTACTCGTTCCGATACGCGTAACGGCGATCGTGCTGTTCCCGCCATTGGCGATGATCATCTCTGGCCCGCCAATCAGCCCGATCATCTCGTTGATGGTAATAACCATAGGGTCGATCGTCGCGCCCCCGTTGGGAAGGTACGACGACATACATAGGCGGCGCCGTCTGAACGATGATTCCGCCATGCTCAAATCCCTCAAGCAGATTGGACAAATTAAATCCATCAGCTTGTGCGGCGGTACTGGAAAAGGCGATCACAGCCAGCGTGGTTAATAACAGAGTGCGGCGCATATTCTTGAACTCCCAAAAAATGTTTAACAGGGTGTCATGACTGGACCGAACGGGGTTCGGCGATCGATCGATGCGAACACCCGTTCAGATTCATCGACACCACATATATCAAATTCACTTTCGACGACCCAACACTACGCCGCGGGACTAACCATTAGATGAACAGAATATTAACGTTAGGTAATAATTAGCCAACTAACTATTTGTGGGTGATTAAAATCCGCACCGTACATATCCTTCGCGAAGGTTCCGGGTGAGCAAGCTTTTCATCAGCTACTGCGTTCGTATTGCCGTTTGCTCCGTACAACAATTTCTGTCGCCCAAAGCACGAAACGAATGTTCATTCGTTCGGCTTGATCGTTGTCAGCCCCAGGCTGTGCCAGGATTGCATGCCACCGCGATACCAGTACAGTTTGTCCGCCGGATAGCCCATGCTCACCAGCTCCTTGATATTGGTGGCAGACTGACCACACCACGGTCCATTGCAGAACAGAACAAGTTCCTTGGCACCCCGGAAATCCCAAATGCCATCCTTGACCTTGGCATTGAATTTGTCGGTCAGGAGGTTTTCAACAATAAAGGGATCATAGTTGTCCGTCCCCCGATACAACATCGTCCAGGGAATATTCACGGCACTGGGAATCGTACCTTGGACGTACCAATCGGGCGTTCGTGAATCGATAATCATAATCGATTTGTCGCCTTCGGCATGGCGCTTAAGCATCTGAATCAACTCGACTTCACCAATGGTATGCACGCCGGGCATCAACTGGATGGGCTGCACGCAATACGGCGGACACTCACGACTGGTTTTGGCGTATTCCGGGACGATCGTGTTGTTCGGGTTCTGATTCCGTTCGATCACGACCTTGTGCCCATGGTCGATCACGGTGATCGACGGAATATCCCGCGTGATCATCACGGAGAGTTGATGCGTCACCGCTTTGTCGGAAGCATGCGCGGACGCAGACTGCAGCACGAGCACGACCATTCCTGCTAACCAGATTTTGTTCATGCCCGCCCCTCAACGCTGATTTGTCGAAGCCCCAGTGTAGTCGAATTGCCGGAAAGCGCACATTTTGCCACCTCAATCCGAACCCAACCCCAATAGCGGCCCAATGGAAAGCATCAATTTCATTAAAAACCAAGGCCTGTACTATGGCAAAATGCCAGCGCAAACCAAAAACATGAGCACCCATCCCGCATGAAACGCCCAAAAATCAATCAGCAACGTATTATTTTTGTTGCCCGGATGATTTTGATCATGGTGGCTCTTTCCGTCGGCACGACGGTTTTCTTTATCATGAAGAATCATGCGGAAAATTTGCTTAGAACCAGTCTCCAAGCCACGCTACACAATCATGTGGTGTTGGCTCAGTCTGATATCAGACAGTCTTTTGAAAAGACGGCCACGGTCGCCACCCGCCCGTTTTTGATCAAAAAAATCATTGAGATCAATGAAGGTCAGAACCTCAAACTCGCCCATGCGGCACTACAGCGGGGCGCCCAGTCGTTTTTAATGACCGGGTTATCCGCGATTGCAATGTATGACCGGCAGGGGCAGGAAGTTGCCCAAGCCGGCACCTTCATTAAAAACCCGTCACTTGAGGTCCCTGTCCATTTTGGGCGCGATACACGCCTGCTTTACGCGCAACGTTACTACCTGCATACCGAAATGAATATCGACGAAGACGGCCGAACGATTGGCAAGATCATCACCGAAAGTCCACTGAGCGAGCTGAATGCCATGTTCGTCGATACCCGTCAGCGCGGAGCGACCGCCGATTTGGCGTTATGTGCGCCTGACGGTAAAAAGCGCATGCAGTGCTTTCCCACCACGCTGACGCCGCACGCCATGTCATTGAATAATGACTCGTCGGCCGGTACGCCGCTGCCGATGAGCCATGCCCTGATGGGCATAACCGGCTTCATCGTCGCGCAGGATTACCGACACCAGGAAGTCGTTGCCGCCTACAGCCCGGTGGATACTTTAGGATTGGGGATGGTGCTGAAAATCGACAGCGACGAATTGTATGCGCCGGTCTGGCAGAATTTGCGTTATCTCCTGCCCTTGATGCTCCTGCTCATCGCAATCGCCTTGCTGGCTCTGAAATGGCTTCTTTCCCCCCTGGTGTTCAAGCTGGTCCGTTCCGAAAGAGAAGCCAGAGACGCCAATGCCCGTTTGCTCGATAGCGAGAAACATGTTCGCCTGCTCCTGGAAAACGCCGACGAGGGGATCATCAGCATCGATGCTGAAGGCACGATTGAAATTTTCAATCCGGGTGCCGAGCGTATGTTCCAGTACGCACAGGCGGATGTTCTCGGGAAAAACATCTCGATACTGATGCCGGAACCCTATGCGAGCGAACACGGCCACTATGTCCAGCGCTATCTGCAAACTGGCGAACAGCACCTTATCGGTACGGCACGAGAACTGACGGGGCTACGCCATAATGGCGAGATTTTCCCCATGGAAATACGCGTTTCCGAATTCAGACTCCAGGATCAACGCAAATTCATCGGCATCATGCACGACATCACCGAACGCAAGGCCATCGAGGCGAAAATCGTCCATCTCGCCCACTACGACGCCTTAACCGATCTGCCTAATCGCAGGCTGATTCAGGATCGCATCGCACAATCCATTGCCCGGGCCCATCGCATAAAATCACAGTTTGCCGTACTGTTCATCGATCTGAATCAATTCAAAAAAGTGAACGACACGCTGGGACATGCGGCGGGGGATATTCTGCTGAAAACCGTCGCCCAGCGTTTAACCCACACGCTACGCGCGGAAGATACCGTCGGTCGACAGAGCGGCGACGAATTCATCGTCGTGCTGGCCAATATTAGCGCCCCTGACGATCCCGGCCAGGTCGCCCAGAAAATCATCACGGCCTTATTGGAACCCGTCGAAATCCACGGGGAATTCCTCCGGCCAAGTGCCAGTATCGGAATTGCGGTCTACCCCCAGGATGGCGAAGATGTCGAAACCCTGATCAAGCATAGTGACAAGGCCATGTATCAGGCCAAAGAAGTTGGCAGTAGCGCGTACCGGTTCTACACTCAGACGGAAACCCAACCCAAGTCAGAAGGGTGAACCGACGCAGCCTACGCTGAGGAATACAGAATGTATTTTTCAGACGACGAAGACCAAAAATGCGTTTTATGGTTTGCACCACTTATCACATGCTTTCGTTTGATAAATGACGACACATTCTTGTGCCAGATGGAATCCTTCAGGACTATCGGGCGTAGGTCAGAATTTGGCCTTTGAATGGTTTGACAAGCACATCCAGCACAGCGGGTTTTTCCTGCCGATGACTGTAACCCAATGCCACCATTCGTTTGCTGAAGGATGCATGATTCCCCCTGCCGGGGTCGACGATGATCACCTCAGAGTGGGGCTGGGCATGCCGGTCGATAAAGTCGGAAAGTAGTGCGATGTGCGCCTGTTCGTAGAGTAAGTCGCTGCCGATGATGAGATCGAAGCGACCCAGCTCGGATGCGGCATCTTCCCAGCCGGTACGCACAAAGGGAATGATGCAGCCATCATTGATCCGCACATTTTCGATCAGAAAAGCACCCGCCTCGGGATGATAATCGGTCGCCGTGATGTCGGCATGGCGATGATTCAATACCAGACTCGCCAACCCGATGCCGCAACCAATTTCCAGAATACGGAGTCCCTTGATTGCATGGCCGACCATGTGATTCGCCAGCACCATGCCCGAGGGCCAGACAATGCCGAACAGGGGCCAGGTAGCGGAAGAAATGCCGAGCTGCTCGGCCACGCCATCGGGATCATGAAACTGCTGATTGTCACGCAGGGTGCGGACATGAATGTCCATGCCCGTCAATTCGATGGTGTGATAACGCAGTCGTAATGTGGATGCAGAATGTAATAGGCTCAAATGTGCCAAATCATCGGGCGATTCAGGTTCCGTGTTCACTCAACCATCGCTGGAGCAGATGCCCCGATGCGGTGAACGTGATCGCTATTCATGATTTGGATTCCTCATCCAGTTGTCGAAGGAAGGCCATCTTCTGGGCAATCTTCTCTTCAAGCCCGCGCGGTACGGGTTGATACCAGGCGGGGTCGTCCATGCCATCCGGCAGGTAGGTTTCACCGGCCGCGTAGGCATGGGGTTCGTCATGAGCATACCGGTAGGCGTGCCCATAACCCAGTTCTTTCATCAATTTGGTGGGCGCATTGCGTAAATGGATCGGCACCTCGCGGGACTGATCCTGCTTCACAAAGGCCTGCGCCCGATTGAAGGCCATGTACCCCGCGTTGCTTTTCGCCGCAATCGCGAGGTAGATCACCGCCTGCCCCAACGCGAGTTCACCCTCGGGCGAACCGAGTCGCTCGTAGGTAGTGGCCGCATCGTTGGCAATCTGCATCGCACGCGGATCAGCCAGGCCGATATCTTCCCAGGCCATCCGTACGATCCGGCGTGAGAGGTATTTGGCATCTGCGCCGCCATCCAGCATGCGGCAAAACCAGTACAGCGCCGCATCTGGGTTCGACCCGCGTACAGATTTATGCAGCGCCGAGATTTGATCGTAAAAATTCTCGCCGCCCTTGTCGAAACGACGCGTACTCTGTGTCAGCGCATTCTGCAAAAAGTCCGAGGTGATCGTACGGATTCCAGACGCACTGACCGCTGTATCAAGTTGCTCCAGCATGTTGAGCAGACGACGCGCGTCACCATCGGCCAGACCGATCAACGCATCCAGGGCATCGGGTTCGAAGTCGAGATGCGCCAGCACCGTTTCACGCGCCCGGTCGATCAGTTGCCGCAGTTCCGGCTCGGTCAGCGATTTGAGCACATAGACCTGCGCCCGGGACAGCAGGGCTGAATTCACCTCAAAGGAGGGATTTTCGGTGGTGGCACCGATCAGAATCACCAGCCCCGATTCGGCATAGGGCAGCAACGCATCCTGCTGAGCCTTGTTGAACCGATGGATCTCGTCAATGAACAGGATGGTGCGCTTGTCCATCGCCAGGTTCCGTTCCGCCTGGTCCATCGCGGCCCGGATATCCTTGACCCCGGAGAAGACGGCAGACAGGGCAATGAACTCACCGGCGAAGGCATGCGCCGTCAGACGAGCCAGTGTCGTCTTGCCCACGCCCGGCGGCCCCCAGAGGATCATCGAATGCGGTTTGCCGGCATCAAATGCCAATCGAAGGGGCTTGCCCGGACCCAACAGATGACTTTGCCCGATCACCTGATCCAGTGTTTTGGGCCGAAGGGCTTCGGCCAGAGGGGGCGTGGGTTCTTGGTGAAATAAATCGGTCATGATGACGGGGCTGAAGGCGAAAATCGCGGTTAGCGGTTCTCGACCACATCAACCCCCGCCGGCGGGCTGAAGTGGAACAGCGACTCATCCACCGGCTTGTTGACCTGGCGCGCACTGAACTGCACGGTCGTCCGGTTGCCCAGCTTGTCGGTAAACACCATCGCTTTGATGCCCTCTCCATCCATCCCGACTTGTAGCTGACTGAAATCGCTCTGCCCAACCCGATCGACCAGACCGAACCAGCTCAACCCGTCATTCTTGCCTTGCGCCGTGATGGTAAATACCGATTCGAGTGGCTTTGTGCCCAGAAAGATGCCGATCGGCGCGCCATGATCCTTGCCCATCGCGCTGCGGGTAACTTGCGCGAGATCGGGATCATAGACCCACAGCGTTCCCTCATTGGCAATCAGCTTCTGCACATAGGGTTTTTCGTAGATCCAGTAGAACCGGCCGGGGCGCGCCAAGACAAAGTGACCGGAAGACGGCGGTTGTTTCACGCCGCGCGCATTGACCTGCTGCTGCACGAAATCGGCGGAAAAAGTCTTGAGGTGATGGACGAAATCCGTCAGCAACCGTGTATCGGCGGGGTTGGTGTCGGCACCGAGCGGAAATGACTGAACATCCGTCTGGTCACCAATCGGCGCATTATTTCCGGGTGCCGCATGCACAACGGGAACGGACATTGCCAACCCACAAACAAATAGCAAGAACACGCGACGACGGATCATGACACACACCTGAAACACCGATTGAACGGGTTAAAACTGAAAAAACAGAGGAGTAAAGATCGACAGGATCCGCCGCCAATCAGGCGGATCACTTGGGCGGCGGTGGTGCCAGAACCTCGCGGGAACCGTTGGCCTGCAACTGGCCGACAATCCCGTCGTTTTCCATTTCTTCAACCAGCCGCGCCGCCCGGTTGTATCCGATCTTCAGACGACGCTGTACATAGGAAATCGAAGCCTTGCGGGTCTCAGTCACAATGGCCACAGCCTGATCATAGTACTCATCCACCGACTCGCCGGAAGCCGAAACCGGCTTTTCACCCGGCAAGGTAACGCCGGATGCCGATTCATCAGACAACACGGCCTCGATATAGTTTGGTTCGCCCAGCGCTTTCAGTGCCTCGACCACCCGATGCACCTCGTCATCGCTGACAAACGCGCCATGTACGCGCTTGGGCAGACCGGTGCCGGGCGGTAGAAACAGCATGTCGCCATGACCCAGCAGACTCTCCGCTCCCATCTGGTCCAGAATCGTACGTGAATCGATCTTGGAGGAGACCTGGAATGAAATCCGGGTCGGGATATTGGCCTTGATCAGGCCGGTGATCACATCCACCGACGGCCGCTGTGTCGCCAGAATCAGGTGAATGCCCGAAGCCCGCGCCTTCTGCGCCAGCCGGGCGATCAACTCTTCCACCTTCTTGCCGACCACCATCATCATGTCGGCGAATTCATCCACCACGATGACGATGAACGGCAGACGCTCCAACTCCGCTGCCGGCAAATCGGGATCGAGCGCCTCGGCAGGGTTGTGGAAGGGATTTCGAAGCGGCTCGCCGCGGGCGGCGGCAGCACTGATCTTCTCGTTGCAACCGGCAAGGTTACGCACGCCCAGCGACGACATGAGCTTGTACCGCCGTTCCATCTCACCCACTGCCCAACGCAGGGCATTGGCGGCTTCCTTCATATCCGTGACCACCGGCGCGAGCAGATGGGGAATACCTTCATAAACAGACAATTCCAGCATCTTCGGATCAATCAGGATCAAACGCACGTCTTCAGCCGTCGCCTTGTACAGCAGGCTCAGAATCATGGCATTCACGCCGACCGATTTACCGGAGCCTGTCGTACCCGCCACCAGCAGATGCGGCATTCGGGCGAGATCGGCGGTGACCGATCCACCGGCAATGTCCTTGCCCAGCGCGATGGTGAGCGGAGAGCGGCTGTCGCGGTAATGTTTGGATTCAATCAACTCGCGCAGGGCGATGATTTCCCGTACCTGATTGGGGATTTCCAGACCCACGGTCGATTTACCCGGAATGACTTCAACCACCCGCACCGAGATGATCGAGAGCGCCCGGGCCAGATCTTTCGCCAGATTCGAAATCTGGCTGACCTTGACCCCCGCTGCGGGTTGTAATTCAAACCGGGTGATGACCGGACCCGGCGTGGCGGCAACCACATCGACCCGCACCCCGAACTCTTCCAGCCGATCCTCGATCAGCTGGGACATCGCCTGCAGGGTTTCGGGGCTGTAGCCCGTTTCCGCCTTGGGCGCGAAATCCAGCAGATCGACGATTGGCAAACCGTTCTCGGTACCCAAAACCGGCTGGACCGGTCGCTGAGTTTTGCCGGGCGCTGGGCGCCCTTTCTTGATCAACGCGGGCAGCAGGGGCTTGGGCGCCTCGATGGCTGCGGCCGAAGGCGCATCAATACGGGGTTCGTCGCGGAAAGAGGATTCACGTGGCTTGCTGGGCCGTTTGCGCGGTGCGGGCGTGAAATCAGACTGATCAGGAAAATCCCCGCCCATCGACGACGCCCGTAGCGATCGCGTGGTCAAAAACGAGCTCGCACGCACAACCAGGCGGAATACCCCTTCGATCAATCGCCCGACCAGTTCGAATACCGCGAACCAGGACAAACCGGAAACCGTTGAAAACGCCAGCATCAAAAAGCCCAGCATCAACACCGTGCCGCCAAGGGCACCCAGATAATGGACGACCCCGGTAGCCAGCACGCTGCCGATCACCCCACCGGCCGACACACCCATGGCTGCATCAGGCGGTAGCTGGTGAATGGCTGCCAGCACCGTCACCGCGAAGATAGTCAACACGACGCCGCCGATCTGAATGGCCATGAATACATCGAGCAGCCCGTTCCCAGCCCGCAGGCGCACGAACTGACGCAAGGCGAAAACCAGAACCATCGGCGGGAGCGCATAAGCGCCATACCCGATCAGGAAACGCGAGAAATCAGCCAGCCAGGCGCCGATCAATCCCCCCGCGTTATGGATGTGCGCATTCTGCCCGGTGGTGCTGAATCCGGGGTCGGCCGGTGAGTAGGTAAACAGCGAAATGCTGTAATAACCCATGACCAGGATCAGGCCGATCAGAAAAAGATCGGCCACCATCCGCTGCGGCTGAAACAGCATGTTGTGCTTGACTGCACTCATTGAAATACACAATAAATCATAATTTTAAACACAATAGTTCACGCAATTTTTAACAACTTGAACTCAGTATAACCAAACCCGTGGTTCAGCCCAAACATCCCATGTTCGGTGTATTTCTTGAATGAATCGAAGCATCGACGAGCACGAGCTGCATTCGCGCTTGGGAGAACCACCGCCCCCTGCTTTGTACCGGATAGGCGCAGCAAATCATCGTGAAGAACCGCTCTGCCCTTCACGTCCGTCGGGCGATGGTGGTCGTTGCTTACTTGACAATCCGCAGGGGTGAGCCCTTCGGCCCCTTGGGCGACGGTGGTTCGTCATCCGGTCCGTCGTTACCATCTTTACCTTCCTGCTCCTTCTTATCGGCCTGAGCTGATGGTTTCAGATCAGGTACAGAACGGATCGGTGTCGGTGATCGGGCGGGCTGCGTACCTGCCAGGCTCAGTCCGGGTACAGTGGGCTGATCGTCATCATCCATGAATTCCTCGTCCGGTTCCGGCGGGAATTGTGCGCCGCTACCGGAGTCCCGATCGTAGATACCAAGGATGGCCCGCATGGGGACGAACACGGATTGCGGCGTACCCCCAAAGCGCGCCTCAAAGGCGATGGCGGCACGATCTATGGAAAAATCACGGACCGCACTCGGGCTGATATTCAGGTGAATTTTCCCTTCCTCGACGTGCGCCGTCGGCACCATCACCCGGGATACTGTGGCATCAACCACAATAATCGGCACATGGCCTTGATCCACGGTCCACTCATACAGGGCTTGCACCAAATAAGGACGTTTGGAAAGCATGGCTAAACCTTAATAGCGATCACGCATTTCGCGCTCGACCTCAGTCAGACTCAACTGGAACGTCGGCCGATCGAACATGCGCTTCATGTAATCAAGCACGGGCTTGGAACCGACACCCGACAACTCAATGCCATACACCGGCAAACGCCAGAGCAAGGCAGAGAGCGTCACGTCGGTCAGGCTGAACTCATCACTCATAAAATAAGGCTGATGGCCAAAGGCTGGCGCCAGAGCCAACAAGCCTTCCCGCAACTGTTTGCGTGCACGAGCAACGGTTTTCTCGCCACGCTCGAACTCCGGCAGCAGACCGTACCAATCGCGCTCGATCGAGTACAGGGCGGTACGAACCTTGGCACGACTGACCGGATCAACCGGCATCAAGGGGGGATGCGGAAAACGCTCGTCCAAATACTCCATGATGACACGGGCATTGGTGATCACGAGATCGCGGTCAGCCAAGACCGGCACGGTACCTTCCGGGCTCAGATCATGAAAGTCTTCTGGGATTTCCCCGACGGATATATCGATGATATCGGCGGTGAGTTCCTTTTCGGCAAGTACGATCCGAGTTCGGTGGCAATCCGGGTTTTCAGGGTTGGTAAACAGGGTCATTACCGAACGACGGTTAGCGATCGCCATGAGGGCGTCTCCTTAGACAAGCCAATAGTGGGGGGCATGATAACAAATTGCGACCCGGCAATGCGTGCGCACCACAGGCACATCGTGAATTTAAATCTGCGTCAACGACTTCTGGCCAGACACGCCCAGCAGCACCCGGTAGATGACGGGCATAATCACCAGCACCAACGGCATCTGAATCACCAAACCAGAAATGATCGCCACGGCCAGAGGCTGCTGCATCGCCGAGCCCTGCCCGATGCCCAGACCGAGCGGCAGCAAGGCCAGAATGGCGGCAATGGTGGTCATGGCGATGGGGCGAATCCGGTTGATGCCCGCATCGATCAGCAACTGATACGTGAGGGGTTCGCCCGCTGGCCGCAGGATAGTGAGCTCTGAGAAATAGAACACGGCAACTTCGGTCACGATCCCGATGATCATGATCATGCCCATGAGCGCGGTGATGTTCAGAGTTTGGCCAGCAATCCAGAGCCCCGTGAATACGCCACCCACGGCCAATAACGGGGAGACCATGATCGAAAGTGCCACTGTGAACTGTTCGTAGAGAAACACCAGCGCCAGAAATACCAGTAGCGCCGCCGCCACGAACACCAGCAACAACCCGCCGAAGGCTTTTTGCTGCTGGAGGTACAGTCCGCCGAATTCGTAATGGACGCCGGCAGGGAGCAAACCCGGTTGCGCGAGGATCTTTTTCACGTCGGCAATCGTGGCGCCGAAGCCCCGCCCCTCGATCCGTGCAGACACCGAGACCGCGGGCTGCAGATCATGCCGCGTGATTTCCGCGATTCCGTTCACCCGCGTCAACTGTGCCACCCGGCCGACCGGCACGAGGTGTCCATCGGGGGCGCGCAGTTTCATTTGCTCGATGTCCGCCAGCGATTGGCGATCTCGTGCAGGCACCCAAACGCGTACGCCGATCATTTCCTGCCCATGACGAATCCGGGTGGGTACGGCCCCCGCGAGAAGGTCGCCCAATTGTTGCGTAATTCCGGCGGGCGTAAGCCCTTCCAGGGCAGCCTTGGCGTGATCGATGCGGATATCGATCGAGCCACCCGCAATCACCAGACCATCGTTGACTTCCTTGAGGCCCTTCACTTTTTCCAGGGCTACCGCCACTTTTGGTGCCAATGCCTGCAGGGCCGGCCAATCGACCCCGCTCAAACGGACAACGACCGGGCGCGGCGATCCACTCAAATCCCCGATCAGATCCTGCATGGGTTGATTCATGTCCAGAAGTTTAAATCCCGGCACCCGCGTGTTGATACGCTCGGCAATATGGTCCATCACCGCCTGCTGGCCCTTCGGGCTTTTGAGCAGAATGAACATGTCGCCCTGATTCGCCTCGGTGATCCCGCCCCCCAGTTGCGTGCCCGTACGTCGCGTCCAGGTCGCCACGTCGGGGGTCGTGGCCAAGATATGTTCCACCTGCCGCACCAGACGGTCGGTTTCAACCAGCGAGGTGCCCGGTGCAGTCTGATAATCCAGCACGAACCCACCCTCGTTCATCGCGGGCATGAATCCGGACGGCACACGACCGAGCGCCAGCAGCCCCACCACGATCACCGTACCGATCAGGGGCAAAACCCAGAGGGGTTGCTTGAGCAGCCGTTGCATCAACCATTGATAGCCCCGGTGGACCTGTCGGACGAAGCGGCCCTCTTTCTCGGCATGGGCATCGCGTTCACCCAGCAGTTTGTCGGCAATCAGCGGTAGAGCCAGCCAGACGAACAGAAACGAGATGATCAGGGCGGTGGCCATCGTGAGCGACAGCGCCTTGAAAAAGGCACCCGTCACACCGCTCAGGAAAGCCAGCGGCAGAAAAATGATGATCGTGGCCGTGCTGGAACCAGCCAGTGGGTGGGTGAAATCGTGCGCAGCCTGCATCACGGTACGTGGGCCGTGTCCCTGGGCACGCAGCTTGCGGGTGATCTGTTCGAGCATCACGATGATGTCGTCGACGATCAGGCCGACCGCCGCCGCCATCCCGCCAAGCGTCATGATGTCGAAACTCATGCCGAGCACCGACAGCATCACGGTCGTGGCCGCAAGCACCGCAGGCACCATCACCAGCGTGATCAACGCCAGTTTCAGGCTGCGCAGGAACAGCAGCAAAACAAGCGTAGCGAACACAATCCCCAGCAGGATGGCATCGCGTACCGAATTGGCCGAATCCATGATCACCGTGCTCTGATCGTACCAGCGCTTGAAGTCGACCCCCTTGGGCAGACTCGATTTCAGCGCGGCCAGCTTGGCCTGAACGCGTTGATCGATGGCAATCGTGTTGCCCCCCAGGTTCTGATAGATCTGCACCAACACGGCAGGTTTTCCATCGGCGGTCACGATTTGATAGTTCGGCACCGTGGCGGTGCGCACGTCGGCCACTTCATCGAGCCGGATAATGCCGTTGGTGCCGGTGCGCAACACGGTCTGGCGCACCTGATCGACCGATGCGAATCGGGAATCCGCCAGCAGCAGATCCAGCTGGCCCTGGGCCTGAAGCTTACCGACTGCCTGCACGGTGTTTTCCGCCGACAAAGCCTGCACCACATCCTGCATCGAAAGATTCAGTGCGGCCAGCCGGGTGGGATTTACCGACACCCGATATTCCGCAACTTGCCCGCCCTGTAACCTCACCTGGCGCACACCGGGGACGCTTGAGAGAACCGGCAGAATTTGCAAACGCGCAATACGCCGAAGATCCGTTTGATCGATGCTGTCCGAAGTCAGGCTGTAGGCCACCACCGGAAATTTCGTCGGGTCCATGCGCTTCACACGAAACTGAACCCCGGCAGGCAACTGCGCAACTGCCTGAGTTAACGCACCTTGGACCTGCAAGACCTTTTGCGGCAGATCGGTACCCCAGGCAAAGCGCAGGTCGACATCTGCCGAACCGCGACTGGTGGTCGAATCGATGGCCACGACACCCGGCACGCTACGTAATGCGCGCTCAACGGGCACCGTAATCTCCATCTGCATCTGTTCCGCAGAGCGGTCACCGGCATCGAGGGCCACCACAATCCGCGGGAACGAAACGGACGGGAACAGGGAAACCGGCATCCGGGTACCGGCATACAAACCGGCAATGACCAGCAGCACCAGCAGAAAAAGCAGCGACCGGCGGTGCGACAGCAGCCACTCGGCAAAAGCGCTGATCTTCTTCAACGTCATTGGGGTGCTCCCGTCGTAGGGCTGAGGGGCTGAATTCGCACGGCCATCCCGGGCTGAAGCGGGTATTGCCCCACCACCACAATCGAATCGCCCACCTGTAACGCGCCAGGCTTGACGGGTTCAATTATCGTCAGGCCACCGACCGTGATCCCGGTCCGAACAGGCACCGATACCGCATGGCCCTCCTGCACCACGAATATGTGAGCCGCATCATTCCCAGTATCGAGTACGGCATCGGTCGGCACGACCAGGCCCGTCCCGGATGGCAGATCAAGGCGGGCCATCACGGTCATTCCGGCAATCAGGTCGCCAGGCGCCTCATCACCGGCCTTCATACCCGTCTGAGGTGACCTGTCCGGGCGCGCCACGACATCGAGCAGACGCGTGGCCGGATTGATCTGACCATCCACCCGCACGACCCGCGCCATACGGGCGGGATGGTGATCCGAGGCACGATTGAACACCGGTGCGAATTTCACGGCCATGCCGCTTGCTACGCGTCGGGCATCCTCGGGTTCGATCCCCAGCCGCAACAACAATGCATGTCGGGAGGACATCGACACCAGGGCGCCCCCCGGCGGAACCAGCGAGCCCACTGACACAGGAATATTAAGAACGAGGGCATCCTCATTCGCCTTAATGACATGAACGGGTTCGTTACTGCCGATTTTCTTCTGTGCCAGCATAGTCTTGCGCGCGTCGGACACGGCCTGCCGAGCCAGCACGACGTCCTGTTTCGTCGCCATCTGACGTGCGAACAGATACTGTTTCTGACGCAGATCCTGCTCAGCCACGGTCAGTTGCGTCTGTGCCTTCTGATAGTTGAGCCGGGCCTTCGGATCGAGCGTCAACACGAGCAGTTTTTGGCCCTTGTGCACCCATTGCCCAGCCTCGACCATCAATTGCGTCACCTGCCCGCCCGCCTGGGTCGTCACACTCAAGGTCTTGGTGGGGTCAGCGATCACCTGACCGTAGGTTTGAATCGTTGGCGTCAGGGTTTTTCTGACCAGGGGTTGCACTTGAACCAGGGCAGACACCGTCGGTTCCGCAGCCCGCGACGGCGCAATCGCACTCAACAGGGATACCACGACACACAGGCAGGCGGCAGGCAACAGCGCCAGCCGAAGCTGGCCGGACATACGAAGACGATTCATGGGCGGCTACTCAGTTCAGGCGTCGTCGATGGGGCAGCCGGGGAATCGATCGTTTGGGAGGTAGATAAGGAAGTGACCAGGGGCTGCCCCAGCAACGTGGTCAGTGCAATATTGGTCTGTGCGATGGCCTGACGGGTCTGGATCTGATTCAGGCGTTCGGTGGTCAAACTTTTCCGCACGGCCAAATAGGAACCCGCAGAAAAGTACCCCGAATCTAACGCCATCTGGGCATGGGCGGCCGTCTGAATCAGGGTGGGTAGTCGCGCGTCGATCTGTACAAGACGCGTACGAAGGCCCGCCAACTTGCTACGCATCTGAACCACATCGGCACGTGCCTGATCAATGCGTGCCTGAAACTCGGCGACCAACTGCGCCCGTGTTGCCTTCGTCCGGGCGACCTGTGCCTGACTCCCCCCAAAGATCGGCAGGGTCAGGCCAATACTGAAGCCGGCCGTTTGCACGTTACTGGTGTCATTGGCACGGCTCAGACCCACGGTCAGGCCAGGGAATTGTTGCAGAATGGCAGCCCGATAATCGGCATCTGCCCGGATAATGCCCGCGCGCAAAGCCAGCAAGTCAGGACGGCGTTCTGCCAGGTGTTGTTCGTTATCTCGGTCTGCAGGCGTGGCAGTCGACGCAAACGATGGTAATTGGGCCGGGAGCTGCCAAGACGCGTTTGGCGCCACCCCCATCAGGCCATTGAGCTGCTGCCGAAGGGTAGTCATCTGCATCTGTAGATCATCTTGCTGGCGTGCCAAATCAGCCGCACGCACGATGTCAGCTGCAACCATATCCTGCGTGATGTACCCCCGTTTCAAGGCTTGCTTGCTACGCCCAAGTCGTTTGTTCACGGCAGCGGCATCCGTATCAAGTATCGCGCGTTGCTGGCTGATGCCGATCAGAGCGATATCAATATTTGCCGCCACGGCTTCAGTCGTCAGTACCTGCCAAACCAGACCCAGACGAATTCGGAGTTTCTCAGCCCGTGCGGCATCCAGACGAGCACCCCGCGTAATAATCGACGAGATATCCATGCTGATCGACTGGTTGAGCGCATTGATGAGTCCGACCCCGTTTACCGGGTGATCAAGAGCAAAGCTCAAGCTGGGATCAGGCAAGGCGCCCGCTTGGCGGACACCGGCTTCGCTGACCGCCAAAGCCATACGGGCCGCTTTGAGATCGGGATTGTCCTGTACCACCCGATGCTGAATTTCAGCCAAAGTGAGTGTCTGCCCCGCTAATTGACGATCGGCGCTGTTGTGATTGTAATCCGGCTGTGTTGGCAATGTGAGCGGTTGGTACTGTGCACAGCCCGAAAAAACGCCGATAGACAAAACGATAAAAACGAGAGGAACAATCCGGGGGGAGAATGTCCCGAATCGATCTGACGATGTACGACGATACGGCATGGCGCCTCTTTTCCTGAAAACCTGTCGGCCATTATGGCGGACGCAAGCCATCCGGAAGCTGGCTGGAAGATGACCATTTGGTTACCCAATGGACGAAAACCCCGAAATCCCCCCTAAAAAGGAAAGTTCAGGGTGAGAAAACTAGGCTGTCGGGGCATCTACCCCATAGATCGCCCTGCCGCTCGATAGTACGCAGTGATCGCGCAAAAGCAGTGCCGTGAACGCCGGACTCGACAATACACTCCGTTCGACCGCACGGGCGACGGCGATCGGATCCAGTGCCGATTTCGGCGCGGCAAAGCCCGGATGACACATCAGCAGCGCACCGTCCGGAGCCCGTTCAAACCAGGCATCCAGCAGCGCCAGATAACCCGCTTCATCCTGATCGAACCCATATACCCCGCCGAAGGCAGGATTCACGGGCAGATCGAGTCCTTGGCAGGCCACGCGCAAAGCAGGTGCCCCGAGATGGGCGATCATCCAGGCCTTGATGTCCGAGGGGGGCCGGATCAGGGGGTTGGTCACGCGAAGCCAGGGCCGAAGGCCGCGTTCGGCGAGCACATCCAACATGACGTCCCGCACCAACGGTAATTGATGCACATGTTGGTGACCGTCGATGTAATTCGGCGCGCGGCCCAAGGCATCCGTGAAACGATCCAGTTGTTCGCGGAAACTGTGTGCCACCACGGCAGGCGACAGTCCGACCAGATAAGCGCGCGCGATCAATTGTGGCAGCGGCCGGAACCAGGCCTTGCCGAAGGGTTGAGTGAGATTGAGGTGCAGGCCGATATCCACCGAACCGAGATCGGCAGGAATGGCGCGGGCGGCCTCCGGCCATCGTGGCATCTGGGTCAGGCAACCAAAACC
>DATKTJ010000101.1:0-6039 GCA_035531235.1 Halothiobacillus sp. | reverse complement strand
ATTGGTGGAGCTATGCGGGATCGAACCGCAGACCTCCTGCATGCCATGCAGGCGCTCTCCCAGCTGAGCTATAGCCCCGTTGTTCACAGGTGGGGCGCATCATACCGTGTTATATATTCGTGTCAAGCGCCTGCGGGCGCTCTGTGCTTACTGAATGGAGGTGGTGCCGGGTGGTTGGGTTTTCGCCGGTTTCATCTGGCCCCGGCAGGCTTTCGGTAAGGTATTGATGAACGGAATAATTGATTGATCGTGCGCCGATCAGGGCCGTTCGATTTCCCGCAGGGCGCTGTCGATACGTTGGATGAGCGCGGGGGTATGATCCACATCCGAGTTCGGAACATTGCCATTTTCGATCAATTCGCGGGCAATGTTCAGGGCGGCCAGTACGGCGACCCGTTCGGTGCTCAGGATTTGACCGCTTTTTTTGACTTGCTGCATGGCCTGGTTCACATAGTCGGCGGTTCGGAACAGGATGGCCTGTTCTTCCGGCGGACAGGCGATCTTGTAATCCTTTTCAAGGATGCGCACGGTGATGGGTTTCATGGCAGTGTTCATACGATTATTGCTCCATCATCCGGATGTTTTCGGTGAGTTCTTGAATCTGCTGATGGGTGTGCTGCAGGATTCGTCGCAATTTTGCATTGTCCTCCGCCAAATGTTCGGCGGTTGCCTTGTGCTCGCGGCGCTTGCGATCCAACACCCGGCTAACTTCAATCAGCTCTTCGATTTTGGCTTCGAGCAGATCGCGCGCAGTGTCCGAATGCGGCTGTTCGCTGGCGGACCGAGCGTTAGCACGCAGCGGGTTCGCGGGATCAAATACCGGAGGAGCAGAAGGATCGGCAGGCGCGGCAGACATGAACGGTTACCTGATGAAGAGTGTAATGGCGTGCTTTGTGCCCTGGGGCCCCGCACCTCGAATACCTTCGCGCAGTCTATCATTTTGTGATCGTAGCATTGACAATATCCCGCGAGGAACATGAAGGTTCCATTCTAGATTGAAATGGCGCGCCCGAGTCGTACCCGGTAAGCCACCCTGCCCAGCCTTGTAAAAAGCGAGTATGCATGAATATCCGATACCAAAATACGGCGACCGATCTGCAGGATCTTGACTCCACCCTGACACCCGGCGAGGCACAGGGCGTGTTGATCGGCCTGTGGCTGGGCGGCGGTCGGGCCTCGGAAACGGAGTGGCTGCACGAGTTGGTCGATGAACCGACGTCGATGGCCATCCCTGCCAGTTTGCGTGCAGTGTATACCCAACTTGTGGATCAAATTACGACGGCGGACAGTTTCGGGATCGATCTGTTGCTGCCGGACGACGACCAACCGTTCCAGGTTCGATTGGCCGCGTTGATCGAATTTGCGCAAAGTGTTTTGTATGGCTATGCCATTGCAAAAGGCCCCGCCCCCCAACAGCTTTCTGAGGAAGTGCGTGAGGTTTTCAACGATTTGCAGGCTATCTCCGCGCTCGATGATCAGGTTGATGAGGCCAATCAGGATGCGGAGGACGATGAAATCAACTTGCAGGAAATCAATGACTATCTCAGCGCGGCCCTGATCGTGATGTATATCGGCATGCATCCCCCGGTGCCGACCAACTCGTCTACGCTACGTCAACACTGATCGCAGAATTTTTAAGGGTAGTTATGATTGAGTCTCCACTGACACACCAGGATCAAGCCGAATATGCACGCCGTCGAAAGCGCCTGCTCAAGGCGGTGGGCAGACGTTCTGCAATCATCGTCCCGGCCGCAGAAGAACTGATTCGCAACAACGACAATCACTACCCCTTCCGGCAGTCGAGCGACTTTCATTACCTCACGGGACTGAACGAACCCGAAGCGCTGCTGGTGCTGTGCCCCAAGCGGGCCGAGGGGGAAGTCATCCTGTTCGTCCACCCCAATACGCCGGAGAAGGCGCGTTGGGATGGCCCGAGAATCGGTCTCGAAGGTGTTTGCCGGTATTACGGCGCCGATCAGGCGTTTCCCATCGACGAGATCGACGAGCACCTGCCGGAATTGTTGGCAGGCTATGAGCGCCTCACCCTGCCCTTTGCCGATCACGAATGGATGCTGCGGTCGCTCGGATGGCTTGATGCCCTGCGTCACCGCATCCGCGCAGGAATCGTTCCGCCCCAGACCCTGAAAGATCTGGCGGAACCGCTGCACGAGCTGCGGCTGATCAAATCGTCCGTGGAAATCACCCGCATGCGCCGGGCGGCGGCAATCTCCGCCGAGGCCCACCGATTCGCGGCCAGCGCCATCGCGGAAGATATGTACGAATTCGAAGTGGCCGCCCATCTGCAACGGGTGTTCTATCTGCATCACGGCGAGCCCTCGTTTGCGCCGATCGTGGCGTCCGGGCCGAATGCCTGCATCCTGCATTACCGGGCGAATACCGCACGCCTCGAAGCGGGCCAGCTGGTCCT
The DNA here is from genome assembly GCA_035531235.1 of Halothiobacillus sp. Classification (GTDB taxonomy): domain Bacteria; phylum Pseudomonadota; class Gammaproteobacteria; order Halothiobacillales; family Halothiobacillaceae; genus Halothiobacillus. The sequence continues at coordinate 3,611 of DATKTJ010000101.1, read as the reverse complement.
GATCGATGCCGGGGCGGAAATCGAACATTATGCGGGCGACATCACCCGCGTATGGCCGGTTGATGGGGTGTTCACTCCTCCCCAGCGGGCGGTGTACGAGATCGTACTGAATGCCCAGTTGGCGGCGATCGCCACGATTCACCCCGGCGTGGCCTACAACGAACCCCACCTCGCGGCTGTTCGCGTGATTGCTCAGGGCTTGCTCGATCTGGGCTTGCTGACCGGCACCGTGGACGAGATCATCGAGAGCAACGCCTACAAGCGCTTTTTCATGCACAACACCGGGCATTGGCTCGGGCAGGATGTGCATGACGTGGGCCGCTACAAGCTGGATGGGGAATGGCGGCCGCTGGAGCCCGGTATGGTGCTGACGGTTGAACCGGGTATTTATATCGATCAGGAAGAGGATATCCCCGCTGCGTATCGCGGGATCGGCATTCGGATCGAGGACGATGTGCTGGTGACGGCGCAAGGTTCCGAAGTGCTTACCGATTGCGTACCCAAGACCGTTGCGGCTATCGAGGCATTGATGTGCCGGTCGCCGGTCGGCAAGAGCCTGGATCTGTAAATGACGGACGTGAATATCGATACGCTGGAACAGGACATCATTATTGTCGGCGGCGGCATGGTGGGCGGGGTTCTGGCGCACGCACTCAGCCGCGATGGTTGGCGCGTGACGGTACTTGAGCGCGCACCGAAGGGCCACTCACCGAGTTTCGACCATCGATTGACGGCCCTGTCCGACGCATCGTGGCGCTATCTGGATGCCCTCGACCTGATCGACGAACAGGCGGAGCATCGGGCGCAAGCGATTTGCGAAGTCCGCGTGACCGATCTGGGCCATTTCGGCATGACCCGGATCACGATGGCCAACAATGGGGGCATCCCATTGGGTCGTGTCATGGGAAATCGTGCACTGGGCGATGCCATCGAGCGTGGCCGACCCCAGGCCGAGCGCAACGGCGCAATCCATCTGATGCAACCCGCCCAGTATGTGGCCCATACCGTTCTGGAATCCGGCACGGCGGGATGCGTCCATGTCGAGGTCGATTACCATGGGCAGGTTCACACACTGAATGCCCGGCTGCTGATTGCCGCCGATGGCGCCGGATCGACCGTGCGCGCGGCCAGTGCCGTGTCCGTGGAGACTCAGGCCTATGGGCAAACGGCGATCGTGTGCACGGCCCTGCCCGCTCGCCCCCATCATGGCGTGGCCTTCGAATGTTTCACGCGCGGCGGACCACTTGCCGTATTGCCCGCGCCCGATGGCCGGGTATCCGTGGTTTGGGTCAATCGGGACGAAGACGTGACCGAATTGATGACCCTGTCTGATGAGGCATTCGGCGAACGACTTGATCGCCTGTTCCGCCACCGGCTGGGCGGTTTCTCCCAACTGACACCCCGACATGGCTACCCGCTCAATCTGGTGACGGCTCAAGATCTGATCGATGATCGGCTGGTGATTCTGGGTAATGCGGCGCATGCCCTGCATCCGGTGGCCGGACAAGGCTTCAATTTGTGCCTCCGGGACGTTCGCGACCTTACCGCCCATTTGCGGGCCGATCTTGGTGCCGCCGTGGATCCGGGCGATCCGGCCCGCCTGGCGGCCTATGCCGAACAACGCAGCGGCGATTACCGGCGCACCATCGGGCTCACCGATCGGCTCGTGCGGGGATTCAGTCTCGATTTGCCGGGCCTGGGTATCGTTCGGGGCGCAGTGCTCTCGGCCTTCGACGGGTTGATTCCCGCCAAGAATCGGCTGGTCCGGCTGACGCGTGGATTATGATTTCCGACCTATTCTTTGCCGGTGCCCTGTGCTTATGTCGATCGACTATCCGATGAGAACGCAATGAAGCAGACGAATTTTGATGTCCTGGTTGTTGGTGGCGGTATGGTCGGTGCCAGCATGGCCCTGGCGCTGGGACAGGCGGGTTGGCAGGTCGCCTTGATCGAAGATCAACCGGTGCCTAACCTGCCGGCAGCAGACAGCCCCTTCGATTTGCGTGTATCCGCGTTATCCCCGACGAGTATGGAGTTTCTGGTATCACTGGGTGTCTGGTCGCGGATTCGCCGGACGCGGACCGCTCCCTACCGACGGATGCGCGTCTGGGATGAAGCCGGTTCAGGTGATGTGACCTTCGATTGTGCCGATATCGGCCTTCCGGCTCTGGGCCACATCGTCGAAAACAACCTGATTCAGGCGGCTTTGTGGGTGAAAATCGACGAAGTCGACACGATCACCTGCCTGCGGGATACCCGGCCGGTCGAACTGGTGGTCGATGCGTCCAGCGCGCGGTTGACCCTCAACAGCGGCGAAACCTTGTCGGGTGCCCTCGTGATCGGCGCGGACGGCGGTCAATCCTGGGTAAGACAGACGGTCGGCATCCAGGAAACCAGTTTGGATTATCACACCGGCGCACAGGTGTTTTCGGTCACGACCGAATATCCGCAACAGGACATCACCTGGCAGCGTTTTACCGCGCAGGGCCCACAGGCTTTTCTGCCCTTGACCGGACACCATGCCTCGCTCGTCTGGTACGACGACCTGGGTACCGTGAAAATGCGCCATGCGTGGTCGGACACCGAATTGCTTGATCACCTCCATGCGGAATTCCCCCCGGAGCTGGGCCGGATTGTGCGTATCGATCAACGGGGGTTTTTTCCGATTCGACGTATGCATGCCCAGCGTTACCAGAGCGATCGCGTCGTGCTGGTTGGGGATGCGGCCCATACCATTCACCCTTTGGCGGGCCAAGGTGTGAATCTGGGCTTTTACGATGCGATGGCGCTGCTGGATTGTCTGGCCGATAGTGATGATCTGGGTGCCCGCAAACCCCTTCAACGCTACGAGCGGCTGCGCCGCGCCGACAATCTGATGACGCAAAGCGGCATGGATGTGTTCCATTACGGTTTTCGCGTACAGAACCCTGCCCTGATCCAGCTCCGCAACCTGGGTTTGTCTGCCGTGGCGCAGGTTCCGCCTTTGAGAAAGCGGGTCAGTCAGGTGGCCAGCGGGCAGCGTTGATCCCGCTGCTATCGTCGAATCGTTCAATGAGTTCATGCAGATCCCTGGTCTGCAGACAACATCGATTCCAAGTTACACTGCGCGTTTAGAACTCGGGGGCCAGGTCGCTGTGCTCCCCGCTACTTAGCCAGACAGGCAGGAGCCCTGATGCGACTCTCTCTCGACGATTCCGGCCAGCGTTTTGTGATTCGTGGCTTCACCGACACCATGGTCAAGATCAACCATGACGAGTGGTCTCGAAGCTTTCTGCTGACCCCGGAGCAGATCAAGACCGATGTGCCGTTTCATACCATGGCCGATTTGACACCAGATCGCTTGAGCGATCTGTGTATCGACGATCCCGAGGTCTTGATTGTCGGTACCGGCAAAAAGACCCTCCGTGCGAGCGCAGAGTTTCAGGCACGTATCCTCCGGGCCGGTATCGGTGTGGAGTTCATGGATACGGGTGCCGCCTGTCGCACGTATACGGTTCTGGCCAGCGAGCTGCGGCGGGTGTCGTTGCTGGTTCTTTTCCCCGCTGAATAAATCTTGCCCGATCAGGAAAATCCGACATGACCGAACAAACCTACATCACGGGCAAAGATGC
>DATKTJ010000100.1:0-4102 GCA_035531235.1 Halothiobacillus sp. | reverse complement strand
ATCATCCGCAATCGCGCCAAGGTGGCTGCCGCCGTGCAAAATGCCCAGGCCTACCTGAGCATCGAGGCCGGCGGCCAAAGCTTCGGCGACTTCCTGTGGCGCTTCGTCGATGGCGTGCCGATCCAGAACACCTGGCGGTCCCTGGCCGAAGTTCCCGCCCGCACCGCGCAATCCGATGCGCTGAGCAAGGCCCTGAAGCAGGCGGGGTTCAAGTTCGTCGGTTCGACGATTTGCTACGCCTTCATGCAGGCGGCGGGCATGGTGAATGACCACCTGGTGTCCTGCCCAAGACACGCCGAAGTGCGCACCGCCTAGCGGCGCGCTGTTCAGCATCGCTGCCAGCCAGGGGCATGAGAGGGCGAGCGAAGCCCTGGAGCTAATCAGTGCTCGGGGAGGGACGCCTCCAGAGTGCCTGGAAAACCCGGGGAATTCCATCGACATCGATGCAGCGGCGCCAGCCGGGCTGCACGCGCGAGCCTCAGTGAATAATCAGAAATGGTAACCGTACTGCAACTGCCAGTTCAGTTGCGAATGGGTGATTGTTGTCGCGTTGTCGGGAGCGCCGCTGTAGGGCACATTGACCGTTTGAGTTCCGGTGACGGTCACCTTCGGTGCATAGACCATCGAGACATCGATGCCGCTCTGACGGTTCAACAGATAGCCCAAGCCAAGTGTGTATTGATCCTTGATGATCGCGGGAAACAGCGGATTGACGCGGTTGTCCGGCACCGGGTTATTGGCGAAGTTGCCGCCGAAGCGTAGCGTCAGCGCATCGCTCATCCGGTAGGCGGCACCGATCATGAGGACGTTCTGATTTTCCCAGTTCTGGCTGATTCTGAAGTCGGCGTAGTCCGAACCTGTGCTGAAGGTCATCTTGAAATCCTGCATGACACCGGACCAGTCGATGCGCTTGTAGTCGGCCACCACCAGCCACTGCTCATTGACCTGGTAGGCCAAGCCCAGACCATAGGTTTCGGGCCACTGGAAATCATGGATGGTGACCTTGCCGGTCACTGCCGGTCCTAACGGGGTTCCCGATTTGAAGGCCGAGAAGGACGCGCCATTGGCATTGGTCGTCATGTCGCCCAAATGGGTCTTCGCGTGATAGGTCGCACCGACGGACAAGGCCGGACTAAGCTTGTATACGATGCCCAGTTTGCCGGCAAATCCGGAACCCGACGCCTTGCCACTGAAAGCGTTGTTGTCCGAGAAATCGATTCGAAACGCGTCGGCTCCGAAATGGCTGATCAGGCCGGTTCCGGGATTCATCAACATATTGCCGAAGCCTGAGGACATGTTCCCGGTTGCCATCGCCATGAATTGCGGCGTAGACGCCGCCATTTTCATGTCCATGGTCGCCCAGACAAAATCCAACGAGCCGCCGATGATCAGCTGGTCATTGACGTTGTAGGCCAGCGGCAGAATGACTCGCCCGACACCGACCTCGGAGCGGATATTGTCGCCGGTGCCGTAGGCCATCGGCGAGCTGGCGTCGTACTCGGTGCCCATGCCGCCCTGGGAGTACACCCCGACACCGTAGCTCAGGTCACCGTGCCGGGTGACATAGCCGATGGCCGGCATGTAGTAGGCATCACCGCTCGACTTCGCCGAAGACGAATTGACATTCGGGCCGAGAAAACCCAAAGCCACGCCGATGCCGCTACCTTGCCCCATCAGACCCAGGGTGGCCGGGTTGTTCATCATGGCGCCGGCACCGTTGTCATAAGCGAAGGACGCCCCGCCCATCGCGGCGGCAACCGGGCCGTAGCCTTCCAGGTCCATGCCATTTGTGGCGAACGACGATGCCGAGATGCCGGCGAGGGCGAGCAGTGCAAAGATCTTCTTGAGTTTCATGGTCAGAGTCGGTCGGGTTCAAATTGATTGCTTTGACCCCGGTGAAACTCAAGGCCATTTGCTGCGGGAATCTTTTAGCACAGTCGTGTGTTCTTGGTTATTGGTAAATTAAATCCTTGCATTCGGCAGGATCCACTCTCTGCGCTCATTTCAAGCGATAGGCGGCGTGGCAGGCGACGCAATTCGCCGTGACCTCCGACAATGCTTCGAGCGCGGGTTTCACATCGCCCGTGGCACCGGCGTTGCCCGCGGCCAGGGCGAACCGGCTGGCACTGCGATGCATGGCCAGGCCCGCTTGCTGCATGCCCTTGGGCATGTATTTCGCCACCTCGTCGGCATCATGTAGAGCCATCGAACTCATGCCGAGGCGCTGCTCGGCGACGTTGCCGGCCAAATCGTAGTCCTGCTTGGCGAGCGCCGCCTGGATTTTCTGGAGTGTCAGGAGATGGTCGCGCATGCTGGCGAGCGTATGCTCGCGCAAGGCTCTCGGAAAGCGAACCGCCCGTCTGGTGTCGGGAGCAAGGGCTTCAGGCGTCCCGGCGGCAACACCTTGGTCGTGGTGATGCATCATCGGCATCATCGATTCGTGGGTTTGCGCCAGCGCGCCGGGTGCGGCCAGCAAAATCGCAATTGCGGTCAACACTCTGAATTTCATGGGAGGTTCTCCTGACGTTGGATCGAGCGCCATCGTGCCTGATGCAGCCGGTGCTTCGGTATGATCCTGATCATATGGCGAACAACGGTGAGGCACTGCCGCTATCGGTGGCATCCGAAGGCCTGAACAACGTCGGCCACGGAAGGGATGCGCCAAGCGCCGCTCGCGGCCGGAAGCGAGCGGATGAGCGCTCGTTGCGGCTACTCGTCGATGGGTGGGCGGCGGCGCGCCGCAAGCGGCGCGCCCTCTGAACGATGGATTCGGCAGCGGGAAAGGCGGCCCCGTCAGGTGCACGCCGTACCGGGTCAGTAGCGTGAATCCGCCGGTTTTTTATCCTTGGCCCAATCCTTTACCTTGCCGGGGAAATCCGGGCGTGGCTGATGCGTAAAATACTCCGCGACATCAACGGTGTCCTGATCCGATAGCCCGCCTTGTCCCAACGGGAATTTCTGATGAAACCCGATCGGCATATTGCGCTTGACGAAGGCCGCCGCCACGTAGGTACGCGCCATGCCGGCACCGATGTTGAATGACTCATCGCCCCAGAGCGGCGGGTATATCACGCGGCCATCGGCCTGCTTCAGACCTTCGCCGTCCTTGCCGTGGCACACCGCGCACTGGGTCGAATACACCTGCTTGCCGTTATCCGCGTTGGCTTTGATCGCCATATCCATTTTACCGACGCCGCGTCCGGCGATCTTGTCCTGCGGCTTGGTTTCTCTTTTCATCCAGTCGAAATAGGCCACCATGGCTTTCATGTCGGCCGAATCCGCCGGCAGCGGCTTGCCGTTCATGGAACGCAGGAAGCAGCCGTTGATGCGGTCCGCGAGCGTAATGACCCGGCCAGCGCGTGGCGCATAACTGGGAAAGAAGGCGGACACGCCCACGTATGGCGAACCATCGGCCACCGTGCCGGCGTTGAGATGACAACTCGTGCAGTTCAAGGAATTGCCGACGTTCTGCGGCAACAACGCCCTGGTCTCGAGATTCAAGCGCATGCCGCGGACAAGTTGTTCGGCGTTGGGGCGAGCGAGCATGTCCGCCAGACGTGGCGTTTCAAATTTGGAGGAATCGGTGTTCTTGGGATCGAGTTGCGCACGCATCTTGTGCACCTGGGACGCGGCAACCGGTTCGGCGTTATTACCCCAACTGGCGCGAACAAAACTCAGAATTTCAGCGAGCTCGCGATCGGACAGTCGGGTAAAAGCCGGCATGGTGTAGATGCGCGGATGCGCGGCAGTTTCAGCCGTTTTCCAACCGGTCAGCGTGACGTGCAGCAGCGTGGATGGGTCGCCGGCCACGACAGACGGATTCTGTTGCAGCGGCGGAAATACCCCATTTACCCCGGTGCCATCCTGGCGATGGCAATCTACGCAAAATTGCACGTAACCCAGTCCGCCGCGCGTCGTGAACAGATTGGTGGGGACCGGTGCCGCCGTGGCGCGCGCCGCGGGCATGGGCAAATCGTGTTCGCCCGGCGGCAGCGATTTGAGATAAGTGGCGATGGCCGTCAAATCGGCATCCGTAAAGTGCTGGGTGCTGTGGTGAATCACCTCCACCATGTTGCCGGATACCGTGGCAAAAGGGTTTTGC
>DATKTJ010000099.1:0-5661 GCA_035531235.1 Halothiobacillus sp. | reverse complement strand
CCGATGATGTAGCCCAAGTCCGCAAAGTAGCGGCCACACTCAGCTTTCCGGTCGGACTACTCGGCAGCGCCTGGGCCGGGGATTATGGTCGGATCTGGCGCATTCCCGTGAGCTTTGTCATCGACCGGGCGGGTCTTCTGGTCGATAACGGCTGGAACGATGAACAACGGGCATGGACACAGGCGCGGTTAGCCCAAGTAGTCACCCCGTTGTTGGCAAGCCGGACAGGCACGTAACGCGCCCATATAGCGGGTTGGTCTCCCATTGCTGCAGATGCTGTTTGAAATGCGCCCTCTGCGGCCCCCTCATGCACACTTCGCTGAATGCTTGTGCGCGGTCCGCTTATCGGCCAAAGCAGACGATTTTCTTTCAGTCTTTTGACGTCCGTTCGCCCTCCCTTTTAACAAAAATAACAACCTTTTAAATCAAAAGACCAAAACAAAGTCGGCTTCGGCAAGGAATGACATGATTTCTCGCTCAGAAATACCAAATTCCGTTCCCAGAATTGAAGCAAACTCAGGCGGTTTTATCTCTTCAAGATCCTTACGAGTTTTGATGGCATACAACCGTTCCAAGAGTGACTTTACATCGTAGCCGAGACGAGACACCAACGAATTACCAGCTTGTTCGATCTTGTCGCGACTGGGTAATGTAGATCGCCAAATGGGATCAGGCGCGAAATTTTTCTGAAGGACTCCCGCTCCCACTTTTGGCGAAGGGTTTGGTGAAACTACAGGTCGTTTTTGCTGTTCTTCATCATGTTGTAGCTTGATTTTGGCCAAGCGCTCATCCAACCTTCTGGACGCTTTGGTCCTCGCCTCCTCTAATTTAGGATGCGACACCCATTGCCAGTTGCTTGGCTTCTCAAATAGCTCCTGTTCCAGTCTCTCCTTCGATGCACGTAACACCTTGAAAACCCCAAGGTCAATCTGAACCACTGGCAGAGCGGTAGCCCTGAGTCGTTCATGTTTGTCCGGCATCAAACGATGGGAAACTGTTACCTCAATTAAGATGTGCCGATCTCTCCGCACACCAGTAAGATCAGGTGTCACGCCCCCCCAACTTTGACTTGACCAGCAATCATCAAGACAAACCTTCATACTTTCCGAAAGTTCTTCTTTCTCGGTCTGCCGTTGACCAAAGGCATCAGTAGCAGAGACTTCAGCTATTACTTCAGGAAGTAGAAGTAGCCTACGCTTCCGCAAAAGCTGCTTGGCAAATTCATGCACTGACTTTTCATATCCTTCTGCACAATTGCTTCCCTTGGTATGCGCAAAATGCCATTCGCGCTCTGTACCCTGTTTAGCGATTAGAGCAACCCCACAATCTGGGCAAACACAATTGCAAGCAGCCCCTCTCGACACTTCGGCCGCTGACACAAACTGACCGTCAAAAACACGCTTGGCGAAAGGGAGCAAATGGAAAGACACTTTGATTACAACCTGCAAACGTAGATGGGACCCAAGCATCTTAAGGCCAAGCTTGCCTGTTGTGGACTTTTCACAATTTCAAGGACACGGGACCTACCCAGATATCACAGATATTTAAAAGAGGCACAGCGACTGCATCTCGGCCTAAGCTGCCGATGGCTATTAGATGAACGAACGTTCGCTATGAATCCGTCATTGGATATCGGGGTGGAACCACTTACATGCAAGCGCAAACTATGTAACGATGAATCTAATTAATTGTGTTTGGGACTATCAAGCAAATGTGCCAGCTTCATCCCGCAAGAGACATTCCATGACAGAGACAAAAGCTCCACCAACACTCACGCCAAAGAACCTTGTAGTGTTCTGCGATGGCACAAACAATGAGTTCGGCAAGAACAATACCAATGTGATCCAGCTACTGTCGAGCGCCACTCGAGAATCGGATCAACAGGTTATCTTCTATGACCCAGGGGTAGGTACCTTTCCTGCACCTGGTGCACTTACGCCAATAGCCAAATGGGTGACGAAGCTTCTAGGGGCGATGGTGGGTTACGGCCTCCCCTATAACGTTGGTGTCTGCTATGACTTCCTGATGCAGAATTACAAATCGGGCGACCGTATCTATATATTCGGGTTCAGCCGTGGAGCATATACCGCTCGTGTATTAGCGGCATTGATTCATACATGCGGTTTGCTACGTACGAACAATCCCAACCTTGCCACCCATGCCCTAGACACATTTCGTGCCGAAGCGGTCAGCGCCAAAAAGCGTAATGATCGTGTGGAGGCCCAAAATAATCAGCGTAAACCCATACAGCTCCCGGTGTGCGACAAGTTCAAAGAGGTATTCTCGATCACGCCTCCGATTCACTTTCTAGGTCTTTGGGATACCGTTTCCAGCGTGGGCTCAATTTACAACCCCTTCAAACTACCTTTTACGCGTTGGAATCCAAGTGTGCGCACCGTACGGCATGCGATATCCATAGATGAGCACCGCAAATTCTTCAGAACGAATTTGTGGTCATCCTCGCCGCAAGACACTGACGTCAAGCAAGTATGGTTTGCGGGCGTCCATGCAGATGTTGGTGGTGGTTATCCCGAAGCAGAGAGCGGACTTGCGAAGATATCTTTGTCCTGGATGATGAATGAGGCAAAAAATTACGGCTTGCAAGTTGATGTAAACCTGCAAGAGAAATGCATAACGGAGAGCCTCCCCACAATAACGAAAGCATCAGTGAGGCAGTTCTTTAAGATGCACAACGAGCTGGATCATCCGCGTTGGAAAATTGCGCAGTATATTCCGCGCCGTGTTTGGCTGAGAGATCCTGAGACTAATCGTTTTACAGCACATTGGCGCTTCTCCCCGAAACAAGAGCCGCGCTTTATCGAGAATGAATCCATCATTCACCGCTCGGTCATCCAGCGAATGGACGTTGACCCAAGCTACTACCCCCCCAACTTTCCTAATGTTATTTATGACGAAACAGGTAACCGATATGAGCGACCATCAGCAGACTCTCGCTTTAATCCTGTATAGCCAGCGCTGGGCTCTGAGTTCCGGCGCAACTGTAATAACAATTCTTCAACGGAGCAAAAATGCCAAGGCTGCTTGATTCGCTCGGATTTCTAGATAACCCATTTGCCTCATATGTGGCGGAGAATGAGCCGGACATCGAGCGATACTTCGTGCGGCCACCCTACTTTGACGAGGTGGCCACGAGGGGAAACTCACGCCGGTCACTCGTGGTCTTTGGCGCCCGTGGCGCTGGTAAGAGCGCGACAAGGCTCACTTTCTACAAAGACTGCTGGTCTAAGCGTAACCGCGACGAAGATGCGCCCCTTGTCGTAACACTTGACGACTACACCCGCATCACTGCTAATGGATTGCCCGACGCAGACCTAGGCAAGTTCGTTGCTGAGGTTGGTTACCTGACTGTTGAGGCCGTACTCGCATGGCTTTCCGGTCTGGAGGAAACGGACAGGGAACTGTACGTCGAGACGATGACTCCAGAGCAGGAGTCGCTTGTCATCGCCATCGTTCAGCGCTTCTACCTATCCCGCCCCGCGCTCGTCCGTAGCGCGACAATTCGAGAACCACTGAAGCTGCTTAATCAGGCTTGGCACAAGAGGACAAAGCTGTGGCTGGAAAAAAGTTGGGACGCTGTAGCCGGTCTTATTTCCACCATTGCTTCAGCCATAGCGCGGAAGGCGACCGATTCAGAAATGAACATTGATGCAGGGCTACAAGAGTTACTTCAGGCCAATCAGGCCCAGTGGAATGATGGGCAGTATGCAAGAATACTACTCACGAGATTTACGGAATTTTCAAAGGTATTTGGCTTTCAGGGCATCGTCGTTCTCGTCGACAAGCTCGACGAAACGCCACTTACCAGCAATTCGGCGAAATCCACTGCCGCGCTTCTGTTTCCTCTTCTCTCAACTACCCAGCTACTCGAGGTAGAGGACTTCGCTTGGCTTATTTTCTTGTGGGACAAAGTCAAAGAAAGCTATACCAGCACCGACCAATCAGTACGATTGGATAAGATTGCCCACGCTACCATCCAATGGCCTGAAGAATTTCTGCGAAATCTTGTCGACCGCCGTCTTAACCATTTTTCAAACGGACGAGTCCAGTCGTTCAGTCAGCTTTGTCATGATGAAACTATAGCCGACTCTGCACTCAGCACGATCATAACCCTGTGTATGCGCTCTCCTCGGGAACTGATTCGTGTGCTGGACACCGTCATTCGAGAGCATGATGAGATGTTCAGCTCCGAACTTCAGCAACACCTACTAACCAAAGAATCAATCGATCGCGCTCTTGACAAGTACACGATTGAGACCCTTCCGCGGATATTCCCTAAGCAATCACTGCAGCAAATCGTGCGTATGCCGTTGGGTGCGTTCACCAACCGTGAAGTCCAAAGCCTGTTCCGAATCAATGATCAGTCCGCTAGGAATCGCATCCGCAATTGGGAGGATGCTGGAATGGTGGCACGAACTGGAACGAGACCGGCGGAGGGGGGGCAGGCAGGAAAGCCTGCAAACGAGTATACCGTTATAGATCAGCGCCTTCTTCGCCTGCCAGTGAGACAGTTGTCTCTAGGACCCGACTTTGACCTTATGGGCGACGAGAACGGTATGGAAGATTGAATGAGCAGGGTGCCCAACAGGCTCATACTGGAACCGTTCAACAGCGGCGCTGTGAACAGTCCACAGATGGACGACGTTGGGCGTTGGGTTCTACCTCGTTTTCACGGACGGTTGTTAAAAGAATTGGAAGCGGACATCAGCGGGTATGACGACAATCGTCCGCTTAGGCCGAGAAGCGGACCATGGGCATCAACTAGCCTGACTGCTCATTGCTGTTTTTGCAGTGATTCAATGCCCCTGATGCATCAGATCATGATCACTATCCCTCAGGGTCCGGATCGAGGGCCGCCAATTCGCGCAGATAGGCCCAGGGGTAAATCCCCCGATCATGCCCATCCTGAAAGATGATCTGCACGCCATAACCGCCAACGCCTTCCACAGAGGCAATCACAAAGGCACGGGCGTCCTGATCGATGAGTCGACCGATCGAGGCGATGGATACACAACCGGCGCAGCGACACGCATCGCGCAAATCTTTACCGGTATAGCGGCTTTCGCGACCATCGGGCCATACGCAGGTCAACGCGTTGGCGGCGGTGTGAACGCGGATTTCTCGCGGCCCGGCAATGTTCGATCGGGCGTTCATGGGGTTAATACCTGATCAGACTCAAGAGACAGATCCCCCGAACCGGCAGGCAATGCCGATTCGTTCTCCAGACCCTCCTCTAGGCCATTGGGCACGTGTGGCCGATCCATCAAGAACGACAGCCACTGATTGCCGACTTTTTCCTGGACGCTGTTTTGCCCCTGTCGTGCCTGCAAATTGCCGAAATCCACCCGAAACAAGGGTTGGTGATGGTTAAAGCAGGAAAAGACCGCGCCCGCAGGCGCCTTGGTGTCCGGATCATGATGGCGGCAAAGACACTGGGCGCAAACCTCCTTCATCATGCACTGCATGGGGCTATTGACTGCGGCAACTGCGCTGAGGTTCGGCTTGAGAAAGGGTTTCAACGCGCCCTGCAGGGCTGCGGCCACACAATCCATCGCCTGAGGGGCGTCGGACACGATCAGGGTATCGGTCTGTGAAAGCCATTCGCCGTGGGCCCCCGGACTCTGCTGACAGTCTTGAAGATAC
>DATKTJ010000098.1:0-10473 GCA_035531235.1 Halothiobacillus sp. | reverse complement strand
ATTTCCCATGGCGTGGCGCCACGCCCGAGGCGGATGGGACGCACCCGATTAGCGATTTGGCGGTAAATCCCGTCGTCGATCCGGTGCAGAATTTGGCGATCATGGTGCAGAAAGCCATCAGCGACGGCGGCGAGTCGCTGTTCGGCATCTTTCGGATCCGTGATGATCGGATCGCCGCTGATATTTGCCGAGGTGGCGATCAGGGGGCGATTCAGCGCCGACAAGATCAGATGATGCAGCGGAGCGTAGGGCAACAGGGCGCCGATCTCATTCAAACCTGGCGCCACGGCCGAGCCGAGCTCATGCCCGGTCTGAAGGGGGAGGAGGACGATCGGGTGCTCTGGGCTGCACAAGGCCTGCGCGTCGATGTCCGTTACCAGGGCCGCCTTTCGCAGTGCATCAAGACCATCTTCGCCCTGCCAGGGAAACATCACGGCCAGTGGCTTTTCCGGTCGATGCTTGCGCAACCGCAGCAAGGCCACCGCTGCATCGTTTGTCGCATCGACCATCAGGTGATATCCACCGACGCCGCGTACCGCCACGATCCCGCCCTTTGCGAGAACCGCGATCGCTGCCTCAAGGGCTTGGGCCGTGTCTTTGATTTCCCTGGCGGGCCCACCGCGGTAGCGCAACTGCGGCCCACACTGCGGACAACTGATGGATTGGGCGTGAAAGCGGCGATTAATTGGATCGTGATATTCCCGGGAGCAATCCGGGCACAGGGGGAAATCATTCAGACTGGTTCGTACGCGATCGTAGGGGAGCCCCGTCATGATGCTGTAGCGCGGGCCGCATTGATCGCAGTGCGTGAAGGGATAGCGGTAACGGCGATCGGCTGAATCGTTCATTTCGACCAGACAGAGAGCGCAGATCGGCATATCTGACGGAATATGGGGTGCGGGAATACCCGTGGCTTGTGTTGCAATCTGGCTCGATCTGATCTCAAAGCTCGTGGCGGCGCGGGCCGCAATGGCATTGGATCGGGCAATGTGTGGATCAGAATTTGCCGGTGCATTTTGGATGAGATCATGCGCGAATCGGGCAAGTTGAGATGGATTCCCTTGCGCTTCGACGATGACCCGACCGCCGCTATTCCAGACCTGGCCGGTGAGGTGAAGTCGCGTTGCCAGCCGATGCACGAACGGGCGGAAGCCGACACCCTGAACCCGACCTTCGATTTCCCAGCGCATGGCCTCGACGAGGTCCTGTTCGGGCTGTACGGTGTCCAGGGCTTCCGTACAGCGGATCATGCTCAGGCCTCCACGACTTGCGGTGCCGGCGCATGGAGCCCGCTCTGCCACCAGATCCGGCAGGCGCCTTCGTCGGAAACCATGCAGGGACCGACGGGATTTTTCGGGTGACATCCGGTGCCGTAGAGCCGACATTGTGGTGGTGTGATACGACCGAGCACGACCTGGGCACAATCGCAGCCAGCCGGCATTTCCCCACGCCGTGCATAGGCGTCCTCAAATATCTGGGGAAACAGCACACGCGCATCGTGTTGTGCCAGATGCGGGCGACAGACATACCCTGATTCGGGGAAGGTCCCGATGCCGCGCCAGGGCGCATCTTCAATATCGAACACCTGATCCATCAGGAACTGCGCACGGGCATTGCCACCCGCCGTGACGCATTGCGGGTAGCAGTTTTCCGTCTGGGGATTTTGTCGGGTGATTTGTACCAGGACGGCATGGATGGCTTGCAGCAGCAACTCGGGCGTGAATCCGGCCACGGCGGTCGGCAGCGCATGATCTTCGGCCACAAACCGCCATTGATCGGCACCCATGATCGTGGCGACGTGACCGGGCGCGATCAGGGCGTCGAAGCCCGCCTCGTCGCTATTGAGCAGATGGGCGATGGCTGGCCAGGTTTGCCGCGCACTCAGCAGGATCGACAGATTGTCCGGCAGGTCGGTTCTCGCAAGCAAAGCAGCCAGCGGTGCGGTCGTGGTTTCAAAACCGGCTGCGAAAAACACGACGTTTTTATCCGGATTCTGTCTGGCCAGCGTCACGACTTCGGCCGGGGATGCAATGGGCGCGACGTGACCGCCGATGGCCTGCGCATCACGTAACGATCGGGGTTCGCGTTTGGGCGCATTGCAGGGAACACGCACCATGTCCCCGAAGGTTGCAAGGATCACCTCCGGCCTGAGGCTGAGCGCCACGGCGGCGTGAATGTCTTCTTCGGGACAGACGCATACCGGACAGCCCGGCCCCGGAATCAACTGAAGATAATCCGGCAGTACCTGGCGCAAACCGGCATGGGTGATGGTGCGCTCATGCCCCCCGCAAACATTCATGATGCGCAACGCGTCGGATGCCGGCCGGGGCAGGGCATGGATGCGATCCAGCCAGTATCGGGGATCGCGGCGTTTGCCGGATTCAGACATGATAATCAGGCGTGGATGGATGAATGCGCACGCAGCACACTGACGGGGCGGGCATCGGTGGCCAATGGCGTAAAGCTCGGCGTACGGCGTTTAATCAATTGTTCTTCCAGCCAGTCCAGCCAGGGTGCGATGTCGCCGCGACGGCTGCTCAAGGTCATCACGGGGGCGGGATTGGCCAGTTGCTGGATATGGGCTGCAACGGCTGCGCAGCTGAAATCATCCAGCACAGCCAGCAGATCGGTCTTGGTGATCAGCACGAGGTCGCTTGCCCGGAACATCACGGGGTATTTCAGGGGCTTGTCGTCGCCTTCCGGTGTGGAAAGCAGGGTGACATTGGCATGCTGCCCCAGATCGAAACTCGCCGGGCAAACGAGATTGCCGACGTTTTCAATGAACAATATGTCCAGATCCTTGATCGGCAGGGCATGAACGGCCTGATGCACCATGTCCGCATCCAGATGGCAGGCATTGCCTGTGGTGATCTGTACGGCGGGTACGCCCTTGGCACGAATGCGCACCGCATCGTTCTCGGTTTCCAGATCGCCCTCGATCACCGCGATACGGTAGCGTGATTTCAGGGCATCGATGGTGGCTTCCAGCAAACTGGTCTTGCCCGCACCGGGGGACGACATTAGATTGACGACCAAAACCCCGGCCGCACTGAAATGCTGCCGATTATGCCGGGCGGTATGGTCGTTGTGGGCCTTGAGGCCCTCAAGCACTTCAACCGTCCGGACGTCCTGTTCATTCGTGGCATGGTGCAGATGATCGGGAATGGCGCAGCCGCAGGTATCGCACATGAAAAGCCTCCTAGGTACGGGGTGATGATTGAGTACGGGAACGGGGTTCAAGGTCGATGCTGGTCAGTAGCAGTTCTTCACCCCCGCTGAGCAGTGTTTGCCACTGACCGCAATGCGGGCAGTTGAGATTGTTGGCCGGTACTTCCGAGTCGCGATTGCATTGCGGGCAATAGACACGCACCGGACAGAGTTCCATTTCCAGTTGCGCGCCTTCGGCCGGAGTCCCCCGACTGGCAAAGGGAAAGGCATGTTGCATCAGATCGGCCTCGACGCCGGAGAGAAAACCGATGCGCACGCTGATCCGGCGAATATGCCGAGCCCCGTGCTCGGAGGCCACGCGACTCGCCTGGCGGACCAGAGACTGGCATAAACTCAACTCATGCATGGTCTTCCTCTCCGAGGTTGGAAACGCTATCCAGCAATTGCCAGGTGGCGAGGGCGTCGTCGGGTTCAAGTCGGTGCAGGGCATACCCGACATGAACGATGACGAAGTCGCCTATGGCAATACCCTGATCCCGAACCAGCATCAGATCGATGTCGCGTTCGATGCCCCGTGCCGAGGCACGTGCGGTGCCGCCATCAATGTGGGTGATTTGCATGGGGATTGCCAAACACATCGGGATGATCCTCCTCCCTTGATACCGCGAACGCGCTGTGACTGGGTTCCGATCGGATGGCCCCTGAAGTTGCCGTTATTGTCGCTGATCAGAATTAGCATGATTGATCCGGGATGACAAGCGACCATCCGTGTCACAAATCTGAATCAACGGGTTGATAGTGCGCTACGCTGCAAAACCCTCACCGATAGCAACCCCGTCATGACCATCGATCCCTTTCACCTCATTGATCCGAAAATAACCTGCGGCAATTGTCTTGCCTGTTGTTGCCGTCTTGAGGTTTTGCTGATCACCGATACCGGTGTCCCCGAATATTTGACAGATATCGATGCATGGGGTGGTCAGGTTATGGCCCGTCTGGATGATGGTTGGTGTGCGGCACTCGATCGAAACACCCTGCGCTGCACCATCTACGAAAAGCGTCCGCTCGTATGTCGGGATTTTGCGATGGGCGGGGGGGAATGCAAAATTGAACGTGATCTCTGTCCAGACTTGAACGCGTCCCCGACGGCGCTTGAATGATGAAGCACGTCGGGTTCACAATTTATTCCTGCCAGGACATGTGCAACGCATAAACAACGGACGGAGTTTGCTTTCAAGTATTTGACGGAAAAGATAAATCATATGGGATTGGTTGTCGTTAATCCGCCGGCTCCTTCGCGGGTAGGGCTGGATACACCTTCAGGATGAAGTGATATCATGCGGGCCAGTGGTTTGTTCAATCGCACTATTTATTGTGATCCCTCTTCATGAAATTTCCGACCGCCACACAGATCGTTATTGCAGCCCTGCTGGCGTCCGTGTTGACGCTGGTTTCGGCATGCTCAACACCGCCACGCCCGTTTTACGCACAGGATAGTTTTGGCGGGAACAGCCCGTTCCAGAAACATGTGCCAGACGATACCGCTTTGGCCTGTGAAGCGGCTCAGCGAACCCTGCTGGGTGACGGTTACACCATCGAAGGGAGCAGCGCCAAGGGTGCTTTCAAGGGGCGCAAGGCTTATCGTATCAATGGCGACCGCAGTACATTTCTTGAAATGAGCGTTGTCTGTCTACCCGATGCCGAAGGCAGCACCGTGTTTACCAATGGTTTGATTTCAACCTATGACCTCAAAAAAGCCCCCACGTCCGCGAGCATCGGTCTTTCCGTGATCGGATCGGTATCTTTGCCGATTGGGCAGAGTGTTGACTCCATGGTCAAGGTCTCCGATGAAACGATTACCGATCGGGCGTTCTATCAGCGATTTTTCGCCTCTGTTGAAGGCAGACTCGACAGAATGCGCCTGGAAAGCCGCGAAAAGGCACCCAAAGAAGATGAAGCTTTGTCATTGATCACATCGACACAAACGCCATCCAAAGATCAGCACACCTCAACGAAAGAAAAAATTAAGGTGTCTGACGCTGCACGCATCGAACCTGCGCCCATGACGACAGCCCATACGAACGTGAGTCCGCCGACCCCCGAAAAATCGGTGAGTGTGCTCACTTCCACGACATCTGCAGTATCCCCTTCATCAACTTCGACGATCGGGGTTCCTTCCTCGGCAGTCCCGGAAGTCGCTGGCGTAACATCCACCTCGACCACCAATAATCCGGTGCTAACTGCCGCGCCCTCTATTGCGCTCACACCCGTTACAGCACTACCGGCTGCCAAAACGACCTCTGGTGCTGCAGCATCTTCATCAACCCCAACGAGCGTTGTAGCCGCCCCGGCAGCCCCAGAAGTCGCTGGCGCAGCATCCACCTCGACCATCAGCAATCCTGTACAAACTCTTTCATCTACCGCAGCTGTTACAACCCTGCCTGATGCCAAATCCGGGAATACATCTCCTTCAACGACTTCTTCATCATCCCTATCAACCTCGACGATCGCGGTCCCCGTCTTGGCAGTCCCAGAAATTTCTAGCGAGACATCCGCCTCGATCACCAGCAGTCCTGTGCAAACTGCACCCTCAACCGCGCCAACAGCTGTTACAACCTCAACCCAGTCACCCTAGCGTCTCAAGCTGGCCAGTATTCAGGCCGTCACATGGTCGATCGTTTCGAACAAAAACCGCGATTCGCATCGCGTTGATCAATCCCACCGTACATCGCCCAGGAGTTAGTCATGATTAATGAATTACCGAGCAGCGAAGGATCCGTTTTGGGATTTGAAATCACCAGCAAGGTTTCACTCGCCGAAGAAAAAGCCTGGATCACACGAATCGAAAAAGCCCTGTCCGAACATGAAAAAATCAGCGTTCTGGTCATCCTGGATGAAAAGGCGGGTTGGGGGATCGATGCCGGAATCGAAGACCTCCGGTGGATCATGACGCACATGAAGAAGATCAATAAAATTGCGATTGTCTCCGAGCGGCCGATCTTGAAATGGCTGATTGCGGTTGACAGTCAGTTTGCGAAATTGGTGGGTATCGGCGAAAAGTATTTCGAGTTATCCCAGCTGGCTGACGCCTGGTCATGGGTAAAAGAATAAAAGCCCCATAAAAGAAATGTTAACGCAGTTTATCTGGCGCTTCATCGAAGTCAGCCTTCTGTGGCGCCAACCACGCAGTCATCACTCGAGAGGAATGCAACCATGGAAAAATATGCGAATCTTTCCGGCGAATCCCATGTCGACTACTTTGAACTTGGTAGTGACCGGATCACGGTGCAGTTCAACGACGGTCATGCCTACCTGTATACCAATGACAGTGCAGACCTGAGAAACATCGAGCAGATGAAGTCGTTGGCAATCGCAGGACGTGGTTTGAACACGTTCATCAATGATCATGTGCGCAAGCGCTACGCGAGCAAGCTTCGCTAGCCCTATTATTTTCTGGGCACTCCCGGACTCGATTCGCCGAGTCCGCTGGAAATAATGATGGCAACCACCCCCGAAAAATGGTCACAAAAAGTCACCGAGTACAGTAACGCACTCGATCTCGAACCGGGCGTGTTCACGTGGGATGATCCGAAGAAAATCGCGGCATCTCTCAAATGTTCCGCAGAAATTAGTACGCGGCGGAAAACCGATCCCTATCGTTCTGCGATGTCCATGCTGACATTCTATATGAACCGGGCCGGGAAGAATCTGCCTGCCGATCAACACTCTCGGCTTGAACAGGCCAAGGATGAATTGCGCCTTTTGTTCGATCGCCCACGGAAAAAACCATGAAGTGAAAGCTAGGGCATCATATTTTTTCTTTCATCCCCACGGATGTTGCCCCCTTACTTTAAGCAATAATTGACCGGCATCGGTTCAGGCGTATTCAGGGATTCGCCCAGGGACGCACGCAGGTTGCGTTCAATGGTGTGACATAACGTCTCAAGCGGCAGGTCGTTTTCATCCTTGCCGAAGGGCTCTTCAATCTCGTCGCCCAGCGCATCCAGCCCAAAGAAGGTATAGGCGACCAGTGCGACGACAAACGGGGTCATGAGCCCAATCGAATCAACCAAACCGAACGGCAGTAGAAAGCAGTACAGATAAGCAGTGCGATGCAGGAGCAGGGTGTAGGAAAAGGGAATAGGGGTGTTCTTGATCCGCTCACATCCCGCCCCTACGGTCGCCATGCCGGACAGGGTTTTATCGATGTTGGCCGCAAGACAGGCGTCGATATGGCCAGCCTTGATGCACAGGCCAAGATCCGCACCCATCCGATTCATCAGAAAATTCGTCTTGCTTCTTTCAGCGAGCATTTGCTGCCGCTCATCCTCCTGAAGCATTTCGCTTAAACCCTCAGTGCTCGGCGTATCGCGCAGCTGGTGGCGCAATGTGTGTGCATAGGCAATCGCCCGATAGATCATCCGAGTTTGGATGTTGGTCAGGCCAACAGGCGTGTGATCAGATGGGGGGATCTGAATCAGACTCTGGCATTGCCGGGCCAGATTGCGGGAGTCGGCGATCAATTGGCCCCACAGTTTGCGGCCTTCCCAATACCGGTCGTAAGCTGCGTTATTGCGAAATCCAAAAAAAATGGCTAACGGAAGACCGAGCAGCGTGAAGGGAATGGCCGTCAACGTCATCTTGAATGTGAAGAAGTCACCCTGTGCGGCAGTCACTACGACAGCAAGCACAATATTGACCAACAGAACGATCCATATGCGCGACAGGATCGACCCCTTGAGTACGAAAAACAGGCGAAGACCGGAGGGACGATCTCGGACGATCATGGGGATTCCTTTGAATTGGCGAATATTTGGCTAACGCGCTCAACGGCACATAGGCGTAACGTCCACTATGGCGCTGGGACGCGGGCCGAAGAGCCTAGCACACGACATGAGTCCATGCCGATCAGGGTGGTGTTCCAGCCGATATCACCGTCTTGACCGCCCTTGGTCGTGGCGCCCATTTCCCAGTCGGACACATCGGTTAACATCGCTCTGGCGACAAACTTTTTTGCCCGCCCTGGAGATCCGTATATGTCTCACAATCTGACGACCAACCATGATGGTTTACCCCGCTGTGCCTGGTGCGCCTCCGCTCCTGAATTTCCGGCCTATCACGATACGGAATGGGGCTTCCCGGTCGACGATGATATTCGGCTGTTTGAAAAGATCAGTCTGGAGGCGTTTCAGTCCGGATTGAGCTGGCGCACAATCCTCGTCAAGCGCCCCGCCTTTCGGGCAGCGTTCTGCGATTTCGACTTCCATCGCATTGCCCAATTCTCGGAAGATGACGTTGCCGCATTGCTTGGCAACCCGGGTATCGTTCGGCATCGCGGTAAAATTGCGGCAGTGATCAACAATGCCAAGCGAGCCATCGATATGCAGGAGGCACACGGCTCGCTGGCCGCCTTCTTCTGGCAGTACGAACCGGCCCCGTCAACTTTCGCCGAACCCCAATCCGTGACGACCTGCGCGGAATCCATTGCCCTGTCGAAGGATCTCAAGAAACTGGGTTGGAAGTTTGTCGGCCCGACAACGATGTACGCCTTCATGCAGGCAATGGGGCTGATCAACGATCATGTTCATGGCTGTATGATCAGGGAGCGAGTTGCGCAGGCGAGAACCCGATTCAGCCGACCTACCGCGTTTCCAGGCGGGCCTCTGCATTCACCGAGTTGAGTAGCCAAAAACCGGCAACGTGTTCGACTATCGATGCCTGTATATAAACGGTTAGAATCAATCAGTTTTCCGCAAAAAATACGAGAAACAACGCACAAGACGGATCAAGAGGCGCGCCATGAAAACGTTTTTTTCGATAGCAGGTGGCATTTTTCTGGTGATTGTTGTGCTCGGCGCGGGATTTGTCGGGTATGGGATGTATCAAGGCCGTGATCTGGATGCATCGAGCAAAGCCTATGTTGAGGCGAATGTGCCCGTTGTTCTGAGCACCTGGTCCGAGGATGAGCTACTTAAACGGTCGGCCCCTCAATTGCTTAGCGTATTGCAAACACAGCCCGAACAGCTCCATCAGGTCTTTCAGAAATTATCGGCGCTGGGTGCCTTGCGCCGCTTCTATGACGTCAAGGGTGAAGCAAACATGGCCTACACACTCAAAAATGGCCTGGTCGTTACCGCATCCTATGTCGCTCAAGCGAAATTCGAGCATGGCGACGGGCATGTCACCATTCGCCTTATCCGATTATCCGGCGCATGGAAGTTACTGATGCTCAACGTTAACTCACCGCTGTTTCTTCAATGACGTGTCATCGGTGACCGCTGAAAAATTGAGGAAGCCCGTTATGTACGAAACACAGCCATGAACCCCGCCGCGTATTGCCTTTTTGAAACGAACATTGGCTGCTGTGCCGTGCTGTGGCGTGTCAATGAAGATGCCTCCTCACCACCGGCCATCGTCGCTTTTCAACTCCCCGAAGCGACACCGGAAATGACCGAATATCGGGTGACCCGATGGCCGGGGGCAACGCGTTCACCCAATCCTCCTGCCGCAATCACCACCCTTATCGAGCGGGTGCGCAGGCACCTGACCGGCGACTTGCAGGATTTCCGGGATGTCGTGCTTGATCTTGATAGTAGTGGTCCGTTCGCCCAAAAAGTCTATGAAGCTGCCCGTGCCATTGAGGCCGGTGAAACCCGCAGCTACGGTGCATTGGCTACCTCGATCAATCATCCGGGCGCCGCACGCGCCGTGGGACAGGCATTGGGTCGTAATCCGATCGGGCTCATCATTCCCTGCCATCGCGTGCTTGCAGCCGGCCGAAAGATTGGCGGGTTTTCCGCTCATGGAGGGCAGGCCACCAAAATGCGTATGTTGGCGATTGAAGGGGCTGGTTTCCAGGGAACCGTCGATTAACGCCGTCCTGACCGATTCGATTTGAGCCTTTTGCACTGCGCGTTTTTGCGCTTGATCCGGGGTGGGTTAAAGTAGGGGGCCAAATCACAAACCAAAGTTGTGCAAGAAATCATGGCCGGATCCCTTTTCGATCAGCTCAAAAACGTCGGATTGATCGACGAACAAAAAGCCAAAAAAGCCAAGAAGGTCAAATCCCAGCAGTCGCATCTGAATAAAAGTCAGAAGTCGGGTGGTAACAAGATCGACGCGGTGCTGAGCGAAGCAGTCCAGCATGCCGCCGAGGCCGCACAGCTGAAAGTCGAGCGTGATCGCCAGTTGAACCTGGAGCGGCAGCAACAACTGGCCCGGAAGGCGGCACAAGCGGAAATCCGCCAGGTGATCGAAGCCAATCGCCTGAGCGATACGGCCGGCAATACCGTGTATCGCTTTGTG
>DATKTJ010000097.1:0-6409 GCA_035531235.1 Halothiobacillus sp. | reverse complement strand
GGAAAGGTGACGAGCTTTTCGGTGGGAATCGTGATCCAGACCTGAGTCAGTACGTCGCGACGATGACTGCCGGGGCGGGCATCACATCGCAACTCCAGGGCCTTGGTATCCGATTGATGGAAGCTTGTGGCAAAGGCGTGCTGGATTGATTTTTTGGAAACCGTCTGGCCACGGTGCGTGCTGACCCATTGCGTGAACTGGCTGGCATTGAGCCGGTTCAGCGTGGCCAGCGCCCCGCTGAAAAATTCATCCGGGCTGGGACCAAAACAGGCCACGTGTTTGGTGTATTCATGTCGGTCCAGGCAGATGTTTTTCAGCGGCATGGCGGTATTAAGTCGGTGCTGAAGGGGGGCTGAAACAGTCGGGGCGGGCAACGAACAGCTTTGTGGTATGGCGTGCTCGGGCGCGTACCAGTAACAACCGTATTTCCACCAGGTCGGCGGTTTCATGCCGCTGTCGTGCAGGGCCTTCGGCAGGCTCGGCCATAAGCCGTGCAGGGTGAATTCCCGCGCCTCGGGTGACTCGTTCGCCGTGGTTTGGCAGATGGTGCCGATATCCTGCCAGCTATGGCAGACACCGGGCATCCAGAGGGCGGCAAAGGTGTAGTGATCGAAGGCCATCCCCGGCTTGTTGTTCAGTCCGGCCAAACCGCGCGGGGTGAAATCGTCGCCACGGGCGATGGTCGATGTCAGTAACAGAAGGGTGAGCAGGAAAAGCCCAACGAGCCCCTGTCCGGTACGTCGCGTGACGGTGATGAACAAGGTGTTGGGCATCTAATTTTCCTGAGTAGGGTTGGTGTGTTCCGAATCGTTCCGGGTTGTGCTTAGGTCCAGCCCAGATCGGCGAGGGTGATCCGATGCGTCCACTTCGTCTGGCCCTGTACATCCTTGGTCGCCAATTCCAGCATCCGGTCCTTGCCGATGCCGGTGAATTTGAGCACGCCATAGTTACGTTCGGTCACGAGGGTGCCCGGTACGCGGTTCGGGTCGTCGTCACCCTGGGCAGGCCCGGAGTTCAGGGGAGACGAGGTGAATTCGATCAACGGGTAATCCCGTTTTCCACCGTAGTGAGGGCGTGGATACTGGATCAATTCGGTCATGTGTCGATCACCAGAGAGGAAGAGCACACCGGGGATCTTGTATTCCTGCAGCCAGCCCAGAAACTCCGCTCGTTCGACGGGATACTGGTTCCAGCCTTCATAGGCGTCATCGTCATTGAAGAACTGGCCGCCGGCGGCAATGATCTTGAACTTGGCCTTCGAGAACAGCAGGGCATTTCTGAGCCAGTTCATCTGCGCGGGGCCGAACATGACTTTGCCGCGATCGCCGGGATTGGTGGCATCGGCATCCCGGTACCAGCGATCGTCCAGCAGGAAGAAATCAGCATCGTACTGGCTGACTTTCGTGAAGACGCCCGGTGTTTCTGGTAATCCATAACTCGGATTGGCCCAGTAGGTCTTGAACAAATTGAGCGCATGCCCCTTGAACGGGAAGCTCATCTCGCTGTCATTGGGGCCGTAGTCGTGGTCGTCCCAGATGGCGACCTGGGGCGTCGAACGCAGGAATTTCTGTAGGGGCTTGAAGGCCCGATCCTTCCGGTAGCGCAGCGACATGCCTTCGGGGCTGAGCAGATCCGGTTCACGGAAATAAAGGTTGTCGCCCAGCCAGACCATCAGGTCCGCCCGCTCCCGGGTCATGGGTTCGTAGATTTCGTAGCCGCCGCCATAGGGTTTGCCGGGGCGTTCGTAGAACGGATCGTTGATGTAGGCGCAGGATCCAGTCAGTACGGTGAAATCCGGTGCCGGCCCGCGCCACATCCAGATTTTCTGGGTGCGTAGTAGTAGGGTCTTGTCGGCGACCGGCTGGTTGTTGACGTAGGGTTGGCAGTGATAATTCAAGCCGGGTTCCAGGTCGTCAAGCACGATATGGGCGCAAAAGGCCTGTTCGGCAGTGGTTTTCCAGGGATCGGTCCGTCGTTTGTCGGTGGGTTTGTCCACCGAGGCAAACTCGATGAAGACCTCGGCGGCGCCGGGCGTTTGCAGCCAGACAATCCCCGAGCGCGCGGCGACATAACCTTGCATTGGGCCGGCATGAAGAATTCCAGGGGGAGATGGTTCTGCCCAGGCCGCGGGGAACGGCCACAAACCACCCACAACAAACGCACCAGCAGTAACACCGGTGCGCAGGAATTCCCGCCGATCCGCCGAGTGCAGATCATTGGATTTTGTCATTTAGAACTGTGCCTCCATGCTCAAATAAACGCTCCGCGGCATGTTTCGCGTCAGGTACGGGTTGCTGGAACTGCCGCTGTAGCTTGATGTGTAGTGCTTATTCAGCAAGTTGCGACCATTGAGTGCGACGGTCAACTTGTGTAGGCCGAAGTGGGTTTCATTGCCGTGATCCAGCGTGTAGCGCAAGCTTGCATCCACCAGCGTGTGTGCATCGACGGGTGCGGTGTCGCCATTGCTGAAGACGTAGAATGACTTGCCGATGTTGCGCATGCCCAGTGAGGCGCGCCACGGGCCAGCATCGTAAATACCACCCACAGCAAGTGTGTGGTGCGGCGCATACGGGAATGGACTATCCATGGACTTCAAGTGGGCATTGAGCAGGCCCAGGTTGGCATAGAGCGACCAAGTGTCGTTGAGCTTGAAGTTGTTCTGCCAGGCAATTCCCTCGTTGATCGCACTGCCGGCATTCTGCAGCTGGGTGTAGTTGCCAGCCACGGGGTCGGTCACCTTGGTTGAGAGGATATAGTTGTCGAAGTTGACGCGGAAGATATCCAGGCCACCGTTCCACATCCCCGCGTCGTAGACGAGGCCCACATCGTAGGTCTTGGCTTTTTGCGGCGCCAGGCTGGGGTTATACGTGCCGGAGTAGAACTGGTTGTACTGTGGTGGCTGACTGTTCATGGTGAAGTTGGCGTAGGCGCTCAGGATCGGGTTGATCCGATAGTTCACGCCAATCGACGGCATCGTGGTATGGAAATCGCCACTGAACTGGCCCGGCTGTCCCTGCGCCAGGGCACCCAGATTGCTGAAGTCGCGATGGGTCTTGAGGTATTTCACGCCACCCTGGATGGTGAGGTCCTGAGTGGCTTTCCAAGTCAGGTTGAAGTAGGGCTCGAACAGCTTTGTGACGACCGGTTCGATATACAGCGAACCAACATACTGACCGTCGGTACCGTTGAAATACTGACGGTCGTGCGTGGTGTCGTTGTGGTTGTACCAAAGACCGGTTTCGAGGCTCAGCTGATCAGCCAAGGCGGTATTGAGACGGAAAATATCTCCCCAGCGCTTGGTGTCGTTGATGGACTGGTAGGTGAACAGACTGCCTGCCGGTGGGCTGACTTTCTGAACCGTGTTAGTGGCTGGTTCATAGAACGATGACGAATAGGTGCTCGCCCCGCCGCCATAGCCGTTACCGCGATAGTAATAGACCTGGTTGGAGACTGTGGTTTTGCCGAAGGTAGCTTCGTATTTGGCATAGCCCAGTGAGTTGTTGTACTCATTGTGCTTGTATATGTAAGAGTTTGCATTTGGCTTGCCATTGACGATCGGTTCGCCGCTGTAAGCGTTGCAGGTTTCGCCGTACTTGTTCAGATCGGCCTGTTGGCAGCCGCCGTAGTAATTGAATGTCTGATCATTTTGCGAGTAGAACAGGGTCAGCGCGCCGGGACCGACTTGGCTGATGCTCTTGAAGAGGAACTGTTTCTGGTCGCTCGGAGTATGGTCGAAATACCCCTTGCTGTGATTCTTGTTTGCATACAGCCAGAATGCGGTGGGCATCGCGGATTTGCTGCCCAGTAAGCCGGAATTAATGAGTGCGCCGTAGTTGTATTTACCGAAGGAGCCATACCCTGTCAGTAGTGAGACGGAAGCGTCCTGGCCTGGGTTCAGGCTGTAGGTTTCGACCGAGCCGCCGAAAGCGGCCAAACCCGGAATGGCTGCCGAGGCGGCGCCGGGGAAATAACGCGTGCCCGAGATCAGGCGGGTCGGAATGAATTCGTTGCTGTAGAAACCATAGCTATCCGTGTCATTCAGCGGGATGCCGTCCAGCGTCCAGTCGATCAGACTCTTGTCAAAGCCATTGATGTAGACGTTATCGCCATTCTGGCTGTCGCCGGCGCTCTCCACGACCACGTTGGGCAGGTTGGCCAATGCCTGGGTAAAGGAATCGGTAGGCGTCAGCATCTGCATCTGGCCCGGCGTTATTTCCGTTTGCCCCTGGGTGGCATCCTTGTTGAAGGTCTGAATCTTGTTCAGTTTATCCTTGGGGATGTCGTTTACAGTACCTGCTGGTGCCTTGAGGAAAAACCCCTCATCGGCAGCGGCAGATTGCCCTTTAACGTAGACTTCGCCGATATTGATGTCCGCCTGTGCAAATGGTATAGGACCAAAACACACGGCAATAGCGATGGCAATCTTGGAAGGTATGTGGCGCGCGGCGTGCGAAAGCATGGATAGCCTCTTGTGGATTGAGTGGACTGGATTCATGTAAATAGATCGTTCACAAGCAGGCTAATGTGACGATGTTTCATCGCACTGAAATTCGTGTGAATAAACTGTGACACGGGCTGAATTAATCAAGATTATGAGCATCGATCTTTGCGTTGATCGTCGTGCCCAAGCGAACCCCCGACTAAAACCCCCATGACCGGAAGCAACAAATCGAGGATAGGGATGTGAAAATTCTGCACACTGCAGACTGGCAGATCGGCCGGCAGTACAGCCGTTTCGATCCGGAAGATGCCGCTCAACTGGCGGCCGAGCGCTATCGTGTGGTCGAGCGAATCGCGCATTTAGCCCAGGCCCGTCAGGTTGATGCGGTGTTGGTCTCTGGCGATGTGTTTGATAGCCAGACCCTCAAGGATCTCAGTATTCGGCGGCTGTTCAACAGTTTGTCGGCCTACGACGGTCCATGGATTCTGTTGCCTGGCAACCACGATGCAGCTCTTGCCGAGAATATCTGGACGCAGGCACGGCGGTTGAATGCTGTGCCGCCCAATGTCCATCTGGCGCTGGAACCCGAAATAATTCCATTTGCTGACGTGGGGTTCGTCGTGCTGACTGCACCGTTGACGCAACGCCACACCTTTGCCGACTTAACGGCCTGGTTCGATACGGCGGAAACACCGGCGGGTCTGGTTCGGATCGGTCTCGCCCATGGAAGCGTTCAAGGGATACTGGCCGACGATGTCGATTCGCCGAATCCGATCGCGGCGAACCGTGCCGAAACAGCACGGCTGGATTATTTCGCCCTGGGCGATTGGCATGGACTGAAATCGATTGATCCGCGTACCTGGTACAGCGGTACGCCGGAGCAGGATCGGTTCAAGGACAACGATGCCGGTCATGTGCTGGAAGTCGAGATTGCCGGAGCGGGCGTGGAGCCGATCGTGACGCCACATCGGCTGGGCCGTTTTCGCTGGCATGCCCGTCAGACGATTTTATCGGTAGCGAGCGATCTGGATCGGCTTGCTCAGGATCTGGCCTTACTGGGTGAGGATGATGTGCTGGATCTGCAGATCTCAGGTTATGCCGATCTCGCGGGGCGACATCGCCTACTGCAGTTGGCGGATGCCACGGCGGCACGGGTACGGGCCATGAGTGTTGATATTGCCTCCTTGAACGTGCTGCCCACGGACGCGGATGTTGTCGCTTTGAATGCCGATGGTTATCTGGCCGAAGTCATTACGGATCTTCGGGAACGCCAGGCGGGGGGCGAAGATGCGGTCGCCCGGGAAGCGCTGACGATTCTTGCCGGGTTGTTGATGGACCGGCAGCCGCAGGCGCCGGAGGGGGCGATGAGCCCATGAAACTGACACGCCTTCGTATTGAGCAGATCCGTCAGTTCCGGACGCCGTTGGAGATCGATTCGTTTGCGCCAGGATTGAATATCTTTGCCGGCCCGAACGAGTCGGGCAAAAGCACGATTGTGCGCGCCATCCGGGCGGCATTTTTTGAGCGATTCAAGACACAAAAAGTGTTGGATCTGTTGCCCTGGGGTGATTCAGCCGCCACGCCGCACATCGAACTGGATTTCGAGATTGGCGGTGTTCGCCATGAGTTGAACAAGTCTTTTCTGAAGTCTGCCCGTTGTGATCTGCGCAAGGGGGCGCAACACCTGACGGGTGAGGAAGCGGAGCATTATCTTGGGCAATTGCTCGGATTCGAGTTCGCGGCCAAGGGGGAAAGCAAGGAGCAGCATTGGGGGATTCCCGGTCTGTTGTGGATCGAGCAGGGCAGTGGCCAGGAAATCCATCAGGCTGTGACGTTTGCCACCGATCATCTGCGTTCCGCCCTGCAGGAGGAGCTTGGCGCCATCACCAGCAGTAGCGGGGATGAGATTCTGGATGCGGTGCAGCGGTGGCGCGCGGAATTATTGACCGCTACCGGCAAGCCTCGTGG
>DATKTJ010000096.1:0-7704 GCA_035531235.1 Halothiobacillus sp. | reverse complement strand
CCTTCGGCAATCGCCTGACGGCGGAAGGCCGTCGCCAACCCCAAGACGCCCTCCACGATGGCCAAGTCATCCGGATCATGAAGCATATCGCGGATAAAACTCTGATCGATCTTGAGCGTCGCAGCGGACAGATATTTGAGATAAGCCAGTGAGGAATAGCCGGTACCGAAGTCATCCAGGGCAAACTCGACCCCGAATTCCTGACAACGATCCATGACCTGCGAGACCCGAACCGCATCTTCGAGGGCACTGCTTTCCAGTATTTCAAGCTCCAGCAATTCGGGCCTGACCGCTGGGTATTGTTCAAGCGCGGCCTGCAGCGATGCCACAAAATCCGGTTGGAGGAGTTGGCGTCCGCCCACATTGATACTGACCGAAAAATCGTAGCCTTCAGCCTGCCACACGGACATTTGCATCAATGCGGCATCAAGCACCCACGTCCCCAGCGCAATCTCAAGGGGCGTCGCATCAATGATCGGCAGAAACGACGACGGGGCCAACAAACCGTGATCCGGATGCCGCCAGCGAATGAGCGCCTCCATGCCCACGACCTGTCCGGTTCGCATATTCACCTTTGGCTGATAAAACAACTCGAACTCGTTTTCCTTGATGGCATGACGAATGCGCTCCAGGGTCTCGAAATGCCCGCGGATACTGCGATCCTCATCGGGATCGAAAAGCGAGTAACGATTCTTGCCCGATAGTTTGGCCTGATACATGGCCTGATCCGACTGCCGCAACAACTGTTCTGCATCCACCCGATCCTGCTGGGGGTAGAAGGTCACACCGAGACTGGCGGAAATCTGGAATTGCCGGTCGTCCAGGGTGATCGGCGCGGATACCTTGGCCAGCAGATCGCCCAAAAGAGCCACACGCGCCTCCGATTCCGGCAGATGCGTCAACACCGCGACGAATTCATCCCCACCCAGTCGGGCCAGGGTATCTCCCTCGCTCAGTAACGATTTCAACCGCTCGGCGATGGTGATCAGAATATGATCGCCCTGCGTATGGCCCATGGATTCGTTGAGGGATTTGAAATCATCCAGATCGACCATGATGACCGCCAGCGAACTGTCCTGTTGCTGCATTCGAAACATTGCCTGCTGAAGCCGTTCGGTCAGCAGGGAACGATTGATCAAGCCGGTCAGCGCATCATAGTGGGCGATGTGTTCCAGTTGTTTTTGATGCCGTTCCTTCTGCTCTGTCACATCGGAGAACAGCGCCACATACTGGTGGGGCTGTCCATCGACGTCGCAGACCGCACTGATGGTCAGCATCTCGACATAGACCTCACCGTTTTTCCGACGGTTCCAGACTTCGCCGTGCCAGTAGCCCGTTTCTACCAATTCCCGCTGCATGGCCGCAAAGAATTCGGGCTCATGTCGCCCCGAACTCAGGAAGCGATGATTCTTGCCGAGTACTTCCTGACGGGGATAGCCGGTAATCTGGGAAAAGGTCTCATTAACCTCGATGAGATTGCCGTGAAGATCGGTAATCATGATGCCTTCACGGGCATGCGTAAACACGCTCGCGGCCTGCCGGAGCTTCTCTTCGGACTGCTTCTGCAGCGTGATGTCGCGGTACAGCCAGATATGCCCCATCAATTCGTCATTTTGACGGATAGGCACATAATCGCATGCCAGCACCCGGCCATCGCGCAGGGGGATTACCTGCCCCAACCGGGGTATGGCGTCACGGATCAAAGTTTCGGCATCGGCGACAAACCGGCTTTTCGGTACGGTCAATGCGCCGATCTCACGCAGACAGAGCCGACAGCTACTGCCCACCAGTTCTGCCGGAGGCACTTTCAAGGCGAACAGATCGCAAAAAGTCTGGTTCACGAGTACAACCCGCCGCTCAGCACTTTCCACCAAGACCGCACCAGGGAACCGCTCGATGAAAATTCGCAACCGGCTTTCCGTTTCCAGGAGCGCCCTTTCGGCCCGGACGCGCTCCGTCACATCGTGCACAATCGAAAACAGCAGCGACCGGTGCCCGCTCACAAATGGCGTCGACCGGATCTCGACATCCCGAATCTCACCCGTCGCCAGATGATGCCGAGACAACAGGGGCGTCTGATTCTCCAATAGCAACTGCGTGCGCAGTTCGTGGGTTTCCACCGTCAGCTTGCTGACGCTCAGGCCAGTCAGATAAACCAGGGGGTAACCGTAATATTTGGCCGCTTGTTCATTCGCGGCCACGATGGTGCCGAACTCGGGTTCGACCAGCAGCATCACGGAGGAATTGCCCTCGAAAAACTGACGGAACTGCGCTTCACTGCGCTGCAAAGCCTCTTCGATATGCTTGCGGTCCGATATGTCTTCCTTCACGGCGAGGTAATGCGCCACCCGCCCATCCGCATCCCGAACCGGCGATATCGATGCCAGCTCCCAATATAACGCCCCACTTTTCTTGCGGTTGACCAGCTCGCCGGTCCATTCCCGACCGGCCAGCAAATAGCGCCACATATCCTGATACAGAGCCAAAGGCGTTTGCCCCGACTGGAACATACGGGGATTCCGCCCGATCACTTCTTCATAGGAATAACCGGAAACGTCCAGGAGCTTGGCATTGACGAACTCGATATTGCCGTTGATATCCGTCAGCACGACCGAGGCCGGACTCTGCTCCACGGCGCGGGACAGGGTTCGCACCGCATCCTCCACCGCACGACGTTCGGTGATGTCGCGCAGATATACCGTAAACAGGGCTGCACCAGCGACATCCGTCAAGGCAATGGCGACCTCGGCCGGAAACGCCTGACCATCCGCCCGACAGGCCGTGAGTTCGAATCGGCGGCGCGCAAAGCGGAAACGGCCCGTTCGGGCATGGTGACGAACAATGCGTCGGAAAAAACGGCCCAGCCGCGGCGGGAACAACGTATCCAGCGGGAGAAGACCGACCACCTGTTCGCGGGCATATCCGAACACGGACTCGGCCGCCGGATTGAATTCCGTGATCAGACCCTGGCCATCTGCCGTCATGATGCAATCCAGCGCCGTGTGCAAAACGGCTTCCCTGCGCACGGCCGCATCGGCCAAACTCAGTGACATCCGATTGAAAGAGCGGGCTGTTTCCGCCAGCTCATCCCGCCCATGAACCGGAATCTGGTAACCGAGTTTGCCACGGGCAATTTGCCGAGCCCCGTGTTTCAGCGCGCTGAGCTGCCGGGTCAGATACAGCCCAAGTAAAAAGGAGAACAACGCCACCAGCAACAAGCCGGCCCCGGAAATAAGCAGGCTATCCTCCATTGCAGCGCGCTCAGCGGCGATCAGGGCACGAACGTCGACGCCCAACTCCACCCGTCCATAAGGAATATCATCCACTTCAATGGGCGCGGACGTTTCAAAGACACCATCATGGACATCAGCAACACGGGTATCCCTGTGAAAGGGCTGGGACAACGCATACAGCCCCCCAAGCTGCACAAGGCTCCCACCGTCTGCACTCAAAATACGAACATAGACAATGTCGTGGTTGCGCATCACCTCTTTGGTCAAGGCATCCAGGGCCGCCAGATCGCTACTCAGCACCGGGTTCTTGGCCATGGTGGCCACAAGCGTGGCCTCCGACTCGGCACGACGCACCAACTGACTTTCATTCGAGCGGTGCAGGTAGCCCAAAATAGTGTAAATGAGCGCCGCGAGCAGCAGGATCTCGATCAACGCAATGCCGAGAATGGCTTTCAGACGAAATGACAAATCAACCGTCCTTTATTGATACACAACTAGTGATCAAATAATTTAATTGACAACACCTTGCACAAGTCACGCACATCATCCCAATCCGAATCCTGGGCGGCCACCCAGCCCTTTATTTCCATGGGCGCCAGCAACTGCCGACCCTGCGTACTCTTGTCAAGACTGATAAAAGCCGCCTGAATCCGGGCGGCGGTTTCGGCAGGGATGTCGGGCAGAATCGCAATCGCGTGTGGGGTATAACCCCGGCTTACATAGATCACGTGCAATTGATCGCGAATGGTTGGACTCAGCGCGTTGAACGTACGCATGATCCCGCCCCCCGCCGGAAACAAACCTCTCGCCACATCGAGATAGACCGAGTCGTGCGAGGCGACGTATTTGGGCGTGATGGGCACATGCTGGCGGGCGAACTCCGCCCGAACGAGAATACTGGCCGCAAAGGCGGCGGGCGCCGGGAAAGCCAAGGCTTGGCCGGACAGATCGGCGATCGCATGATAGGGCGCATCTCGGCGTGTCACCAGAATGCCACGCAGTTGCCGATCACGCGCGTGCAGCAACGGCAGATAACCCTGCTTCTTGTGTGCTTCGATGTAATGGTAGGGATTCATGTAGGCGATATCGTATTCGCCCTTCATCAGCCGCTTCTCGAAGGTAGATACGTCCGGTGCAGTTTTAAAAACCAGCTTCACACCGGCCTCATCTCCGACTTCGCGCAGGATCGGTCCCCATATCCGGACAAGTGTGCTCGGCGACTGTTGTGGCGCAATCCCGAAGGTCAATATCTTCGGAGGGTCAGCTAAAACCGGGGAAATTGAAATCAGGGCAAACAACCCAACCACTATCCCCAGGACCGAAAAAAAATGCCGGCTTCCCATTTCTGCTCCCGACTTCGAACAAGGCTTGAGCATTGAGCGCAGCCCTTTTTTATTTATTTGAACACCGGCACTGACAACCGGAAATAACCCAACTTGCCCTGTAGGATGAACCAAAACACGGCATCACAACGATTTATCGGCTGATGTCGCACCAAATTTAGCCTAATAGACAGCAAATGCGAATCAGAATGAAATGTCTTGCTCAAGCATTCCTTATAGGCTGTTTCCACTGACATAAACACGTCGTCGGGAGTTTTTGGCACAAATCCCAGATGACCTCCCGCAACCGGTTGAATTAAAGAATCAATTCCGGCGGTCTGCCTGGTCCTTGCGCGACTTCAACCGACGAAAAGCGGCTTTCCACGGTGGCGCTGGCCACTCAGGATGCCGCGCCCAGATAGCCTTGAGGGTACGAATCCAGGCCCAATAACTCGAAATGGACGGCAACCATGGCGTATGGCTCAACTCAAAATGGATGCCGGTGTACGGGTCATTGAAAAACACCGCATAGTAGCCTGGGGTATACGTCGGATAGTCGGCCGGCGGATCAGTGACCGGTACCTGATTTTTCAGCAGGAACTCATGGTAGAAATCATCGACCTCGCGTCGGTTTCTGGCCCAGAGCGCAATGTGATGTATCCCCGTGGCATGTGCACTAGGCACGAGTTTTTCACCGGTTTTCGCGGGCTGAATACCGATATAACTGTGGAAAAATGGGAATCGAGCCATGTAGTACGTGGAGCGATAGCCGATATCCAGCGTCCAGAAACTGGTGTAGCCGAGCCAACCGAACATGGCGTCGAAAAACCGGACGGACGCCTCATAGTCCAGCACCGAAAACTCGACATGGTGAACGCCACCCAATCGCATATCCCGCCCTCCCCTGGTTATTCGGCCGCATGATCAAATGCCTGCCAACGAGCCATAATAACGGATATCAATTCGGGATAATCCGATCAACCAACCTCATGGCAATCAGCCAGAGCCTCCTCGGCGGGAGATTGCACGAGCTGCGCCAATTCTGCTGCCGCCCAGGAAAAAATGGCGTGTTTGCACGCCGTATCCCACTTCAGTCACCCGCGTTCAACCGCCCTTCCGCCGTACTTCTCAACCCCGTTGCGGATACAAGCGTGCCCACCTTACCCAAACCGAAGGGCGGCATGTTCACATAGACATTTTCAAAACCGCCCGGGGAGACCACATAGGTTTCGTGCCAGATACCCACATCACCATTCGTCCCGATGGCCTTGTTGAAAGCCCGCCAAGCCGGCAGGTGAGCCGAATCTCTCTGTGTCGCATACGCCATCAGTTGCTCAGACGAGCGCCAGTACTGCACCATGATGGTTGTTCGTCCAAACCACATTTCATGGCCGAGAAAACCCGAGTCCGGGTTTGCCGATAACTCCCGGAGCATCTTCGGCATAGCCTGCGCGACCGGCAACCATCGATGGATTTTCCAGGGGCGGTTGATCCGCATGCCGACCAGAAACACGACGAAGTCGCCCGACATCTGCGCCGTCACCCGCTCGCGGATCATCATGGACGCTACCTCAGGGTTGAGTAGCCGAACGCGAAAACCACGTCCTTTTTGGCCATCGATTCAAGCAAAATGAGAAGGCGCAACTACCGCCCCCATTTGCCAGAGGCCGACCTTACTTGGCCGGCGCCTCCTTTGCGGGCTCTGGAGAAGATTTGGAAGAACCATCAACCTTCTCTGCAACTGTATGGGCTGCGTCCGCCGTCGCTTTCGCGCCCCGCTCGACGCCATGGGCTGCTGCCTTGACGCCATGTTCAACGCCACTGGCCGCAGCCTTAGCCCCGCGGTCGATACCGTGCGCCGCTGCCTTCGCACCCTTTTCTATGGCACTGCCGACTTTCTCGGCCACGCCGGCAGCCTTGTCAGAAAATGACTCGTTCACGCCACTGGACTCAGCATGGGCACTGTTGAATCCCACAAGCATGACGATCAGCACCAGGGGAATTTGACGTATAAATTTCATGATCAGCATCGTTTTCAACTCCAGTTTTCCATTCTCTTCATAGATGCCCAGTCCGCGGTTCCTGAATGCACACAGACGGATTTTGGCCCCGGACACTCAGATCCCCCATCCGATACCCTTCGGCAAAGGATAATCTGAAAATTCGAAGTGCCGCACGCTTCGGCGGGCCGACGTTACAGATTTTTCTGAAGCATGCCGCACATGAGGCTGCATCACAACCACGCCACCGGCCCACAATAAACCACTCACACCGGACCACCCAATAGGGCGCCCACGCCGCTTGCTTAGATTGATTCTGACGGCAAATGCCTGGGCACTCTTGCCTGAAGCAGGAGAATCAGTTTGGGGCCCATGAACTCATAATCGTCGGGTATGTCGAGGCAGATAACCTTCTTGCCCTTGAGATGACGTTGAAATCTAGCCGACAGTTTTTGACGATGAACACGTTCCATCACAAAAACGATCTCAGCCCAAACCAGCAACTCGGGTGTCACCGGAATGTCCGCATCCTGACTCAGGCCTGCGGAAGTTACATCCAGATCGGGGCGCGCAGAGAAAATCTGCTCCGCCGTCGGGCTGCGAAGACGATTTTTACCACAGAGGAATAGAACGCGTTTCACGCGGTGGAAACCTCCCCCCTGAACCTGTCGCGACTACCTGCGATGGACCACTCAATATCCCTTGTGAAACTCGGTGCCATTGCATTTCGGGCAGGGCGGAACATGCCCTGTGTGCTTGAGATGGACTTGCTGGCCGCAGGACTGGCAGGTCAATGTGCCGGCCGAGGTCATCTCCCCGGTTTTATAGGTGATTGTCTTCTTAGTTTGATCGCTCAAGGTGCGTAACGCATTGCTGCCCAACTCCAGCACGGAAGAAATCGAAGCAAGTGCACCGGCACCCAATCGAGAAGGGTGAAATCGATCCTTGGCCTCTTCACCCAAATGCTGGGCCGTCGAAATGGTTTGGTCCAGATCGCGAGCAAGGTTCTTTTTCAGCTCTGCCCCACGTTCCGTGCTGAACGTCCCGAGAGCGGTCAACTGCGCTTGGGCTTTATCCAGCGCCACGGACATCGCTGCATGCCCCCGCTCCTTTCCCGCCAGATAGAGTTCGTTGAATTTACTGGCCAGC
>DATKTJ010000095.1:0-11272 GCA_035531235.1 Halothiobacillus sp. | reverse complement strand
GCATCGGTGTTCGGTATTTGACCGGTCACCGCGAGAATGGCGATGGCAATCGCCAGATCAAAGCGTGCTCCTTCCTTGGGCAGATCGGCAGGGGCGAGATTGATCGTCAGGCGTCGGGGTGGGAATTCGAAACCGGAGGAGAGAATGGCCGCGCGGACACGATCACGACTTTCTCGTACCGCCGTTTCAGGCAAGCCAACCAGGGTGATTGCCGGCAATCCGTTGCTGACATGTGCTTCTACCGTGATGAGTGGTGCATCGATCCCGACGCGCGCGCGACTAAATACCTTGGCGATCGACATATCATCCCTGCCTTTGTCGATGGAGCATTCAAATTAATTAATATTCAAATCAATTAACAGGAAGCAAAAAGAAACGCGCCGATACCGGCGCAGATTCGTCACCCTTTCTTTGTGGACTCAGGGGGCGAAAGGCGTGTTTCGATATCGGCAACACGCTGCTCCAGCATTTCCAGTTTCGCGCGGGTGCGGGCGAGCACCTGTGTTTGGATGTCGAATTCGTCACGCGTGACCAACTCCATTTTTTGGAATGCATTCATGATGGCCTGACGGATCGTTTTATCCAGTTCACCTTTGGTTTGACGCAGGCCTTCGGGGAGCGATTGCTCGATGCGTTGGGATAGTTCTTCGATGGTGTGAGATAGCGACATACCTATTCCCTCAATTGATGAACAGGACGATTCTTAGGGATTATTGCCCCGCTTGCAAGGAGTTATGTTTGCACTAATATGGGGCCTTGGGGGTTTATGTGCCGCACCATAATAATACATAGCCTTGCCTCGAAAAAAAGAGCTTTGGTGAATATTTCAAGTTAAACAAGGAGATAAAAATGTGGCACGGTTCCTGATAATGGCAATGGGGCAATCTGTACCATCACACAATGAGGAATGAATTCATGAATAAATTCAAAATGACTTTGATCGCTTCATCGGTAGTCGCTTCCCTGTCTACCTTCGCCGTGCCCGCTGTGTACGCTGCCGATGCGCCTGCAGTCAGTTTGTCCGGCAGCGCCGCAGTGGTCAGCGATTACCGCTGGCGTGGTCTGTCGCAATCCTACAAGAAGCCTGCCGTACAAGTCGGAATCAACTTGGGCCTGCCAGCAGGGTTCTATGCGGGCTTCTGGGGTTCCAGCATTTCAAATGCTGCTCTTTATGGTCCGACTCTTGCCGGTGTAGAAACTGACTGGTTTGCCGGTTACAACTATAAGCTGAATGACGATGTGTCCTTCGATGTGGGTGGTATCTATGTCTATTACCCGACTAACGCGGGTAGTTCTGGGATCAATACGGGCGAAGTTCATGTTGCCGCGACCTATAAGTGGTTGACTGCGCAGTATAATGTGGACACAACGAAGTACTATGGCTTATACGATAGTAAAGGGACTTCCTATATTCAGTTGGATGGCCACTATCCTCTGACCGCTGACCTGACGTTGGATGCCCATATTGGCCACCAGATGTTTAAAGGCTCAAGAATGGATGGCACAAGTAACAGTAATCTGAATTACAGCGATTGGTTGCTGGGCGCCACGTACACGATGCCTGCCGGTACATTCGCTCCAGGTTGGGCTGTGAGCCTGGCTTATATCTCTACCAATGCATCAAAATCCGTATACGGGAATACGCCGAGTGATCCCACCTCGGCGACGTCTTCCTCAAAGTGGCTTAACGGCCCGACAGCCGTGCTGAGCCTCAGCAAGAGCTTCTAATCACGCGCATTTACCCAGGGGTTTTATATGAAACTGGTAACAGCAATTATCAAACCCTTCAAGCTCGACGATGTGCGTGAAGCACTGTCCACCGTCGGCGTGAAGGGGATTACGATGACCGAGGTCAAGGGTTTCGGTCGCCAAAAGGGACACACTGAGCTCTATCGTGGCGCAGAGTATGTCGTGGACTTCCTGCCCAAGGTAAAACTTGAAATGGTCGTTGACGACGCGACGGTTGAGTCGGTCATCGATGCGATCACCAAGGCAGCCAGTACCGGTAAAATCGGTGACGGCAAGATCTTTGTGGCACCGATCGAGGAAGCCGTGCGGATTCGTACCGGAGAAACTGGTCCAGAGGCGCTTTAAGGAGCACGTAATCATGAGAAGTTTAAAAACTAATCCCGGCATTGGGCTGGGCATTATGGCGGTTCTTGGCTTGCTGTTTTCGACAGCAGCATTCGCGGCGGATGCTCCGCCACCCACGATCAACTCGGGTGATACGGCTTGGATGCTGACCTCAACAGCACTTGTGCTGATGATGACCATTCCGGGTGTCGCCCTGTTTTACGGCGGCATGGTGCGTCGTAAAAATCTGTTGTCCGTGGCTGCAGCCACCTTTGCCACCACGGCATTGATCAGTGTGATCTGGGCCATCGTGGGCTACTCGCTGGCGTTCAAGGGCAGTGGCGCCTATGTGGGTGACCTGAGCGGTCTGTTCCTGAAAGGCATGGGCTACAATTCCCTGTCGGGAACGATTCCGGAAAGCGTGTTCATGACCTTCCAGATGACCTTTGCGATCATTACGCCGGCATTGATCATCGGGTCGATTGTAGAGCGCATGAAGTTCTCTGCGATCCTGCTTTTCCTGGGTGCCTGGTCGATTCTGGTGTACTCACCGATTGCCCACATGGTCTGGGGCGGCGGTTGGTTGATGGGCGACGGCGTACAGGATTTCGCCGGTGGTACGGTTGTACACATCAACGCAGGTGTCGCTGGTCTGGTTGCTGCCTTGGTTCTGGGCAAGCGTAAGGGTTATGGCACAGAAGCCATGCCACCGGTCAATCTGGTGT
This sequence comes from Halothiobacillus sp., assembly GCA_035531235.1. Taxonomy (GTDB): domain Bacteria; phylum Pseudomonadota; class Gammaproteobacteria; order Halothiobacillales; family Halothiobacillaceae; genus Halothiobacillus. The sequence goes on along the minus strand of DATKTJ010000095.1, from coordinate 8,474 downwards.
ATACCATGTCCGGTGCCGCCCTGCTGTGGGTAGGCTGGTTCGGTTTCAACGCGGGTTCTGCCGCTGCTGCCAACGGTACCGCGGGTATGGCCATGGCTGTCACGCAAATTGCTACCGCAGTCGCTGCGCTGTCCTGGATGGGCATTGAGTGGATCATGCGTGGCAAGCCGACCCTGTTGGGTATGGCCTCTGGTGCGGTAGCTGGTCTGGTTGCGATTACCCCGGCATCTGGTTTCGTGGGGCCGGAAGGCGCCTTCGTCATCGGTATTGCTGCAGGTATCGTCCCGTTCCTGGCTTCTGTCTATCTCAAGCGCATGATGGGCTATGACGACTCGCTGGATGCGTTCGGTGTACATGCTGTCGGTGGTATCGTCGGTGCTCTGCTGACCGGTATCTTCTCCGCTGCCGCCTTTGGTGGTGCCGGTTTGTCGACCAATGCCGGTGGCAGCATCCTGACTCAGTTCCTGATTCAGGTTAAGGGCGTCGGCTTCACCATCATCTATGATGCGGTCGTGACCTTCATCATCCTGATGGTACTGAAGATGACGATTGGCCTGCGGGTTACCGAAGAGCAAGAGTCCGAAGGTCTGGATATCAACCAACATGGCGAGCGCGTCTAACGCTAACCACTGCTGGCTAATAGCCTGACGAAAAAACACCCGCGTTCGCGGGTGTTTTTGTTTGTGCCTGCTGGGGGCAGATAGATTTGGGTTGTGGCTTCGCCACAAGAATCCGCGTTCTGCCACTCAGATAGTGAGTCGGCCTTGGAACCGCAAGTCTGGCGACAACCGGATTTGAGTTTTAATTACCGAACCAGTGCGGCTTCCACCTGGGATTTCGTTTGTGCGTTTGCAACCTGCTCAATGATGGCCAAGGCAAAATCCATGGCCGCACCGGGACTACGTCCGGTGATCAATGGGGCATCAATTTCAACCGCAGCATCGGAAACCGTTGCGCCATTCTGTTCCTGCTCCGTGAGGGCGCCGGGATAAAAAGTGATCCTTTTCCCCGTCAATAGACCGACTTTTGCCAATACCTTGGGCGCGGCGCACAAAGCCGCGACCCAACGATTTGCCTGGATCTGATTTTTCAGCAAACGCGCAACCCGGGGGTCATTTGATAAATTATCCGCACCCGGTTGGCCGCCGGGAAGTACGATCACATCAAATTCAGCCTGCCTGTCCAGTAAGGAGAGATTGCTGTCGGTAATAAGGCGCGTGCCACGGCTACCGATGACCTCATCTTCACGCAAGCTAATCACCGAAACCTGAAATTTGGCCCGACGCAGCAGATCGATCACGGTAACGGCTTCAAGATCCTCGAACCCGGGGGCAAGTAAAATCATGGCTTTGAGTGACATAAAACTTTCTCCAGTAGACATTGGGCGGCCTGCGCTACGCGATGGCAGGCCGCTGTTGATTATTTCCACCCCGTTTCATCTGCCGAATAACCCCACGGGGCTTAGGGCGCGCGTGCCTCGACAGCAAGCAGGACAGCAGATGTAAAACGACCCGCTCAAGTTACCTTCAGGCGGGTCGAAAATAAATAGCAGACATCCTTGTCTCGGCCGAGATCAACTCCCGGCGTGCTTTGCATCCCGCTTGGCAACGATCGCCATACCCTTGAGCAGATTGAGCCCTTCATAGAGCTGGTAATCCGACTCGACGAGGGGTTTGCCATCGGTATTGATCATCTGCTTGATCGGGGCTTCCTTGGGCGATTTTTCCGCTTTGCCCGATGGGTCGTTCGGATTGGTAATGTGCCCGGCCAGATCGGCTTCCTTGATGGAAAAGACCTTTTCGATATCTGCAATCTTCAACTGGTGTACTTCCACATCTGGCTTGATACCCTCGCCTTGAATGGATCGGCCCGAAGGCGTGAAATAACGTGCGGTGGTCAGGCGCAGCGCCCCGCCATTGCTGAGTGGCATGATCGATTGAACCGATCCCTTACCAAAGGTCCGTTCGCCGGCAATCAGTGCGCGTCCGTCATCCTGCAGGGCGCCCGCAACAATTTCCGAAGCGGAGGCCGAGCCGCCATTCACGAGTACAACGATGGGTGCACCGGATAGCATGTCGCCTTCGTGCGCCTTGAAGCTCATCTTCGAATCGGCGTCACGACCGTTCGTGTAGACGATGAGTCCCTTGTTCACGAAGGTATCCACGACGCCTACCGCGGCCTGAAGTACGCCACCCGGATTATTGCGCAGATCAAGTACAAGACCCTTTAGGGGGTGATTGTCGTTATCCTTCACGAGTTGATGCAGGGCATCGTGCAGTTGTTCGGTCGTATCCGACTGAAACTGGGCGATCCGCACATAACCGAACCCGGGATCGAGCATGCGGGCTTTCACGGATTTCACATTGATGATGGCGCGTTCGATGGTGACATCAAAAGGCTTGTCTACCCCGTCACGGACGATCGTCAGGATGATCTTGGTACCCGGATCGCCACGCATCAGCTTGACGGATTTTTCCAGATCAAGGCCTTGGGTGAATTCGCCATTGATCTTGACGATTTTATCACCGGCCTTGATACCCGCCCGCTGGGCCGGCGTATCGTCGATCGGTGCAATGACGGTAATGATGTTGTCCTTCATGCCGACTTGCAGACCCAGACCACCGAATTTACCGGTGGTGGTTTCCTGCAGGTCCTTGAATTCTGCCTTGTCCATGTAATTGGAGTGCGGGTCCATACGGGAAATCATGCCGCGAATGGCATTGTCCATCAGCGTTTTGTCCGAGACGGGGTCAACATAATCGGCTTTGACACGGGTCAGAACGTCGGTAAAGGTCCGTAATTCACTCAAGGGAATGGCGGATTGCTCTGCCGATGCGGGCTGGGCCGCATCCTTATCGGCCAAGGCGTTAATGGCAATCGCGACCGAAAAGCCAAATACCGCGGCTACCCCGAGGGTAGATGTTTTGCGCAACCAGTGAGCCATGAAAATAGTTACTCCGTATCAATCTGAGAGATGGTGAAACGACCACAATGGCCGCAAACCCTGGTTTATGTCTTTATGGAACCGATGTGCCGCGTCTGCACCTTTCAAGGTCCCGTGAAGCTAAGACATCAAATGATCGCCATTGTTCAGCGGGCTGATGGCGTTCGAGATAACTAATGATTTCGAATGTCCGACCGCCAACCAATTCAGAGAAGCATAGCAAGGATTTAGTGCGGTCGGGGCACACTCTCGCCACTAATTGCGACGGGTACGGGGAGAAGCCATAAATGGGGGGCGTTTTTAAAACGGGGTTTCGCCGTCTCTAAACGCGATGAGAATCACTGATCAACCCCATCGGGGTCGAGACAGGCTTTTGAGGGTGGAGTTGCAAGGGGGCAGCGCGCAGCGAATAGCGGCGCCCACCGCACTGATCTGAGCCTTTTGGTCGACCAACTTGGTAACGATAGACCTTGATTAGCGGTTTATTAAGGGCGACTACTGACTGTTCGATAGACCGACCAACGTTGGGGGTTGATCGTGTCATTACCGCGCCGGACTTCAAAATACAGCCCCGTTTCTCGACCTTCGATTTGACCGCACAGACCAAGCTCGGTGCCCTGACTCACGCGCATCCCTGTGTGGACGCGAAGTTCACTCGCATGCGCATACAGAGATATATAGCCATGGGGGTGTCGAATAATCACAAGATTACCCCAGCCCTTCATGGTGTCCGCGAAGACAACCTTGCCCGCGGCGACGGCTCGGAAAGGAGCATTTGCCGGTGCCGCAAAGAGAATGCCCTGCGCGCGCATGTCGCCTTCCGCGATGGGTGCGCCATAGGCGCGGATGATCTTGCCGCGCACAGGGATGGCCCCCGGAGAGCCAGGCTCGACAACACCGGATGTCTTGCCGTCGGACAGGTCTTCATCATCCAGATTTTTTCCTGATCGGGTCGGATGGGTGGCTTCATGCTGGATCATCTGGGCGCGTCGTTCGGCCCGGGCGCGCGCGGCTTCGGCGGCTGCCGCATTAATGCGGGCGATCTGCATGTCCAGTTCCTTTTTCTGGGCCAGCAGGGCCGCCAAATGTTGGGATTGCTGATCCACCTGAGTACTGATGGCCGTCAGGAGCTGATTTTGCTCGTTCTGTTGCACCTTGCGTTGTTGGAGGGTACTGACCAGCGCTTCGTGTGCCTGGATCAATGCGTCGTGGCTGGATTTTAGCGTTTGCTGATTGGTGATCTGATCGTGCTCGGCTTGTTTCAATTGAGCCATATTTTCCAGGGCGGATGAAATCAATGCCTTGATATAATGAAGGTTTCTTTCGGTTGCAAGCGCGTTTGTATGGGCCAGCAGCGTTCCAAGCGTTGCCTGATCCCCAAGCGTGTAGGCCAAGCGCAGATTGTTCGCGATTTGTGGATGCAGTTGGGTGATTTGCGTCGACAGCGCGTCTTTCTGAACGTCGAGTTGGTCAATTTTCTCTTCGATGGCGCTGATTTGATCTTCGAGTGCGTTTTGTGCCTGTTCGGTTTCACTCAGTTTCTGTTGCGTGGCGCGCAAAGCCAGCCGAAGCTGATCTTGCTTGGCCCGGGTTTCGTTCAGTTCTGATTTTTGCTGATCAATAGCGCGGTTGAGCTGGTGTGTCGAATCGGCGGCCAGTGCGGTGCCAGGGTGACTCAGAAAAATAAGTGCATAGAGCGCAAAGGGGTAAATGGCGCGGTGCGGAGCCTGTTTCATTTGCGACGGACGAAAGGCCGGTGATGCGAAGGTGGCGAGTGCAAACCAAAATTGCAAAAACGGAGACCGTACGCGTCCACCCCGGCGATCCGTCTCGGATTTGCAATTATTCACGACATTTTCCATAAAAATAGCTAGTATAGGCTCAAAAAATAGAAGCGTAATGGGAGAAAGCAAACGCACGGGATGACAAGGTTGGTCGGTGGTGCGGACGTCGTTTTCGCCCCCGGATCAGCATAAATGTGGTTGACTGTAATGCTCCCCGACGCTGTGTTTGTTATCGCCTAGTTTAATGACTTTTACCGAGAATCTGTGAATGAGCCTTGAAGTGAATGATGAGTGTGGCACCGAGCGGTTAATGGCACGCTCCGAGGATATCGACCGTGCTTCACGGTCACTCAAAGCCATGTCCCATCCGTTGCGACTGAAAATTCTGTGTATTCTCGGTGATCGGGAGTTGCATGTTCAGGAAATCGTGGAGTCGGTTGGCACTACGCAGAGTAATATTTCCCAGCATCTCGCCATTCTGAGGGACAAGGGTATTCTGGCTTCGCGCAAGGATGCGAACAAGGTGTTTTATCGGGTATCAGACGCCCGGACCCTGCGGTTGATCGGGATGATGCAAGAAGTGTTCTGCCCGTTGAGTTAATATTCAACAAATGGATGTGCGCCTGCCGGCTTGGTTCGGTGCGCGCCGGTTTTATGACATCAGCGAAAATGAGGTGAGTGATGACGGCTAATCGTATTGTGCGCATTATGGCGGGGTTTATGGTGCTGCTCTCTTTGGTCCTGGCCCAATTGACCGGTCAGGCTCATCTTGAGCACCCGACTTGGCTTTGGTTGACGGCCTTCGTGGGCTTGAATCTGTTTCAGAGCGGCATCACCCAGTTTTGTCCGATGGACTCGATCCTGGGCAAGTTTGGTTTTCGTTGCTCTTGAACCGAGTCGTTTTCTTCATTTTTCGTAACCGTTAAGGCAGGTCATGCAGGAATATCTTGATTTCTTGGTCCGTCACTGGGAATTGTCGTTGGTGGCAGTCGTGCTGATCGTCATGTTGCTGGGCAACGAAATGACCCGGGGACTGCAAAAGTTCCGAGATTTGACTGCGGCCGAATTGGCCCGGTTGATTGGGCGAGAAAATGTGGTCCTGATCGATGTTCGCGAAACGGATGAATTTCGGGGTGAACACATCAAGGGCGCACAGCATATTCCCCTGGCGACAATTCCCGCCAAGTTGGCCGAGTTGGAAAAGCACAAACCGGATCAGGTGTTACTGTATTGCCGCTCGGGGAATCGTTCTTCTGCGGCCGCGAAAATGATGGTTAAGGCAGGTTTCACGAATGTGGGGCATCTCGCTGGCGGCATCTCGGCCTGGAAGGCGGAAAACTTTCCAGTTTCGCGAAAATAAGGACCCTGCCGGGGTTTTAGCCTGCCTCGGCGCCGGGCATAGCCAAAACCAGCCCGCCGGGTCCGTTGAAAACGTAAGCGTCGATTTACACATGAGCCATTCTGTTGCGTCAAGTGATCCCGTCCTGTCCCCGCCGCGGATAACCATTTATTTCAGCGATTTTTGTCCCTATTGCCACTTCGCCAAGCGGCTGTTGAAGCAAGAGGGGCTTGCCTTCGAGGGCATATCTGTCGATTTTTCACGTGATCGACGGGTGGAAATGGAAGCACGTTCCGGCCGTGAGACCGTCCCTCAAGTATTTATCGGCGCCACCCATGTGGGCGGATATGACGATCTGGCTGAGATGAAGGCGAATGGTCAGCTGGCCGTTATCCTTGCCAAAGAGCGAGGGGATATCTCCTCGGCCCCCGAAAAAGGAGTGGAACCATGAATGCCCAACATGTTGTTTGCCCCCAATGCGGCGCGGTTAACCGAATTCCCCAGGAACGAATGGGCACTGGAAAATGTGGTCAGTGCGGGGCCGCCCTTTTTCCAGGCACAGCGATCGTGTTGACCGATGAAAATTTCAATCGGCAAATTGCGCGAAATGACTTGCCGGTATTGGTCGACTTCTGGGCCACCTGGTGTGGACCGTGCCGAATGATGGCACCGATATTCGAACAACTCGCCGCGCAGAAAAAGAGCGTGTTGCGGGTTGGCAAGTTGGAAACGGATCAGGCGCCACAAACGTCGGCGCGTTTTGCCATACGGAGCATTCCGACCCTGATTCTGTTCAAGTCCGGGCGCGAAGTCGCCCGGACAACAGGCGCCATTCCGCTCCCCGATCTGACACGCTGGTTGCAACAGCAAGGCATTCATTGAGTGCGCACGCAGCCCCGCCCTTTGGCTTCATGAGTGTCTCGTCATCGAATTCTCATGTTTCCTGGCTACCATTTCCCGATTTAATCGCTTTTCTTAAGGAGTCGTTTCATGACTGATCAAACCACCAACGGGGCAGAAGCTGCCGAGACAGCGGCGATCGAACAGCAGTTCGTGATTCAGAAGATCTATCTCAAGGATGTTTCCTTCGAGTCACCGCAGACCCCCGAGGTCTTCGTGGCGGAAGAGTGGTCTCCTGAGGTCAATGTTCAGGTGGCCAACAATGCCCGCCCGCTGGGTGAAGGTGTCTATGAAACGGCGCTGACCATCACGGCAACGGCCAGTCAGAACAATGAAACGATTTATCTGGCCGAAGTGCAGTACGCCGGTATTTTCACGGTTGTCGGCTTTGATGATGTCAGTATCCAGCAAGTCCTGGGTGCCTATTGCCCGAATCTGATCCAGCCGTACATCCGCGAGACCATCAGTGATCTCGTCATGAAAGGTGGCTTCCCTCAAATGGTGTTGCAGCCGATCAATTTCGACCAGCTGTATGCACAGCATGCCCAGGAGCAATCCGACTCCGCCATAACGACGCGCCCCCAATAAGCGGATTCTCCGATTGGACGCCCCGATGCGATCATCGACCATTGCCGTGTTGGGCGCAGGTTCCTGGGGGACGGCTCTTGCCAAGGTACTCGCCGAGAACGGACACCAAGTCCGCCTGTGGGCACGCGATCCGCTGATGGCGGAGCGCAGTCAGCGCGACCGCGTCAATGCGCGTTACCTGCCTGAATGTATCCTGCCGGATGACGTGACAATCACAGCCAGTCTTTCGATGGCGGTTACAGCGGCGGACCAGATCTGGTTCGTCTTGCCCACCAAGGCATTGGGGCCTTTTCTCTCGGAATTTCTTGATCTGGCGGGGCGGCTAATATCCCCGCATGCCGTGATCGTGAATGCCGCCAAGGGGTTTGAGCGGGGCACGGGACGACGAATCAGTGAGTTGTTCGCCTCCGCCGATCAGGCCGGCCAGCTGAGCACGCATCCTTTTGTCGTGGTGTCGGGGCCGACTTTCGCGCATGAGGTCGCCACGGGGAAACCCTCCGCAATCACCGTCGCCAGTCAGAATATGGCGGCGGCCGAAACCGTGGCCGCGCATTTGCGTAATCCGCGTCTTCGCACCTATCCAACCAACGATGTGGTGGGTGTGGAACTGGCCGGGGGGTTGAAGAATGTGCTCGCAATCGCAGCGGGCGTGTCTGATGGCTTCGGGTTCGGGGCGAATGCCCGTGCGGCATTGATTACCCGGGGTTTGGCCGAGTTGATGCGACTGGGTGCTGCCGTCGATGCACGTCCCGAGACGTTCATGGGGTTGGCGGGGGTGGGCGACCTCGTGCTTACCTGTACGGACGATCAGTCGCGCAATCGCCGATTCGGCTTGAAGCTGGCGCAGGGTTATGGGCCGGATGAGGCCCTGGCCGCCATCGGTCAGGCGGTGGAAGGCATGGGCGCCGCTGAGGAAGGA
>DATKTJ010000094.1:0-2483 GCA_035531235.1 Halothiobacillus sp. | reverse complement strand
TTACCGGCCAAGCCCTCGCGGATCGCCTTGATGATCGGGATTCCACCGGCCACGGCGGCCTCGAACGCGACTACCGTCCCATTGGCATGAGCCAGTTCAAACAGTTCATTGCCCTCATGCGCGATCAGCGCCTTGTTGGCGGTAATCACCGGTTTGCCCAGCGCCAATGCCCGGCGAATCAGCTGACCCGCTGGCTCCATCCCGCCCATCAACTCGATCACCACATCGACATCCGGGTTTTCAACCACTTCCATCGGGTTGGTCGTCAAAAGCAAACCGTCGAGCGAACAGATCCGCGGCGCAGCCAGATTGCGGGCCGAGGCATGAATGACCTCAATCCGGCGACCCGCACGGCGCGACAGATCCTCGGCATTTCTCGTCAAAACATTGACGACACCACCGCCAACCGTCCCCAAACCCAGCAAACCGACGCGTACCGGTGGCAAACCAGCCGCAGGCACCAAGGCATTCTCAACAACCAATGTCATGCCAGAATCCCCGGTTGAGCACCACTGGCACCAGAGCGCTTCAACTCCTCCTTGCGGAACATGGCCTTGATCCCCCGAATGGCCTGGCGCGTGCGATGTTCGTTTTCAATCAGTGAAAACCGGACATAGTCGTCGCCATAATCACCGAAGCCTACACCCGGCGATACGGCAACCTTGGCCTCGGCCAGCAGGAGCTTGGTGAATTCCAATGATTTCAGATGTGCGAACGGCTCGGGAATCTTCGCCCAGACAAACATTGTTGCCTTGGGCGGCTCCACGAACCAGCCACTGGAATTCAGCCCCTCGCACAAGACATCCCGACGTTTGCGATACATATCGCAAATTTCCTGCACGCAGGTCTGATCCCCTTCAAGCGCCAGAATGGCCGCCACCTGGATCGGGGTGAACGTGCCATAGTCGAAGTACGATTTGATGCGCGCCAGCGCGTTGACAAGCGTGGGGTTACCCACCATGAACCCGACGCGCCAGCCCGGCATGTTGTAGCTCTTGGACAGGGTGAAAAACTCCACCGCAATATCCTTGGCACCCGGCACCTGCATGATCGAGGGCGCAACATAGCCATCGAACACGATGTCGGCGTAGGCCAGGTCATGCACGATCCAGATTTCGGCTTCTCGACAAATCGCCACGACCTTCTCGAAAAAATCCAGTTCGACGCATTGCGTCGTCGGGTTGGCCGGGAAGTTCAGAATCAGCATCTTCGGCTTCGGCCAGGTTTCCTTGATGGCGCGATCCAGTTCCTCAAAGAAATCCACACCCGGCGTTAGACGCACATGACGAATATCGGCATCCGCGATCACACTGCCATACGGGTGAATCGGATAGGCCGGGTTCGGCACCAGCACCGTATCGCCCGCCGACATGGTCGCCATCGCCAAGTGGCCCAAACCTTCCTTGGAGCCAATCGTGACGATCGCCTCCGTTTCCGGATCGATATCCACGTCATAACGGGTCTTGTACCAGTGTGCGATCGCACGACGCAGACGGGGAATCCCCTTGGACTGGGAATACCGATGCGTATCGCCGCGCCGCGCCGCCTCGACCAGCTTTTCGACAATATGCGGCGGCGTCGGCTGATCGGGATTGCCCATACCGAAGTCGATAATGTCTTCCCCGTCCGCGCGCGCCTTCGCCTTCAGTTCACCAATAATATTAAATACATACGGCGGCAAGCGCTTGATGCGGGCAAAATGGTCGTTCACGATGATCCTGCAAGTCTGATGGGGCGAAAAAAGAAGTGCCAACGCCGGACAAGGACCGGGGGCAGAAGATTGAACCGGATACATTAAATAGCCACCTTCCCAGTGTCAATTCACCGCGTTCTTTTTGTGCCGTTTATACGAAAACCCGGCAAAATCGGGGCGCTTACCAAGTTGATCAGATGCTCTTTAGGGCATTCGTATAATGGTTACTTCCAAACCCGGTCACCCATCTACTTCGGACGCCAGGCACACCTGCCCATGATTTCCTGACTCTTTATCAAGCAAGGTTGCCGCACTCCGCCCCATCATCACCAGACAAATTACAGCCGAGGCCCGCCCCGGCGATGCTTGATCCGCTTGAGCAAGGTCAGGCTGTCCACGCTCAGAATATGTTCGCGGCTGAATATCTGCTCACGCACGAATTCGTGCAGGCGTTCGTAGGTATCGGTGAGGGCGTGCACATGCAGGCTCTTCATGTCGCTCATGATGTACAGGCTGGCGATTTCCGGTTGATCCGCCAATTCGTCGGCGATTTGTTCGATCCCCTGCGGCGCGACTTTGATATCCAGGAAGGTCGACACGGTTTTGCCCATTTTTTCCGGATTGATGACGGCCGTGAACTGTTCGATCACGCCCTCATCCTGCAGTGCCTGCACACGATCGCGCACATGCGCGCGCGTCACGCCTACGCGACGGGCGATTTCGGCAAACGACATGCGGCCGTTCTTGATCAGCAAGCTCACTATCTCGGTATCCAATCTATTCATGATGG
>DATKTJ010000093.1:0-7679 GCA_035531235.1 Halothiobacillus sp. | reverse complement strand
GATTCCTCGCCGATCGTGCGGATGGCCTGGGCCAGAGCGAAGGAGGTCGCCAGGGTGTCGGCGCCAGCGAAAGCACGGTCGGTGAGCAGAATCACATCATCCACGCCGTAGGCGATGGCCTTGCGCAAGGCATCTTCCGCCTGGGGCGGTCCCATGGTCAGTACCGTGACACGACCGCCCATCTTGTCCTTGAGCCTGAGCGCTTCTTCGATGGCGAACAGATCAAAGGGGTTGATGATCGCCGGCACACCCTGACGCATGATGGTGTTCGTGACGGGATGAACGCGGATCTGCGCGCTATCCGGAACCTGCTTGATGCAAACGACAATATGCATGGTTGACTCCTTTGCCTGTGGGGAACAGGTTTATTTGCAGGTACTACAGCAAACTTCGGGCCAACTGACATTTGTTTTATAAGTAAATGTAAATAAAGGAAACTAACTGGGCGCTGCCGGTGCTTTCGTCAGGTGATGTTGTGTCGCGTTTCCGACAATCGCGCTGTTTTGTTCGTACTCCGACCCTTGTGCAGCGTGGGTCTGACTTGAGCCGGTCTGATTCTCTTTGAGCGCATTCCCTGAGGACCCGTCTGGGGACCACTCTGGGTGATACCTTATATAAGGGAATATTGATCGAGCGCTATGTCCATCGATTTGGACGCGGAGGGGTGTTCATTCCGCAGAATGAACCCAAGTCAGTCACGCCCCGCCTCTGGCCGAGTTTCTCCAAGAGTTTTACCGGCGTCTCGAGGTTTATCTATTTCAGGTGGTGTGTTCCGCGTCGGACAGATTCTTTCAATGTGCCGTCACGCGGTCACGCGTTGGCTTTCTGACAAATTGATGAACAAGCCTGGTCATTTATGTTTGAAAGCCAACAGCCGTACCCATGGGCGCGCGGTGGATTCGCGCTATACGGACATTCATTGGCTGCACACCATTGGCGCGTGCAATCGTTCAATGTTAATGATTCAGGCGATTGCCGCCCCATGATGTGGCAAATAAAACCAATATTGTCTTCATTCATGGAATCTAGGCAGCTGCGTCGCTTCATGTCGTGCGGCATGGCAGTGCATGCGTATGGAATGGCACAGATCCTGCTGAGTCCGGTATGAGCGGTTTGGTTTCGCTTCGGAAAATGCGGGTTCGTCCCGTGCCGACATCACCGAAGCCCGGACCAGCCCGATGGAAGACAACATAGCGAGGCGATCATCATGGCATTCTGGTTTGGCTCATCGAACTTATCGATTGAAGAATTCCCATCCGTCCCGTCCCGTCCCGCAGTGCGCGAGTCAACGGGTTCGTCTGCCGGGACACGTGATTCCGGTGCCATGAACCCCGGTTTCGCCATCGGCTTGGCTGCGCCCGGTGCGCGCGTCAGTGTGACGGCCGTGAATGATGCGGCGCCCGCCTTGGAAAAACGTCTTGAAGCCATGGGTATCCGTGTGGGCACTGCCCTTGAAGTCATCCAGCACGAGGGTGGTTCGGTGATTGTGCGGATCGGCACGACCCGGCTGGCGCTGGGCGTGTCCATGGCGCACCGGCTCCGGGTTGCGCCAGTCGGGCTGCACTGAGGATTTTCCGATGACTGAAGCCATCCACCTGACCATGCTGAAACCCACCGAACGGGGTGTGGTGCGCGGATTTGCACCGGGCGATGCTCATTATCGCCGCCGATTGATGGCGATGGGGCTCACACCGGGTACCGCTTTTACCGTGACACGTCTGGCCCCGTTGGGTGATCCGATTCAGATTGAAGTACGCAACTCGGCACTCACCCTGCGCAAGGACGAGGCCATGATGCTGCGGATTGATCGTCTGATTTGACGGCCAATTAGGAAGTTGACCCTACCGCTGATTGCGGATGAATTCGCCCAAGGGCAGGGGCATTGGATCCTTTCACTCGTCACGCGCCTGCTAGGAACCTGAATTATGGCAACGTTTACAGTCGGCATGATCGGCAATCCCAACTGCGGTAAAACGACGCTGTTCAATGCCTTGACCGGTTTGCGCCAGAAGGTCGGCAACTGGCCCGGCGTCACGGTCGAACGGAAAGTAGGCTCATTCGACATTGACGGCAACCCGATCGAACTCGTGGATCTGCCCGGTACCTATTCGCTGGATGGCGCATCGAGCGCATCGCTGGATGAAGTCGTGGCGCGGGAATTCGCGCTGTCTCACGAGGCGGATGTCATCGTCAATATTGTCGATGCGAGCAACCTCGAACGTAATCTGTATCTTACGGCGCAGTTGATGGAAATGCGGGTGCCGCTGATTCTGGCCGTCAATATGCTCGATCTGGCCATGGAGGCCGGGATTTCTGTCGATTGTTCCGAGATGGAACGACATCTGGGCTGTCCGGTGGTGCCAGTCACGGCGACCCGGAAAGAGGGGCTGGACGAACTCAAGCGGAGATTACTGGAACGCGCCCGGCACGCGGGAGAACCCGGCATCAAGATCGAATATGCGCCCTTGCTGGAAACGGCCCTGCGCGGGCTCATGCCCCAACTTGAACCAATCTCCCAGCAACACAGGATCGACCCGCGCTGGTTGGGGGTGAAGCTGCTGGAGCAGGATCGTCAGGCCTGCGCCCTGGTCGATGAGTCGGTGCTGACGGATGTCGAGCGGGCGCAGGAGCAGATTCGCGCCCATCTGGACGAAGAGGCCGATGTGTTTATCGCAGATGCCCGCTACACCTTCATCCACAGTGTCGTGCAGGCCAGCGTGAAACGGCGTGGCCAGCTGCGCCGCTCGCTGACCGACCGCATGGATGCGGTGGTGCTGAATCGCTTTCTCGGCATCCCCATCTTTTTGTTGGTGATGTATCTGCTGTTCGTCATGAGTTTCAACGGTGGCGGCATTTTCACGGATTTTTTCGAGCAGTCGGCTCATGCGGTTTTTGTGGATGGCGTAGGGCATCTGCTGCATGCCATGCATGCCCCGGACTGGCTGGTCGCCTTGCTGGCCACCTCGGTGGGTGGGGCCATCCAGTTGGTTGCCGCTTTTATCGCCCCGATCGGCATGACCTTTCTATTTCTTTCCATTCTGGAAGACTCCGGCTACATGGCCCGTGCGGCCTTCGTCATGGATCGATTCATGCGCAAGATCGGCCTGCCGGGCAAGGCCTTCGTACCGATGATCGTTGGCTTCGGCTGCAACGTGCCTGCCGTGATGGCGACGCGCACACTGGAAGATCCGCGTGAGCGCCTGATTTCTGCCCTGATGCAGCCGTTCATGTCCTGTAGTGCTCGGCTCGTGATCTATATGGCCTTTGTGGCCGTGTTTTTCCGTGAACATGGCGGGCAGGTCGTGTTCGGCCTGTATCTGTTGGGGATCGTGCTGGCGATCCTGACGGCGCTGCTGCTGAAGCGCACCGCGCTGCGCGGCGAAGCCACCCCCTTCGTGATGGAATTGCCGACCTACCACATCCCTACGGTGAAAGGCCTGCTGCTGGCGACCTGGGAACGGCTGTCGGTATTCATCCTTCGGGTCGGGAAGGTGATCATCGTGGCCTCGATGGTCGTCACCCTGCTGTCCAGTTTCAGCCCGACCGGGCGGCCGGTTGCGGCGGGCGATATCGAGAACTCGATCCTGGGGCAGATGGGCAAGGTCGTCACGCCCCTGTTCCATCCGATGGGCGTGACCGATGCCAATTGGCCGGCTGCCATCGGTCTGTTCTCCGGCGTCGTTGCCAAGGAGATCGTCATGGGCACCATGAATGGCGTGTACAGCCGCATGGATGTCGCCGATCAGGCCGCAGCCCATCGGGCCAATCCGGCGGCAGTCGCGCCCACGTTCAACCTCTGGCACAGCCTGGCCGTTGCAGTCGCCACCATTCCCGCCAATGCCGAGGCTTTTGCGCACGGGTTTTTCGATCCGCTGGGATTCGGTGGCGTTGAACGCGCGCAAACCAGCAATCTGCAGCAGATCGCGGAACAGCAGAGCCTGGATACGACCACGCTCTCGCGCATGGCTTCCCTGTTCAGCGTGCCTGCGGCAATTGCCTACCTGATTTTCGTGCTGCTCTATATCCCGTGCGTCAGCACCATGGCCGCCATCTACCGGGAAACCCGTAGTCGTGCCTGGAGTCTGTTCTCCATGTCCTGGGGCATCGGTTTGGCCTATGGGCTGGCCGTCGCTTTCTACCAGCTCGCGACCTATGCCCATCACCCGTTTGCTACGGTGGCCTGGATCGTTATTGAGGTCGCTGTTTTACTGGTCGTGATCGGGTTGCTGAACCGGCAGGGGCGGCAGCGTTATGGTGCAGCGGCTGGATCGACGATGGCGATATGACCCTGATTTCCGCGTGCTAGCGCAAGATGCGGAGCAGATAGGCAAATGTCGCCACGATGATGATCGAAAGGATCAGGACGATGACCCCGCGAGGCACTTCGGGTGCCCGCGATAGCGCATCGTGCATCTTCATGTTGAATTCCCGGTCTGTGCCCCAGATGATGCCCAGAAATTTGGCCAGACGCGCTTCCCCCAGCAGAAAGCCGATCAGGCCGATCAGGCCGATGACGATGGCCATGGGCAACGCCAGCGCGATACCGGCGCCAAACAGAAACATCATGCCCTTGGCGACGCTCGCTTTTGCGATGAGCGGGCCGCCTTTGATGAGAATTACCAGTATCCAAATGATGAAGGTCAACGCCCCGAAAAAGGCACCAAACAGCAGTGCCAGCAGACGCTCAGTCAGCTTTATTTTATGTTTGCCGGTTGGTTTCTTGATCAGCAGATTGTTTGGAAGCACGTAGATGGAGCCACACGACGGGCACCGATTGGTCGGTCGTTCGGGGGAAAATGTGTGATTGCAGTCTCTACATCGGTATGTCTTCAGGATTCCCCCGGCTGACGTCCGATCACGTGCGAAGGTTGTCAATGTGAGCGTCTTGCGCCAGATTGTTCAACAGTTTACCTATGAAGCGACGTTTTCCTTGAAACCCGCCCGGCACTTTTGCTCTGCCATGCTCATCATCGTGCCACGCAGCAGCGCATTGAAGGCCGCGGTAAACTGGCCCTGTGTATCGGAGAAATCCTTGAAAATGCCTTCATCGGGTTTTTGCCCGATTTTTCGGCTGGACATCAGGGTATTGGCAGCTTCGTGCATCTGCTGATGTAGCTCGCGTACCGTGTTGAATTCCTTGGTCTGACCCGGCGGAATCGGCGTCTGATCCATGAATTTGCCGAATCGGCACTCATGATGGCCCTGGATGAGCTTGGTCTGGTCGTACAGCAGGGCGCCCATGATCTTGCTGTACCAGGCGAAGTGCCAGTAAGTCACTTCTTCGAAGCCATCGATGAAGGTTTCATAATCGAAATCATCGACGGGGGGATTTGAATTCGTATTCATTAATGTTGATCTCAAAGATTATCGGGAATGTGTCGAGTGTACTGCAAAATCCCGAGTTGTCGGTGTGCTCACACACCTTTTGCGGCAATGTTTTTGACGGTTCTTTTTTCGCGATGGTTCGCGCTCATGTTTGATTCCGTCAGGCGGGTGTCCTGGGGGTAACCGAGTCGAAAGGCCTCGGCCATCTGCATCGATCACTTTGTTCATTCATTGGATGGAATCCAATTCCTGCCCTGGAGAAACCTCGGAACCGAATGTACGAACAAGTACCACCCAAGAAGGTGGTATTTATTTCCGGCAATAAATTTAAATGCCCTGTGACTTGCCGATGGTGGCGAGGTGGGCGCAATCGACGTATCCAGCGGCAGGCGCCGGACCATGGCGGACGGTGATGGGCTGGCCGGGCTCGCCCAGATCGCTGATGACGGAAACGGCGCCGGAAAAATCGTCTTCATGAGTGTAGGCGTTATCGGTGACCAGCACCGGGATACCGGCTGCCAGCGCTGACTTGACGCCATTGCCCGAGTCTTCCAGCGCGATGCACTCATGAGGTTCGAGTTTTAGTGCCTCAAGGGCGTAGACATAGATATCGCCAGCCGGCTTCTTGGCCGGCACGACGTCGCCGGCAGCAATCACTTCGAACCAGTCGATTGATTCTCTACCGAGGGTGGCTTCCAGCAGGCCGGTTACGTTTTCCGGTGTTGTGGTGGTGGAAATAGCCAACCGTATGCCTTTGTCGCGCGCTTCGTTCAACAGGCGGAGCACGCCGGGGCGCAGGGGGATTTCGCCTTCGGCGAGCAGCCGCAGATAGTGCGCGGTCTTCGCCTTGTGCAGGCCGGCGATCCAGGTGGCTTCATCTTCAATGGCAGGGCAGGTGGGGCGGTATTGGTCGATAAAGTGACGAATCCGCTCCTTGCCGCCGGTGACTGCCAGCAATTCACCGTACAAGGCCACGTCCCAGTCCCAATCGAGACCGGCGTCCCGGAAGGCCAGATTGAAGGCCACCCGGTGGCCGTCGCGCTCGGTTTCGGCCATGGTGCCGTCCACGTCAAACAAAATTGCTTTTAACATCGCTCAAACCTGTCCCAATTCATATTCGATAAAGCTTAATAGGCTATCCTAGCGCCTCAAAACTTGCCAGTATGGCCGGTGTGGCTAGGGTGCACGTGTGAACGTATGATTGGGATTAACGGGGAGAATTCGATATGCAACGCCTAGGAGTGAGTCAGGGTGCAAGCTGGATTGCCGGTGGATGGCGCCTGATGCGGGAGCGAATGACACTGGTCATCGGGGTGGTTTTCCTGACGTATGTGTTGCTGTTCGTGGCCAGCATGCTGCCTTTCGTGGGGAATGTGATTGTGGCACTGGCAAGCCCGTTTCTGATCGGCGGTGTGTATGTCATCCTGAATCGCATTCGGGAAATCCAGGCACGCAGCGCGTTGGAGCCGTTGGCGCGAGAGCAGCCCATTTCCTGGGATTTGCTGTTCTCGGTCTTTCAAAACCCGTCACCGCGCAAGTCGCTGGTGGGCTATGCCCTGGTCTCCGTCGGTTTTCAATTGCTCATGCTGCTGATATTTGCCGCATTCATCACCATGACGCTTTCCGGTATTGATCACTCCGTGTTGACGGACCCGACCGCTACAGACAAGCAGCGTTTAGAGCTCCTGCTGCCTCTGCTGATCAGCCCTTCGGCCGGTCTGCTGTGGGTGATCGTGCTGGTTGTGGCGGTGCTCTACAGCATGGCCGTGTTTTTTGTCGTGCCCTTGGTCGTTCTTCGGGGGGCGCGATTGTTGCCGGCGATGCGGGCGAGTTTTTCTGCCGTTTCCGCCAATTGGTTGCCTTTTCTGGTGTACGGGTTGATCTGGTTCGTGCTGCTGCTGACGATTCCGTTCACGTTGGGTCTGAGTCTCATCATCCTGGGGCCCTTGATGATCACGAGCGTCTATGCGGCGTTCGAGGCCATTTGGCCGGACGCTTCCTCGGGAGATCATGATCTGAATGGGGGCATGTCGGCATCGACCAAGCTGCCGCAAGAACACACCTCGACGGTGATGTAATCGGGCATGAGTCAGGCAGATGGTGGAAATCAGGCGATGCACCCGCGTCGGATCGTGCTGGTCGCGGACGATTATGGTCTGTCGCCCGAGATTGACGCCGGTATTCTTGGACTGGTCGAAGCAGGGCGCCTGAGTGGTTTTGGTTGCCTGACCCAGATGCCACGATGGCCGGAGGCCGCCCGCGCCATTCCTGCCGATCTCGGTTCGGTGGATATCGGCCTGCACCTCAATCTCACTCAACCCTTCGGCAAGGCCTGGTTCCGGCCGCTGCCACAA
>DATKTJ010000092.1:0-3588 GCA_035531235.1 Halothiobacillus sp. | reverse complement strand
CGAGTCTCGTAGATGGTCACGGCCGAGTCGCCGAACTGCTCCCGCGCGGCTTCCTCGGTCAGCCCCACCGTGCCGATGGGCGGATGGGCGAACACTACGGTGGGGATGGTCTCGTAGTCGAGCTTGGCATTTGGCTTGTTGTTGAACAGGCGCTCGGCCAGCAGGCGACCGGCGGCGACAGCGACCGGTGTGAGTGGCACGCGACCGGTGATGTCGCCCAAGGCATACACGCCAGGCACATTGGTGTTCTGGTAGTCATCCGTGGGCACAATGCCATTTCGTTCAACCGTGATTCCGGCCGCTTCCAGACCCACATTCCGGGTGTTCGGGGCTCGGCCCACCGCCCAGATGATCGTATCGAATGGCCCCAGGCGGGTGCCGTCGGCGCTGTCGATGTATTTGCCCTCCGGCGCCTGCGTGAGTTGCTGCACCTTGAAGGGCAGGTGCAGCTCGACGCCCAGCGCTTCCAGGTTTTCGGTGGCCGTTTCCCGCAAGATCGCATCGAACGGGGCGATGATGGAATACAGCATGTCCAGCAACGTGACGGCGCTGCCCAGCGAACGGAGCACCCCGGCCAGTTCGACCCCGATATAGCCGCCGCCGATCACGGCAACCCGCGTCGGCAGCGTTTCGAGATCAAAGAACCCATCCGAGGTGATGCCGAGCTCGGCGCCCGGAACCGGCGGCACGAAGGGTCGCCCGCCCGTCGCAACGACAATATGCGGCGCCTGATAGGTCTGATCGCCGACAGCCACCGTTCGAGCAGAGGTCAGGGCGCCGTAGCCGTGTATGACTTTGATACCGAGTTCTTGGGCATAGTCATCCCAGTAGTTCGTGATGTTGCGCACATAGGTCTGGCGACCTTCGACCAGCTTCTTGAAATCGATTCGGTCGTGTACGGGGGCAAAGCCCCAGCCGGTAGCTTCATGACGGGCATGAGCCAGATTGGCCGCGTACCACATGACCTTCTTGGGCACGCAGCCCAGATTGACGCAGGTGCCCCCGAGTTTGGACGGTTCGATAATGGCGACCCGCTTGCCGTGTTGCGCAGCGCGTTCGGCGACGGCCAGGCCGCCCGAGCCACCACCTAAAACAATCAGATCAAAGGACCGGTCGGTCATGACGCGTCTCCAGAAGTAGACAATAAATCAGGGGTTTGAACCGAAACCCAAGCCAGCTATGGGGTTAAGTGCAGGTTTGGGTTTCGGCCAGATGTGTTCAGTAGGTGGGTCAATGAGAGATATTCATCGACCCACGATTTAGAACCCGATATAGGCTCGGGTTCTGTACCGGATTATTTCTGACTGGCCAGCCAGTCAGCCAGCTTGTCGCTGCCGCCGATCAATTTGCCATCGATGAATACCTGGGGCACGGCGTCGGAACCCGAGGCGGCGCGCAGTCCGCGCAGCATGACCTGATCGCCGACCTGGATTTCATCAAAGGCAACGCCAGCATCCTTCAGCATGCCTTTGGCGCGGGCGCAGAACGGGCAGAGGTGACGGGTGAAGATCAGGACGGAATGCGGCTTGACGGCATTGGGGGCCAGCCAGTCGAGCATGGTGTCCGCATCGGAGACTTCATACGGGTCGCCAGGGACGTTCGGCTCGATGAACATTTTCTCGATTACGCCATCTTTCACCAGCATGGAGTAGCGCCAGGAACGCTTGCCGAAACCAATGTCGTCTTTGTCGACAAGCAGGCCCATGCCTTCGGTGAATTCGCCATTGCCATCCGGAACAAAGTGGATGTTCTCGGCCTTCTGATCCTCGGCCCATTCGTTCATCACGAAGGTATCGTTGACGGACAGGCACAGGATGTCGTCGACGCCGTGCTTGAAAAACACGGGTGCCAGTTCGTTGAAACGCGGCACATGGCTGGAGGAACACGTCGGCGTAAAGGCGCCGGGCAGCGAGAATACGGCGACGGTCTTGCCTTTGAACAGGTCGTCGGTGGTGACATCAACCCATTGATTGTTCTGGCGGGTATGGAAAGTCACTTGTGGCACGCGTTGGCCTTCACGATTTTCGAGCATGTTGAACTCCTTGAAAGAACTGTAGTGAGAAGGATGCGTCAATGATCTAAAACCCTAATCATTGAACCTTGATGACAATAACCTATGCCCACGCGCAAACCGTAATTGATTTTCTGCATGGGCTTGATAGTCATATTCTATGAATCGACGTTTATTGCGTCTGTTTTGTTATAGCAGGTTTTCGGGGATGAATTCATTCGACCAGAGCGATTCCACCGGTTCACGGGCACGGACGACATGGCACTGGCCGTTGTCGATCAGTATCTCTGCCGGACGTCCGCGGGTGTTGTAGTTCGAGGCCATGGAAAAGCCGTAGGCGCCGGCGCCGAGGATGGCGAGGAGGTCTCCTTGCTGCAGGGCCAGATCGCGGGCATGGCCGAGAAAGTCCCCGGTTTCACAGACCGGTCCGACGATTTCCCAGGTGGCTGCCACGGCATTGGGATGCGGGATCACCGGTTCGATGGCCATGACGCTGCTGTACAGGGCTGGGCGCATCAGGTCGTTCATGGCCGCGTCCACGATCGCGAATGATTTGCCATCGGTCGGGTGCGGCTTGAGGTATTCGACCCGGGTGAGCAGTATACCGGCGGGGCCCACGAGAAAGCGCCCCGGCTCAAGGTAGATCGGTAGGTGGCGGGCAATCGGGTGTGCATCCACGATGTCCACCACGGCACGAACCCAGTCGGCCGCGGTGGGCGGCGTTTCATCGGTATAACGGATGCCGAGCCCGCCCCCGAGGTCGAGATGCTTGAGTTCGATGCCTTCAGAAACTAGCTGATCCAGCAGGGTCAGTACGCGCTGAGCCGCATCGGAAAACGGCGTCACATCCGTGAGCTGGGAACCAATATGGCAGTCGATGCCGACGACATTCAGGTGGGAATCTTGCGCAGCTTGGCGATACAACGCGAGGGCGTGCTCGATCGGAATCCCGAATTTATTGTCCTTGAGCCCCGTGGAAATATAGGGGTGGGTTTTGGCGTCGACATCGGGATTGACCCGCAGGGAAATGGGCGCTACTCGACCCAGGGTGCGAGCGATGTCGCTGATGCGCGCGAGTTCTGCCGCAGACTCCACATTCAGGCAGCCAATATCGGCTTCCAGCGCCGCACGGATTTCATCGTGGCGCTTGCCCACGCCCGAAAAAACAATTTTGTGCGGCATGCCGCCCGCCGCCAACACTCGGGCGAGCTCGCCGCCGGAAACAATATCGAAACCCGCGCCCAGCCGCGCCAGCAGGGCCAAAATCGCCTGGTTGCTGTTGGCCTTGACCGCGTAGCAAATCTGGTGGGGCCGATCGCCGAAGGCGCCGGATAGCGCATGGTAGGCCTGCTCAATGGCGCTGCGCGCATAGACATAGGTCGGTGTACCGAAGTCTTCGGCCACCCGACTCAGCGGGACGCCATCGAGATGCAGTTCGTTGTCTGCCGTGCGCCCCAAATGGGCATAAGGTAATGGATTCATGGTGCGGCGGTTCAGGGTTGAGGGTTTGTTGGGGGCGGTGTCGCCGGCTGTATAGCTGCTTGGGGTTGGGCGGCTTTTGGGTCGGACAGGACCAG
>DATKTJ010000091.1:0-3994 GCA_035531235.1 Halothiobacillus sp. | reverse complement strand
CCCCATATCGCTTCGCCGTCGATGACGGTAATGGGCGCGACCCGTATGCCGTAGCGCGATTTCGCTTCATCGGCGATGCCCGGCGCCGTGACATCACGTTCTTCATAAGTGATGTGGTGCGCTTCGAGGTAGCGACGCACGGCGGCGCAATCGGGGCAGCCGGGGCTGGTATAGAGCAGCACATGATCGCTGCCCGCTGGTGTGGGAGCAGTGGCGCTGTCCTGAATTTCCGCTTCATAGCCCGCTTCGCGGACGGCAGCGATGAGTGCCAGGGGATCGGCATCGCCCAGCACGAGCGCCGAACCGGGCTCCAGGGTGACCTCGGCCCGTTCGACGCCGGGTACTTTTTCCAGGGCCTGGGTGGTCGCCCGCACACAGTGCTCGCAGGTCATGCCGGTAATCTTCAGTGTCAGTGTGTTCATTCGGGAACCTCTGAAATCAGGATGGTTGGGTTAAGGAGGGCGGTGGCGAATTTCTCTGATCGCCCGCCGATGGATCGGCGACGAACGATTTGAGTCGGTTGAGTCGCAGGCTGTTACCCAGCACGAATACCGAGGATAACCCCATGGCCACACCCGCGACCATCGGGTTGAGATGGATGCCGAGCGGGATGGCCACGCCTGCGGCGATGGGGATGAGCAGTATGTTATAGAAAAAGGCCCAGAACAGGTTGCCGCGAATGTTGCCGAGCGTACGTCGGGCCGCATCCAGCGCGGTGATCACGCCTGCCAGTTCCCCGCGTGTCAGGGTGACGTCCGCCGCCTCGATGGCAATGTCCGTGCCCGATGCGAGCGCGATGCCGACATCGGCCTGTGCCAGAGCCGGCGCATCGTTGATGCCGTCACCGACAAAAGCGACACTTCGCCTCTGGCTTTGCAGCGCGGTGACGACCTGACTCTTTTCCTGAGGCAACACTTCGGCGTGGACTTCATCGATATGGAGTTCGGCGGCGACGGCGTCTGCGGTGCCGCGCGCGTCTCCGGTCACCATCACCACGCGTAGCCCGCGTTCATGCAGCGCCTGTATGACGCTGTGGGCCTGGGGTTTGATGCGGTCTGCGATGGCGAGCCAGCCGAGTAGGGTGTCATCCGCTGCCACGAACACCACGGTGCGCCCGATTCCTTCCAGCCGCGTTGCCGTTTGAGCGAGCGTATCATTCAGTGCAATGCCTTCCTGCTCCAGGAACCGGCGTGAACCGACGCGGATCAGGCGGTTTTCCACCCGACCTTCTATCCCATGGCCGGGGATGACGCGAAAATCGGCCACCGCCGGGATGGCCTCATCACGTTCCTTGGCAGCCGCCAGAATGGCACGCCCCAGGGGGTGTTCGGAGGCGCTTTCCAGCGCCGCAGCCAGACGCAGCGCCTCGTCGGGGTCGGAACCGCCCTGGTCGGTGAGGGCAGGGCGGCCTTCGGTGAGGGTGCCGGTCTTGTCGAACAGGATCGTATCGATATGCGACAGCGTCTCCAGCGCTTCCCCTTTACGGAAGAGCACACCGAGTTCCGCCGCTCGCCCGGTGCCGACCATGATGGCCGCCGGCGTCGCCAGCCCCATGGCGCAGGGGCAGGCCACCACCAGCACAGCGACGGCCGCCACCAGTGCGAGGCTGACATTGCCGGACAGGATGATCCAGACGATGAAGGTCACGGCGGCGATGGCCAGAACCGCCGGGGTGAAGATACGGACCACGCGGTCCGCCAGACCCTGGATGGGCAGCTTGCCGGTCTGGGCGCTTTCCACCAGCTTGATGATTTGGGCGAGCACCGTGTCGCGGCCGACCGAAGTCGCCTCGATCGTCAACCGGCCATCCTGATTGACCGTGCCGCCCACGACGTCATCGCCCGTGGATTTGCTGACGGGCAGGGGTTCGCCGGTCAGCATGGATTGATCGATGTGCGCCTTCCCGTCGACGATGCGCCCATCCACCGGCAGACGTTCGCCGGGGCGGACAACAAAACGGTCGCCCACCCGAAGCTGGGTGACTGGAATATCCTGTTCAACCCCATTTTCATCCAGACGATGGGCCGTTTTCGCTTGCAGGCCCACCAGTTTGCGGATGGCCGAAGAGGTGCGCCCCTTGGCAAGGGCTTCCAGATACTTGCCGCCCAGGACCGCCGCGATGACCACGGCAGCCGAATCGAAATAGACATGCTGCGCTTCGGGCGGGAACAGGGCGGGTGCCAGCAGTACGAGCGTGCTGTAGGCCCAGGCCGCCCCGGTGCCGGTGGCCACCAGAGAATTCATGTCCGGCGACAGGTGACGATAGGCAATAAATCCCGGCCGGAAAAAACGCCACCCCGGCCCGAACAGGACGATCGAGGCCAACACCAGTTGTACCCAGTCCCAGAAATGCGCGAACGGGCTGAGCGTGGTGAGGGCGTGATCCCAGGCTGGTATAAAGGCCGCGCCCATGGATAGCGCCATGATGACGAGCGCGAGACCGGCAGACAGGACCACGTCGCGGCCCATCGCGTGGAGGTTGGCCTGTCGCTTCGCCGCTTCACCGGCCGATGCCGCCTCGGCATCGCCTTGCTCATTCTCTATGGGATGCGCGGCATAGCCCGCCGCACCGACTGCCGCGGCCAATTCATCCGGCGTCACCATTCCTGGCACGAAGCGGACATGCGCCCGCTCGGTCGCCAGATTTACCTCTGCCGCCAATACGCCGGGCATTTTCTGCAACGCACGTTCAACGCGCCCGACACAGGAGGCGCAGGTCATGCCTTCTACCGCAAGATCGAGTTCGTCGGTGATGGGCGTGTACCCCGTTTCCCGGACGGTCTCGGCGATGCGCTCGGCATTCAGTTGCGCCGGGTCATAACGTATCTCGGCGCGTTCGGTGGCCAGGTTCACGGTGGCGGACGCCACGCCGGGGAGTTTCGCCAATGCCTGTTCGACCCGCGTGCTGCACGAGGCGCAGGTCATGCCGTCGATGCCGATCATCAGTTCAGCGACTTGCGTTGGGCTATTCATGATTCATCCTCACCGGTCAGAGCATTCAGAATCGGGCATTCGGCGGTTGGTCCGTGGCCAGGGCATATCTTGGCGAGCACCTCCAGACCGGATTTCATCCGCTGTAAATGGGCAATTTTTTGATCGATATCCGTGATTTTGGTGACGGCCAGCTGTTTCACCTCGGCCATGTCGGCTGTGGGGCGACTGTGCAGGGATAGCAGTGTGCTGATTTCGGTCAGGGAGAATCCCAAGGATTGGGCCTGGCGAATGAAATCGACTTTTTGCGCCGTTGCCGGGTCGTAGACGCGGTAGTTGGCGGCCGTGCGTTGTTTGGGTGAAATCAGTCCCAGGCGTTCGTAATAACGCAGGGTTTCCGTGGCTACGCCCGCTTTCTGCGCCAGTGCGCCGATACCGATATTCGCATCCATCTACGATCTCCCATGTCCGATTGGTTCTTGATCAAATCGATGATTCGTCAATCTTTCGTCGAGTGTAAACCTTAAAGTAGACCTTAGGGTCAAGTTGGCACGCGCAGTTTTATGTCTGCTTCTGGTGCCCACGCGAAATCGGAGGATTTTCTGAGCTGGTGGGAAGGAGGTGTGTTTTATAAATTATTGTAACGATGGAATATTTCCTGGATAGCTGCCGTCTTTATTGTGCAAGCACACTGAAAGATTGTTGTCCATTTACGTGGTCCTCGTTGGCCTGTACGCGGTGAAACAACGGTGCTCCAGTTTGGTTTTATCACAAGGAGTCTGTCATGCCATTTGATCGTCGTGAATTTCTCAATCTGGCCGCCGCAGGTATTGCGACGGGACTTTTAACCGCTATGCCACTGGCGCAGGCCGCGGCAAATCCCAGAATCAAGGCGATTGCCTTCGATGCCTTTCCCGTCTTCGATCCTCGTCCGGTCTTCGTGCTGGCTGAGCAACTTTTCCCGGGCAAGGGCGCGGCGCTGGGTAATGCCTGGCGTACCCGACAATTCGAATACCAGTGGCTGCGTGTCATCTATGGGCGTTACGCGGATTTTTGGCAGGTC
>DATKTJ010000090.1:0-3932 GCA_035531235.1 Halothiobacillus sp. | reverse complement strand
CCAGAAGACCCGCCCGGTCGATGACAAAGCTCACGGGAATGCGCCAGATCCGACCATAATCCCCGGCCCAGGCGCTGCCGAGTAGTCCGACCGGAAAGCTGAGTGTGGCCGCTACTTTGCGGACTTGGGCTACATCATCGGGTGCGTCGAGACTGAAACCCAGGACCGTTAGACCCTGGTGCTTGTGTGCTTCGGCATAGGCCGAGAGCAGCGGCAGTTCCTCCCGGCAGGGGGCGCACCAGGTGGCCCAGAAGGTCACGATGACGACCTGGCCGATCAGATCGCGGGTGGCGATATGCTGACCATCCAGTGTGTTGAGCACCAGGGGTGGTGCCGGTTTGCCGATGGTCAGTTCTCCCGCATGGGCAGGCATGGCCAACAGGCCGTTAGCGGCACCGAGCCCCATGCCGGCGGCAATTTGGAGCAAAAAGCGCCGCCTCATATCCGGGTTGTCGTTAGCCGGTGGGCCGATCATGCGGTCGCTTTGGATTTTGGTATTGATAATGCGCACTCCGCGTTGATCAGAAGGAATACCCCATGCCGACCGATGCCGTCCAGCGCGGAAAGAGCTGGTAGCCGCTCAGTCGGCTGTAGATCGGCACCTGTACGAAACCGTAGACCTGCATGTTCTTCGTGACGCTGGCGCTGATGCCGGGGCTCAAGTAGGCCACGGTGCCGGCCGTGTCTGTGGTGTCTGCGAGGGCGCCCTGATCCGCGTTGTGATGGCTGAAGTTCACTTGTAGCTGCGGCACGATGTTGGGGTTCGCTTCGTACCGGGTGCCGAAGCTCACGGTGGTCAGGTTGCCTGGGCGATAGTCCGCACCGGGTTGATCCAGTTTTTCCTTGATGGCCGACTGGAATTGGCCATTGGCGAACACGTCGAAGTTCTGGCTGACCGGTTGATAATAGTAGGCGCCGACAATCAGGTCGGTACTGCCTGTGCCCGCCTGCAGGCTGGTATCGAGGATTTCACCACCGGCATTGCCCGCCGCACCGAAATAGACCGGGTTCCGCCCGACCACACCGGTGCCCGCCGCATTGGGGCCGCCATAGTTGCCCGTGGGGAGTTTGATGCCGAGCTGAACGCCCAGATTATGGGTGGGCAGGAATCCCTGATAACTGGTCAGGAACTTGATATCCCCCAGGCTGTTGACGCTGGCATTGCTGAGCTGGTTCGCGCTGAGCGGCAGGGCCGGGTCGGCACTGTAGGTCGAATGGCGACGGTCGATATACGGTATCAATAATTGGTAGTTCCAATCGGCGTTGGGGGCATAACTCAAACCCAGCGTGATGTAGTTGTTGGTCGTTTTGTTCTCCACTTCCTGACCGGGAATCGTCGCTACCTGTGCTTGCGAAATGGGGCCAGTGCCGGAGCGCAGCTGGTTCTGGTTGATATAGTCGTACTGAAGATTCACCCGAAAACCGCTGTTGGATGAGTAACCCATGGCGGCATCGGTGGAGAGCGAGCAGCCACAGGTGGCGCAGGCAAATGCTTCGTTGGTCGTGACCAGGGCGGTGAGGGAAAGGGCCAGACCAAAGATAACCTTCAGCTGTTGTTTGGATTCTGTGCGGCTAGGCTGTGTGCCAGTGTTGTGCATTGAGATAGTCCTGATTCACGTGTTAAGAAAATCGCCCTGACTTGGCCGCTCGACAGGCAAATGCATTGCTGCCATCGCTTTGGGCGTCGTTCAAAGATCCGCACAGATAGAGCAATCTTTACGCCAATCCGTAACCCAGTGTTTACTAGTAGCCTTACTATTGGACCGGGCGGATTTCTGCATCATTTGACACACTCTTCGGGTCATACCACGCACAAAATGCGTGGTGCTGATCCTTCAGACGTATGGGTTTGGGGCGAGTTCAGGACGGCATTAATGTGATCCAGGAAGAATCTGCCGAAAAATACTTGGGGAGGATGGCGGGATTAAGTCGCGTCAGATTTTGCCAGAAGGGCGATCAGGTCGGCCTCTTCCAGAATCGGGACGCCGAGGGCTTCGGCCTTGGTACGTTTGCTGCCCGCCGCTTCGCCCGCGATGACGGCGGTGGTCTTGCTGGAGACGGCGCTGCTGACTTTCGCGCCCAGGGCTTGCAGCTGTTCGCTGGCCTGTTCGCGGGTCATTTGGCTAAGGGTGCCGGTCAGTACATAGGTGTTTCCGGCCAGCGGGGCTTCGCGCGGCGCGGCGGCCGGGACGGGCCAGTGCACGCCGGCGGAGATCAGGTTAGTGATAACTTCCTGGTTGTGCGATTGGCGCAGGAAGGTGTGGACATGCATCGCCACGACCGGGCCAACGTCCGGTACGGCTTGCAGTGTTTCCAGTGAGGCTTGAGTGAGTGCCTCGATACTCGAAAAATGTTGCGCGAGGGAGGCCGCGGTCACTTCGCCGACTTCCCGAATGCCCAGGGCGTACAAAAAGCGCGGCAAGGTGGTTTTTTTGGCCGCTTCGAGGGCGTCGATCAGGTTTTGGGCGGATTTTTCACCCATGCGCGGCAGGCTGAGCAGCTGTTCCTGGCTGAGATGAAACAGGTCGTCGACATGGGCGATCAGATTGTGCTCAAGCAGCAGTTCGACCCATTTTTCGCCCAGGCCGTCGATATTCAGGGCCTTGCGGCTGGCGAAGTGCCGGATGGCCTCGCGCCGCTGTGCCGGGCAGAACAGGCCGCCGCTACAGCGGGCGATGGCCTCGCCCTCGACCCGGATGACCTCGGAGCCACAGACCGGGCAGTGTGTCGGCAGGGTGATGATCTGCGTGTCGGCGGGGCGCCGTTCCGGGATGATCTTGATGATCTCGGGGATCACGTCGCCTGCGCGCCGCACGACGACGTAATCACCGATGCGGATGTCCTTGCGGGTGATCTCGTCGATGTTGTGCAGGGTGATGTTGGCGACGGTAACGCCCCCCACGAAGACGGGTTCGATTCGTGCGACCGGGGTGAGCGCGCCCGTGCGGCCGACCTGGAAATCGACCGATTCAACCTGGCTGGTGGCTTCTTCGGCGGGAAACTTGAAGGCGACGGCCCAGCGGGGGGCCTTGGCGACAAAGCCCAAAGCCTGTTGAGCCGCGAAATCGTTGACCTTGAGCACGATGCCGTCGATGTCGTAATCCAGGGTCGGGCGCCGTGCCAGCATGGCGGCGTGATAGGCCAGCACGGCATCGCTGTCGGTACAGATCGTGCGCCATTCGCTGACGGCAAAGCCGAGATTCCCAAGCCAGTCGAGCAATCCGAGCTGGCTGTCCGGCAGTTCGATGCCTTCCGCCGCACCAATCCCGTAGGCAAAGAATTGCAGTTGTCGCCGGGCGGTGATGCGCGGATCTTTCTGACGCAAGGAACCGGCCGCGGCATTGCGCGGATTGACAAACGCCTTGTCGCCGGACGCTTCAGCGGCCTGATTGAGGGCGGCAAACGCGGAATGCGCCATGACGACTTCGCCTCGAACCTCCAGCACGCTGGGCGTGGGCAGGGCAAGGCGCGCGGGCACGGTACGAATGGTGCGGACGTTGGGCGTGACATCCTCGCCTACGGTGCCGTCGCCGCGCGTGGCGGCCTGGGTGAGCGTGCCATCGACATAGGTGAGGTTGATGGCGAGCCCGTCGAATTTCGGTTCGGCGGCGAAGACGAGCGCATCCGTCTGTTTTAGCCGATCGCGGGCGCGCTGTTCGAAGGCGGCCCATTCCTCGGCATTGAATACGTTATCCAGCGACAGCATGGCCTGGCGATGCCGGACGTTGTCGAAAGTAGTGACGAAGGTTGGACTGCCGACGCGTTGGGTGGGCGAGTCGGGGGTGATCCACGCTGGGTGTTCAGCCTCGATGGCCTGCAACTCGCGCATCAGACGATCGAATTCGGCATCGCTGACGGTCGGGTCGTCGAGGACGTAATACCGAAAATTGTGCTGTTCGATCTCCGCCCGCAGGGCGTTGAGTCGGGCCCGG
>DATKTJ010000089.1:0-10188 GCA_035531235.1 Halothiobacillus sp. | reverse complement strand
ATGCGGGAAGGAACCGATGTCGCAGGAACCCTGCACATTGTTCTGCCCGCGCAAGGGGTTCACCCCGACCCCTTCCCGGCCGATATTGCCGGTCGCCATGGCCAGATTCGCGATGGCCATCACAGCGGTTGAACCCTGCGCGTGTTCGGTCACGCCCAGCCCATAATAAATGGCGGCATTGCCCCCGGTCGCATACAAGCGCGCTGCGCCCCGAACCAGTTCGGCCGATACCCCGGTGATCTCCGACATGGCTTCGGGTGAATTTTCGGGCTGTGCGACAAAATCACGCCATTGCTGAAAGGCCTTGTCTTCGCAGCGCTCCGCAATGAACTCGGTAGCCATCAGCCCTTCGGTGACAATTACATGCGCCAGAGCGGAAAGCATCGCCACATTGGTGCCGGGCATGAGCGGCAGATGGAAATCGGCCTGAATATGCGGCGAGCGGACCAGTTCGGTCACCCGCGGATCAATCACGATCAGTTTGGCGCCTTCACGCAGACGCTTTTTCATTCGTGAGGCGAACACCGGATGGGCGTCGGTCGGATTCGCCCCGATCACCAAAATGACATCGCTGTGTGCCACCGACTTGAACGTCTGCGTGCCGGCGGATTCGCCCAGCGTCTGCTTCAAACCGTAACCGGTGGGCGAATGACAAACCCGAGCGCAGGTGTCGACATTGTTGTTGCCGAATGCCGTGCGCACCAGTTTCTGGACGAGATACCCCTCTTCATTGGTGCATCGCGAGGAGACGATGCCCCCGATCGAATCGCGGCCATATTTCGTTTGAATACGCTTGAACTCCGAGGCCGCATAATTCAGCGCCTCATCCCAGCTCACTTCCTGCCAGGGGTCGGTGATCTTGCTGCGAATCATCGGCTTGAGGATACGATCCTTGTGCGTCGCATACCCCCAGGCAAAGCGGCCTTTCACGCAGGAATGGCCTTCGTTGGCCAGGCCGTTTTTATAGGGCACCATGCGTACCACTTCGTTGCCCTTCATCTCGGCTTTGAAGGCGCAGCCCACGCCACAATAGGCGCAGGTCGTCACCATACTGTGTTCCGGCTGGCCGAGCTCGATCACGCTCTTTTCCTGCAGAGTCGCGGTTGGGCAGGCCTGCACACAGGCGCCACAGGACACGCACTCCGAATCCATGAACGGCTCATCCTGCCCCGGCGATACGCGTGAATCGAAACCGCGCCCGGAAATCGTCAGCGCGAAGGTGCCCTGCGTTTCCTCGCAGGCGCGCACGCAACGATTACAGACGATGCATTTGGAGGCGTCGTAGGTGAAATAGGGATTCGATTCGTCTTTCGGACTCTTGAGATGATTCTCTCCGTCATAGCCATAACGCACCACACGCAGGCCAGTTACCCCAGCCATATCCTGCAGCTCACAGTCGCCATTGGCCGGGCACGTCAGGCAGTCCAGCGGATGATCGGAGATATAGAGCTCCATCACGCCCTTGCGCAAATCCTGCAGCTTGGGCGTCTGAGTACGCACCTTCATGCCCGGCGCCACCGGGGTCGTGCAGGATGCGGGGTAACCCCGGCGACCTTCGATCTCGACCAGACACAGCCGACAGGAACCGAAGGGCTCCAGACTGTCCGTCGCGCACAGCTTGGGCACATTCACGCCGCCTTCCGCGGCAGCACGCATGACGGACGTGCCTGCCGGAACAGTCACTTCGATGCCGTCGATTTCCAGGCTGACCGTCTGTTCGGACAGTCGTGCGGGCGTGCCATAATCCCTTTCGACGAAATTTTGTTGGTTGGCATGATCAAGCATGGTGTTCTCCTGTGGCATCGTATTCCAGCTCGGAACCGCCAACCACAACGTTTTGAGGCGTGAAATCGAGCGGGAAGTGATTCAACGCGGACAGCACGGGATAAGGTGTCATCCCGCCCATCGCGCACATCGACCCGTTCAACATGGTGTCGCACAGGTCACGCAGCAGTTCGATCTGCGCCGGTCGATCCTGGTTGGCAATGATCTTGTCCATCACCTCGACACCGCGCGTCGCACCGATCCGACACGGCGTGCATTTCCCGCAGGATTCGATGGCACAGAATTTCATGGCATAACGCGCCAACTTCGACAGATCGGCCGTATCGTCATGGACCACGATGCCGCCGTGCCCCACCACGGCGCCCATGGCCGTATACGCTTCGTAATCCAGCGGTGTATCCCATTGCGATTCGGGCAAGTACGTGCCCAAGGGGCCACCCACCTGCACAGCCTTGATCGGACGCCCCGAAGCCGAACCGCCGCCAAAATCGACCATCAGTTCACGCAAGGTGACACCGAAGGCCTTTTCAATCAGGCCACCCTGCTTGATATTTCCGGCCAGCTGAAACGGCAAGGTGCCCCGTGAACGCCCCATGCCGTAGTCTTTATAGAAGGCCGAACCCTTGGCGAGAATGATGGGGACGCTGGCCAGCGAGATGACGTTGTTGATGACGGTCGGTTTGCCGAACAAGCCTGAGATTGCCGGCAATGGTGGCTTGGATCGCACGATACCGCGTTTGCCTTCGATGCTTTCCATCATGGCGGTTTCCTCGCCACAGACATAAGCACCGGCCGCCTTGCGCACTTCGAGCTCAAAGGTCTTATCCGAATCAAGAATATGGGCGCCGAGATACCCGGCTGCCCGCGCAATATCGATCGCCTGATTCAGGATCGATATGGCATGCGGATATTCCGAGCGGACATAGATATAACCCTGTGTCGCACCGACGGCGAGGCCCGCAATGATCATGCCCTCGATCAGCACGAAGGGATCACCTTCCATCAACATGCGATCGGCAAACGTTCCCGAATCACCTTCATCCGCATTGCAGGCAATGTACTTTTGCGATGCCGCGGTATCCATCACGGTTTTCCACTTGATGCCTGTCGGAAACGCTGCGCCGCCGCGGCCACGAAGCCCGGACTCGGTCACTTCCTGCACCACCTCAGCAGGTGCCATCGTCAGCGCCTTGTGCAATCCCTGAAATCCGTCATGGGCGACATAATCAGCCAATGAAAGTGGATCGGTAATGCCCACACGCGCAAAGGTCAGACGCTCCTGCCGCTTCAGGTAATCCAGTTCTTCGGTCAAGCCGAGCGACAGGGCATGGTCCCCACCCCGATGAAATTCCGCGTCGAATAAACCGATCACATCTTCCGGGGTCACCGGTCCGTAGGCGACACGCCCCCGAGGGGTATGCACTTCGACCAGCGGTTCCAGCCACAGCAGGCCACGCGAGCCATTGCGCACAAGCGTCACGTCGATCGAACGCTGTGCGGCTTCAGCGATGATTTTTTCCGCAACCGCATCGGCCCCAAGTGCCAGGGCAGCGGAATCTCTAGGCACGAAAATCCGGGTACTCATGAGTTACCCCGCATCGTGTCGATCAATCGAT
This sequence comes from Halothiobacillus sp., assembly GCA_035531235.1. Classification (GTDB taxonomy): domain Bacteria; phylum Pseudomonadota; class Gammaproteobacteria; order Halothiobacillales; family Halothiobacillaceae; genus Halothiobacillus. Next base: position 6,787 of record DATKTJ010000089.1, on the reverse strand, counting down.
CAAATTTCTCCGGCGTGACCCGAGCATGCAGTGTTTCGCCGATCATCAGGGCAGGCGCATTTGCGCAAAGGCCGAGACAGTAAACCGGCTGCACTTCATAGTCACCCGCCGGATAACCAATCACTTTTCTGGCCACATGGTCGGCCAGGTGTTCGCCCCCCCTGCTCTGGCAGGCTTCGGCACGACAAACCTGAATCATCTGTTTGGCAGGTGGCGTGGTACGAAAATGATGGTAGAACGTAATGACTCCATGCACTTCAGCACGGGATAGATTCAAAGCGAGCGCAATCTGAACAACAGAATCGGCTGGAACATATCCCACTGCGTCCTGTATGGCGTGCAAGATGGGCAACAAGGCACCGGGGCGCGCGCGTTGCTGCTCGATGATTCCGGCCACTTCCTCGTGGATGAGCCCCGGGCTCATGCTGCCCGCTCACATGCAAACATATGGCACCGTCGGGCACAAAGCCCATAATATGAAATATTAAACACATTCACTCGCTTTATAATCATTCGATGTCACTTTATTACTGATAGATTACAGATTAGGTGGCAAACTATCACAGCGATCCAGGGCCCTCAATAGGTTAGTATTTGCATATATGAGCTTTGAAATTCATCCGGAATGGCGTCTGAAAAAGCGTGCAGGAAACGAAGTTTCCCTCCCGCTTCTTCTGCGATTGCTTGAGACGATTCGAGACGAAGGCAGCATTGGCAGGGCTGCAACGAATGCCAATCTTTCCTATCGGCATGCCTGGGGCATACTGCGCGACTTCGAAACCGAGTTTTCTGCCCCCTTGCTGGAGAAATCCCGCGGGAAAGGCACCAAACTCACACCACTGGCCGAAAGACTGATCTGGGCAGACAAGCGAATTACCGCTCGCCTCACCCCCTTGCTGGAAAGTTTTGCCTCAGAGCTGGAAGCCATTCTGAGCAGCGCCTCAAGCGCTTTGCGCATCACCGCATCCCATGGCTTTGCCGTCGAGCAGCTGATCAAGCGATTGGGCACCGAAGACCTGCCCGTCGAAATCAACTATCGCAACCGCCTTGAGGCCGTCACGGCCTTATCCCGTGACGAATGCGATCTGGCGGGATTTCATGTGCCGGTCGAGGAATTCAGGCATGCCACCAAAACCTGCCTGAAATGGCTGGACCCGAAGCGTCACACCTTGATTCATCTGGCCTACCGCACTCAAGGGTTGTTCATTGCCAAGGGAAACCCGAAGAACATTCAGGGTCTGGCGGATCTTCAGCGGGAGGATGTGCGGTTCATCAACCGGCAAACGGGCTCGGGCACGAAAATGCTGCTGGAATTGTTACTGGCCAAGGAAAATATCAACACCAAGAGTATCGCCGACTACGACAACGCAGAATTTACTCACTCAGCCATTGCCGCTTATGTCGCCAGTAACATGGCGGACATCGGCTTTGGCGTTGAGACCGCAGCGAAACGCTTCGACCTGAATTTTCTGCCACTGGCGCAGGAAAACTATTTCTTTGCCTGCAAAACAAGCACGCTCGATTCAAGCATGCTGAAAACCGTGCTCGCCATCATGCAGGACGCCGCGTTTCGTGACACCGTCAATGCATTACCCGGATACGATGGCACACGATCCGGCGCCGTCGTGACGATCGAGGAGATATTTTCTTAGCGGGTGCGTCTTTGCACCACGCGCAACAGTCACTCGTGACGAAGTGCTTCGATGGGATCGAGGCGTGCTGCCTTCCGCGCCGGAAAGTAACCAAACACGACGCCCACCGCAGCAGAAAACAGTGCGGCCAGGGCAACAATGCCCGGATTGAAGATAAAGGGGATATGCAACAGATTCGCCAGCGCGATCGATCCACTCAGGGCCAGGAGGATACCGACCAGCCCACCCAAGGATGACAGGACGATGGCCTCGACCAGAAATTGCAGCAGAACCTCCCGCTCCAGCGCCCCGATTGCCATGCGGATACCGATTTCCCGTGTGCGTTCGGTCACGGATACCAGCATGATGTTCATGATGCCGATCCCCCCAACCAGCAGACTGACCGCCGCAACGGCTCCGAGCAGTCCGGTCAATACCTGGGTGGTGCCCGTGAGCATCTTGGTGATTTCTTTCATGTCCATCACATTGAAATCGTTTTCCCCACCCGGTGGAATGTGCCGGCGTTCGCGTAAAAGCCGCTCAATATCACGCTTGACCCGGTCTGTTGAGACACCCTTCCCCGCAGATACCTGAATGATGTTCACATCCTGATTGCCGGCGATACGCCGCTGAAATGTGCGCAGTGGAATCAGTACCAGATCATCCTGATCGGTGCCCATGGTGGATTGTCCCTTGGCGTCCAGAACGCCGATGACCTGGCAGGCCATTTTCTGCAACCGGATACGATCACCGACCGCCTCCTGGTTCCCGAAAAGCTTGGATTTGACCGTGGCGCCGATAATGCACACGGCGGCACCGGCACGAAGTTCACTGCTGCTGAATCGACGGCCGGTCTGTATGGTCCAGTTGCGCGCGGTGAAATAGTCATCGGTTGTGCCACTCACCATCGTCGACCAATTCTGATTGCCGAACACAGCCGTCATGGCACGCGAGGCGGCGGGCGCCACAGCGACAAGACCAGACACCTCTCGGGCAATAGCTTCAGCATCTTCGATCTTGAATGCGGAGGCACCACTCACCTGCCCAGGCCCCATGCGCTTCCCGGGCGTGGCGATCAGCAGATTGCTACCGAGACTCGAGATTTGCGCGCTGACCTGTGCCGTGGCACCACCGCCAAGCGTCACCATCACAATCACTGCCGCCACACCAATCACAATGCCCAGAATGGTGAGAAAGGATCTCATCACATTGCGCCGGATCTCCCGGAGTGCAAGAAGGAAGGTATTCCACAGCATTATGCTGCACCCGTTTGTGTGGCATCGCTCGCCACAAGACCATCCCGGAAATGCACCACGCGCCGTGCATAAGCCGCCATATCAGGCTCATGGGTCACCATGACCACGGTAATACCGAGATCACGATTGAAGCCTGTAATCATATCCATGACCTCCTGACTTCTGGCGGTATCGAGATTTCCGGTGGGCTCATCGGCCAGCAAAATGGCCGGTCGGGTCACGATGGCCCGGGCTATGGCCACCCGCTGCTGCTGGCCGCCCGAGAGTTCGCTCGGGGTATGGGTTTCCCAGCCGGCCAGCCCCACGTCGGCGAGCGCCGCCCGGGCGCGCTCATGGCGTTCAGCCATCGGCAAGCCCTGATAGATCAGGGGTAACTCCACATTCTCCAACGCCGAGGTTCGTGATAAGAGGTTAAAGCCCTGAAATACAAACCCCAGCTCATGGCGGCGCAGCAAAGCACGTTGATTCCGATCGAGCTGCCCGACCTCAACGCCTCTGAACCGATAATTTCCGGTGGTGGGCGTATCCAGGCAACCGATGATATTCATGGCCGTGCTTTTGCCGGAACCGCTTGCCCCCATGATCGCAACGAACTCCCCCGCCTCGATGACAAGATCGATGCCGCGTAGCGCCTGCATGGACGCACCACCCTTGCCATAGATCTTGGTGACACTGGCCAACTCGAGCAAGGGTCCGGTCGCCGAACCTGTGGTGTCACTCATTTTGCCTGCTCGGCCACATCGACGACCAATGGCGTACCAGGATCGAGTGCCCCTTCCGTGATGGTTGTCATGATGCCATCCGATTGCCCCGTTTTGACATCCACCGGTTCAGGTTTCCCGTTTTTTAGAATCCAGACGCGCTGTTTTTTGTCCGTAGCCGATGGTGTTGTCGTTGACCTTGGCGGGCGCGGTATCAAACTGGATATCAGGCTACCACCACTTTTTGCGGTCGTTGTGACGGGCGGCGAGAACCGCAGAGCCGCATTCGGCACAAGCAGGGCATTCTTGTTTTCACTGACCATGATATGTGCCGTCGCCGTCATCCCCGGGCGCAGCAAAAGATCCCGATTATCGACCTGGAGAATGGTTTTGTAGGTCACCACACCGGAGACCGTCTGTGAGCCGTAGCGAACCTGGGTGACCTTGGCTGCAAAATCCCGGTCGGGATAGGCATCCACCGTAAAGCGCGCCGTCTGGCCAGCACGCACCTGCCCCACATCTGCCTCGTCGACATCCACCTGTAATTCCATTTTTGTCAGGTCTTCCGCCAAGGTGAACAGCACCGGTGCCTGGAATGTCGCGGCGACCGTCTGGCCCGGCTCCACATTTCGATTCAGCACGATGCCATTGATGGGCGAACGGACGACGGTCTTGGAAAGATCGCTGCGATTGGCATTCTGAATCGCCTCGGCCTGCACCACACTGGCACTTGCGCTGGCGAGATCCGCCTTGGCACGGTTGTAGGCAGCCTGTGCTGTGTCGAACTCAAGTTTTGAAGGCACCTTGCCACCACTCATCCGTCGCACTTCTTCGAGCCGGGCAAGCTGGCTCCTGGATTCCTGCACGGTGGCTTCGGTCTGCTTTACTTTTGCTTTCGCCGCATCAAGCGCAGCGGTGGATTGCCGCAATTGCGCCTCCAGTTTGGTCGGATCGAGCAAGGCCAAGGGCTGACCGACCTTCACCTGATCGTTGTAATCCACCAGCACTTCCTTGATCGTACCCGAGACCTCAATCCCGACATCGACCTGATTGGTCGGCGCCAAGGTGCCTGTGGCGGTCACCTCCACGTTCAAATCCCCCCGCTTTACGGGCTGGGTAAGATATTTCGGACCATCGGGCTCCTGACGCTGGAACATGAGATAAGCAAGCGCCAAACCAGCCAGCACAATCCCGACACTCAGCCAGAGTTTCCAGCGACCGTGACCCGTTTTTTTCATGAAAATCGGCAAAGAGCCGTAATCAGTGCTCGCGGGGGGTTGAGGTTTGGGCGCGGCGCTCATGGCGTAATCTCCGAAGAAGATGAGGGAGCATTTGTCGACGCACGGGCAGTCCAACCGCCACCCAATGCTTTGTATAACTGGATCAGACTTGAACTGACCGTAGCCTCGCTCGTCACAAGCAGATCTTGCAGCGTCAACAAACTCCGCTGGGTATCGAGTACCGACTGAAAATCGATGAGTCCTGCCGCATATTGGCTACGTGCCAAGGTTTCTGCGCTTTGGGCCGCACCAACCGCCTCGGCCAGCGCGGCGCGGCGCTCACGTTCACGGGCATATGCGGTCAGTGCATTTTCAACCTCGGCAAATGCGTTAAGCACCGTGGACTCGTACTGAGCCAGCGCCTGTGCCTGCAAGGCATTCTGGATTTGAATGTTCTGGTGGATTCGTCCGGCATCAAAGAGCGTCCAGGCCGCATTGCTGCCGATCGAGAACGTTCTGGCCCCGGCCGCAAACAGATTTCCGGCCGTCAACGAGGCAAGCCCGATACTGCCCGCCAATGAAAAATCAGGATACTGAGCAGCAGTCGCGACACCAATCTCGGCAGTTTGCGCCGCCAGTTGTCGCTCCGCCCGGCGGATATCGGGACGCCGTCGGAGCAGATCGGCAGGAATACCCGTGGCAATCATGGCGTCGGCTTGCGGAATGGGCGCGGCGGCGAACGGCGGCATGTCTTCGGGATTGATACCGAGCAAGACCGCAATCTGGTTTTTTGCCTGGGCAACACTCGTTTTCAACGCCGGAATCTGTGCCTTGGTTTGCTCCAGCGCCGAGGTTGCCTGATCGACATCGAGTCGACTGGCCAGCCCGGCCTGATAGCGCCACTTGGCCAGATCACGGGTTTCCATCTGAATGGACAGATTTGATTGAGCCACATCAAGTCTCGCCGCAAAGGCCCGCAGATTCAGGTAATTGACGCCAACCTCGGCGGTGAGGCTGGTCTGTACGGCGGCCAGATCGGCTTCACTCGCCGCAACTTGTGCGGTGGCGGCCTCAAGTGCCCGGCGTTTTCCGCCGAAAAGATCGGTCTCCCAGCTGGCATCAAAGCCGGTGGAAAACTGATTGCTGGTCAAGCCCATCCCCACCTGATCGCTGCCGCCGCTGCGACTGACCGAGGCCTTCGCGCCGAGAATCGGAAAACGATCCGCCTGAGCGACGCCACGCCGAGCGCGGGCTTCCAATAGTCGACCCTCGGCCTGCTTCAGATCTTTGTTGTTGGCCAGCGCACGCTGAATCAGCTCATCCAGTACCGGATCATGAAAAGCGCGCCACCAATGAGTCAGATTAGTGCTGCTGTCTGCCTTCTCGGACAGTGAGGATACGTCAGCCTGCCAGCCATTAGGCACGGGAACAGACGGCTGATGATAGTCCGGCCCGACGGTGGTACAACCGGATAGAACCAGCAAAGCCAACACACCCACGGTAAGGTGACGCACGAGGAGATGTATCAAGGGTAACTCACCTGCCAAAACGCTTCATATTTCAAGAATAATGTCTTTGCCTGGATTGCCCCAGAAGAAGGGATGCACACAATGTTCGAGCATACGGATGACATAGTTGACTATACCCCCAGCACGAAACAAACGTTGCCCAGTATTTGAGTATGCCGAATTCACCCATGAATTTTCAGATGGCTAATCCCGGGATGCCATCTGCTGTGTACAAGTGGGTCGGATCAATTCTAAACGCATAAAAAAACCCGCACAGCCGATTGGCTTGATGCAGATTATTCTGTTTCCAGATATTTGACGAAATACCGGGTAGCGGTGTTCTGGTAGTCGCGAGTGGGATCGAACCACCGACCACCACCATGTCAAGGTGATGCTCTACCACTGAGCTACGCGACTAAATGCAGGACGCGCATTCTACTGGCTTTTCGACCACTGTCAATAGTAGTCACA
>DATKTJ010000088.1:0-29916 GCA_035531235.1 Halothiobacillus sp. | reverse complement strand
TTTTTCAGCTCTGCCCCACGTTCCGTGCTGAACGTCCCGAGAGCGGTCAACTGCGCTTGGGCTTTATCCAGCGCCACGGACATCGCTGCATGCCCCCGCTCCTTTCCCGCCAGATAGAGTTCGTTGAATTTACTGGCCAGCCTGTCGTACTGCTCTGCCAGCTTGTTCTTGTCCTGATCGTTATTGTCCATCGTGAATCTCCTGCCAAAACGGTTAACACACAAGATCAACATACAGCGCATCTAAGCTAACCGCTACGGTAGCCTGCAGGCAATCCATCGGCGGCGATTTTCTTGGATTCATCTGGACCGTGTGAACGAGGGGGCACCTTGGTTGGGCGCGCACTAGCTGACACGGCACATGTGCCGCGTCACTTTTTGGCATGGCCGAACTTGCCTTGCAAGACGCTCTCTTTTCCCCATTTTATTCAGGCTATATTGGCCTAGAAGCCGTCAGTGGGGGCATGTCTTTAAATCTGTTCCCGATCAGACAGGAGGTCTAGCGCTTCTTTAAATTGTCCGTGCTGCTGAGGAAGCCCCGCCATTGATGCGCACTCACTTACTTAGGATGACAATGGCTGATCTGGGAACCACCTGGGAACGACAGGCAAAAATAAAGGCGACCCTTTCGGAATCGCCTTTTCTTCCCAAATACTTAACATAATTTAATGGCGGAGAAAGAGGGATTCGAACCCTCGATAGAGTTTCCCCTATACACCCTTAGCAGGGGTGCGCCTTCAGCCACTCGGCCATTTCTCCACAAGCGCTGCATTCTAGCGATATGACCCGCACAAAGCAATGCCGCAGGGACGGCAGGTCGGCTTACTGGTCGTATTTCGGTGTGGCAGAAATACGATGGATACTGAGGTCTGCCCCTTCGTATTCCTGTTCTTCGGTCAGGCGAATACCAACAAACACCTTGAGGAGCCCATAGATGGTTAGCCCGGCCAGTAACGCAATCCCGATCGCTACCGCCGTACCGACCAGCTGAGCCCCCATGCTCACTCCGCCCACGCCGCCCATAGCCTTGAGCCCGAAAATACCGGCAGCAATCGCGCCCCAGACACCACACACGCCATGCAGGGACCAGACCCCCAGAACATCGTCGATCTTCATGCGATTTTGCACGAAGGTAAATAGCCAGACAAACAGGGCACCGGCCACGATCCCCGTGAACAGGGCACCAATGGGATGCATGACATCGGAGCCCGCACACACGGCCACGAGGCCCGCCAGAGGACCGTTATGCAGGAAGCCGGGATCATTCCGCCCCACGACGAGCGCCGCCAGGATTCCGCCAACCATGGCCATCAGGGAATTGACCGCAACAAGACCGGAAATACCCGCAATATTCTGCGCCGACATGACATTGAATCCGAACCAGCCCACGGTCAATACCCACGACCCAAGGGCCAGAAAAGGAATATTGGATGGCGGATGGGCAAATACTTCGCCATTGTGCCCGTATCGCCCATGACGTGGCCCCAGCAGCCAAACGGCGGCTAGCGCAATCCAGCCGCCCATCCCATGCACGACCATCGAACCGGCAAAATCATGAAAATGGGCACCGAACACATGGCTCAGCCAATCTTGGAAGCCGAAGTTGTTGTTCCAGACCAGCCCCTCGTAGAAGGGATAGACCAGAGAGACGATCAGGAAGGTTGCGGCCAGTTGCGGATAAAATCGCGCCCGCTCGGCAATACCACCGGAGATGATGGCGGGTATGGCCGCCGCGAAGGTCAGCAGGAAAAAGAATTTCACCAGTTGGTAGCCGTGCTCAGTCGTCAGCTGGCTGGCTGAATTCCAGAACCCGATGTGATAGGCAACATAGTAACCAATGAAGAAATAGGCAATGGTAGAGACCGCGAAGTCGGCCATGATCTTCACCAGGGCATTGACCTGGTTCTTGCGCCGAACGGTTCCAACTTCCAGAAAGGCGAATCCCGCATGCATGGCCAACACCATGACTGCACCCGACAACACAAACAACACATCAAGCGCGCTGACCAGCGAGGGTTCCATCGTTATTATTCCCATTAATTCCAGAAAAAAGCCGACTCATCGCCGGCTTCATTGACTATTGGCACATCAGGGGTGCCTCAGTACCCATCACCGTGTTCATCGTGGGCGACCGAAGGCACGTGATCTTCCGCGCCAGCGCCAGCACTTTCATTTTGGATACGCTGATAGATCTCTTCACGGTGGACGGAAACATCCTTGGGCGCATCGATACCGATACGAACCTGATTGCCCTTAATGCCCAGAACGGTAATGGAAACATCGTCTCCAACCCGCAATACCTCACCGATGCGACGCGTAAGAATCAACATGAGTCAACACTCCTTATTTTCAAGATCATCCGCTTAACCGGGCGCAGATCCGAATATTTCATTTATTTGACGATCGTAGGGATAATAATCTAGTCGATCGAAGCGATTGGTGCATCTAATTCAAAGGCATCGTGCAAACTACGCACGGCCAGTTCCAGATATTTGTCATCAACGACAACGGAAACCTTGATTTCCGAAGTCGAAATCATGCGGATATTGATCTTCTCATCCGCCAGAACTTTGAACATCTTGGCGGCAACACCCGCGTGGGAACGCATGCCCACCCCCACCAAGGAAACCTTCACGATTTTCGAGTTGCCCGAGACTTCCCGCGCCCCAAGCTTTTCCGCCTCGGCCCGAACGATGGCCAAGGCTTTTTCGTAATCGACATGCTGAACAGTAAAGGTGAAATCGGTCGTACCGTCGCGCCCAATGTTCTGCAACACCATGTCCACTTCGATATTGGCCTCTGCCACAGGGCCGAGAATTGCGTACGCCACGCCCGGGCTGTCCGGTACGCCGTTGACGGTCAACTGCGCCTCATCACGATTAAAGGCAATGCCTGAAATGACCGCCTGTTCCACAACTTCATCCTCCAAGGTAATCAACGTGCCGGGGCCATCCACAAATGAAGACAATACCCGCAACGGAACATTATATTTCCCCGCAAATTCCACGGATCGAATCTGCAACACTTTCGAGCCCAGGCTGGCCATTTCCAGCATCTCCTCGAACGTGATGCGATCCAGTCGACGCGCACGCGGCTCCACACGGGGATCGGTGGTATAAACCCCGTCCACATCGGTATAAATCTGACATTCATCAGCCTTCAGTGCCGCTGCCAGCGCAACGGCGGAGGTATCTGAACCGCCCCGCCCCAAGGTGGTGATGTCACCATGGGCATTCACCCCCTGGAAACCCGCCACCACGACCACGCGGCCGGCCTTGAGATCCGCGAGGATTCCCTGGGTATCAATCGCCCGAATCCGCGCCTTGTTGAAGGCACTGTCCGTGAGAATCTTGACCTGGGCTCCCGTGTATGAGCGCGCATTCTGGCCGCGTTTCTGTAATGCCATCGACAGCAGCGCCGTGGTGACCTGTTCGCCCGTCGAAATCAGTGAATCCAGCTCGCGCTCACTGGGGCGCTCCTGAATCTGTTTGGCCAGATCGATCAGCCGATTGGTTTCGCCGCTCATCGCTGAAACGACGACCACGACATCATCTCCTGCCTGACGCGCCCGAATCACCCGATCCGCGACAGCACCGATCCGTTCTACGCTGCCGACCGAAGTCCCACCATATTTTTGAACGATTAAGGCCATGATCTTCCTGTTGTAATTTCGGAATTACTCGACTGCTTTCGGTGTGGCACCAATTGCGCCAAGCCCGTAAAAAATAGCCGAGCATTCTAATTAAATGTGGGCAAATTTGCACGTTTCAAGAGATGACCAAATGGTCATACCTGCAAATGGGTCAGGGACATCCCGGCAATTGTGACGGATGCCCCCAGGGTTAACTCAACTGCTGCTGCAACCACGCGGTCGCAGCGGCTAGTGCCAACGCCAGATGCTCGGGCTGGGTACCACCCGCCTGAGCCATGTCCGGACGCCCTCCACCCTTGCCGCCGACCGGCATGGCCGCTACATTGACAAGGTCCCCGGCCTTGATGCGGGCAATCAGATCCTTGCTCACCCCGGCAATCAGGCGCACCTTGCCCTCTTCCACACTGGCCAGAAGCACCGCAGCGCTACCGAGTTTGTTTTTAAGCTGATCGACCGTATCCCGCAGGGTGGGTACATCCGCACCCGCCAATTCGGCCACCAGAATTTTCACATCGCCGACGGACAGGGCCTGACCGACAAGATCGCCCCCCGCCTGTGCCGCCAGCTTCCCCTTGATCTCGGCCAATTCGCGTTCCAGCTGACGACTGCGCTCCATCAACTGGGCCACGCGGCTCACCGCGTCCTGACGCGAGCCCCTCACCAGTCCGGCAATCTCGGTCAGCGCCAGGTCGGTCTGCTCCAGCGCGGAAAGGGCACCCATACCGGTTACGGCCTCGATCCGGCGCACACCCGAAGCCACACCGCCTTCGCTGACAATCTTGAAGAGGCCGATATCCCCGCCCCGGCTGGCGTGAATGCCGCCACAAAGCTCCATTGAAAATGGCCCCATGGAAACCACGCGGACAACATCACTGTACTTCTCACCAAATAATGCCATCGCACCAGCAGCTCTGGCTTCATCGATCGCCATTTCCCGCGTCTCGACGGGATGGTTCTCTCTGATCTGCGCATTCACAATTCGTTCAATATTCCGCAGCTGATCCGGGGTAATCGGCTCGGGCTGAGAAAAATCGAAACGGAGCGCCTCTGCGCTCACCCGGGAACCTTTTTGCTGAACATGGCCACCCAGAACCTGCCTCAGGGCCGCATGCAGCAGGTGAGTCGCCGAGTGATTGAGACGGATGGCTGCGCGTCGTTCGTGATCAATGACAGCCTGAGCGACATCACCCACCACGACACGGCCTTCGAGCACCTCGCCGTAGTGCAGGAAGCTGGTGCCCTGCTTCTGAGTATCGGTGACCACAAAACGCCCGCCGGGAACGGTGATCACGCCGCTGTCGCCAACCTGTCCGCCCGACTCGGCATAGAACGGCGTGCGATCCAATACCAGCGCACCGCTCTGCCCCGCCTCCAGTACCGTAACCGATTCGCCATCGTGCACCAGTGCAAGCACCTCGCCGTCCGACTGCTCCAGGGCATAACCCTCGAAGCAGGTCGCACTCGATACGTCGACGGCCTGAACCTGTTGCGCAAACTGGCTCGCCGCACGCGACTGTGCGCGCCGGTCTGCCATGGCATGCTCAAAACCCGCCGCATCAACGGTCATGCCGCGTTCGCGGGCAATATCGGCAGTCAGATCGAAAGGGAAGCCGTGGGTGTCATAAAGCTTGAACACCACCTCGCCCGGAATTTCACCGTTCGCGGGCAGCTGGGCCAGCTCGGTATCCAGTACCTGCATGCCCGAAGCCAGGGTTTGCAGAAAACGCTCTTCCTCAACACGCAGCACGCGTGCCACTTCTTCCTGCACGGCCACAAGCTCGGGATAGGCATCGCCCATGACTGCGACGAGCGGCAGCACCAACCGGTAGAAAAAAGGCTCATCGACGCCGAGTTTGTGACCGTGACGCGCGGCGCGGCGAATGATGCGGCGCAGCACATAATCACGACCTTCATTGCCGGGACGTACGCCATCGACGATCAGGAAGGCGCAGGAACGAATATGATCCGCCAGCACTTTCAGGGAATTCGACTGGCGATCCTTCGTACCGGTCACTGCCTGTGCCGCGTCGATCAGATGACGGAACAGGTCGATGTCGTAATTACTGTGCACGCCCTGCAGGATTGCCGCCAGCCGCTCGATGCCCATCCCGGTATCGACCGATGGCTTGGGCAGCGGATGTAATTTACCGTCTGCCGAACGATCGTATTGCATGAACACGATGTTCCAAATCTCGATAAAGCGGTCGCCATCTTCGTCGGGGGAACCCGGCGGGCCGCCCGGAATATGCGCACCGTGGTCATAGAAAATTTCGGTACACGGACCGCAGGGACCGGTGTCGCCCATCTGCCAGAAATTGTCGGAGCCGCCCGACGGCTTGTCGCCGATGCGCAGAACCCGGTCGGCGGGCACGCCGATCTCGTCCCGCCAGAGCGCGAAGGCCTCATCATCGGTGTGATACACCGTAACCAGCAGACGCTCCGGGGGCAGTTTCAGCGTCTGGGTCAGAAAATCCCAGCCAAAGCGAATCGCCTCGGTCTTGAAATAATCACCAAAACTGAAGTTACCCAGCATTTCAAAAAACGTGTGATGCCGCGCGGTATAACCAACATTTTCGAGATCATTATGCTTGCCGCCCGCCCGCACACAGCGTTGACAGGAAACAGCCCGTGGATTGCTCCGCTGCTCCAGTCCCAGGAATGCATCCTTGAATTGCACCATACCCGCATTGGTAAACAGTAGGGTCGGATCATGTGCCGGGATCAGGGAAGAAGACGGGACGATTTCATGGCCATGGGCATGGAAAAAATCCAAAAACGCGGTGCGCAATTCGGCAGTGGTTTTCATAGGTAGGTCACGGATCAAAAAAGTGAATAGCAAATACTGCTGAGTGTAACGGAAAGTGCCCCGGAATGAATCTACCGGCGCATTTGGCAGGCACAGCCAGCCAAAGAACATGAACGGCGGTGGAAATTAAGAATGCCGTTAGTGACGACAATCAGAGGCAGCATTTCAGATCCAAGTGGTGCCAGAAATTTCCAACCACCCTGCGCTGGCGATGCGCGCCTGTTCCGGCGTAAATCCACGGTTACAAAGATGGCGATAGCGCCGAAGCTTTTCGGCGGCATCTTCGGGGGGCATATTGAAATGACGGCGTATCTGTTGCTGTGCGCATTCGAGCCAATCGACATCGGCATCACGCAGGGTTTGATGTGCCAAGGGTGAGTCGACGCCGCGCTGGCGCAATTCCGCCTGAATCGCGGCCTCGCCATAGCCACGCGCAATACGCATTCGCACGTAGCTTTCCGCGTAGCGGGGATCCGATTGCCACCCCTGCTTGGCTAGCCGGTCAAGCACCACCTCGATGATCTCATGCGCAAAGCCACGCTGCCGCAGCTTGGTTCGCAATTCGTACCGACTGTGCTCGCGCCGGGTCAGAAGACCCAAGGCGATCTTCTCGGCCTGACTCTCATCATCGGGGGACGCTGTCTTTCGCTGCATCAAACCAGATGCCCTACCCGCCCATCATCTATTGCGATAACGCACAGACTCAGTCATCGCTCTCCGGCAGATCCTCGTCGGCAGCCACAGCCAGCTTCGCCTTTGAGCCCGCGCCTGCGGCACGCATCTCGGCCCGAAGTTTGGCTTCAATCTCATCGGCCAACTCAGGGTGCTCAACGAAATACTGGCGGGCATTATCCTTGCCCTGCCCCAGTCGGATATCGCCGCAGGAATACCAGGCGCCGGCCTTCTGGATCAAGCCATGCTGGGATGCCATGTCAATCAACTCCATCAGGCGCGAAATGCCTTCGCCATAGAGAATATCGACATCAACCACCTTGAATGGCGGCGCCATCTTGTTCTTGACCACCTTGATCCGGGTCTGATTGCCGATGATTTCTTCACCTTTTTTCACGGCACCGACGCGACGGATATCCAGGCGTACCGAGGCATAGAATTTCAGTGCATTGCCGCCGGTCGTGGTTTCCGGGCTGCCGTAGGTCACGCCGATCTTCATGCGGATCTGGTTGATGAAAATCACCATGCAGTTGGTGCGCTTGATGTTTCCGGTAAGTTTGCGCAGAGCCTGACTCATCAGTCGCGCCTGAAGGCCGACATGGGTGTCGCCCATCTCGCCTTCGATTTCCGCCTTAGGCACGAGCGCAGCCACGGAGTCGATGACGACGACATCGACCGCACCGGAGCGAACCAGCATGTCGGTGATCTCCAGCGCCTGCTCACCGGTATCGGGCTGGCTAACCAGGAGGTCATCGACATTCACGCCCAGTTTTTGTGCGTACGTCGGGTCCAGCGCGTGCTCCGCATCCACAAATGCACAGACACCACCGGTTTTTTGCGCCTGAGCAATAACTTGCAGCGTCAGGGTAGTCTTGCCGGAAGATTCGGGACCATAGATCTCGACCACGCGACCACGCGGCAGACCGCCGATACCCAATGCGGCATCCAGGGCGATCGATCCGGTGCTGACGACCGGCACATCAATGCCTGCCGTGTCATTCATTCTCATCACGGCGCCCTTGCCGAACTGCCGTTCAATCTGACTCAGCGCGGCGGTCAATGCCTTTTTGCGATTCTCATCCATAGCGCACCCTCTATTTTGGCTTAACGTGTTCGTTGATGGTTGTATGCGAAGCCGAAATGGACCCTACGACGACTGCCGCAGGTTTTCACGCACCCATGACCTCGGCCATGCGGCGCAGTGCTTCTTCGAGATCGGCCATGCTCGTGGCATAGCTGAGCCGCACATGCCCGGGCGCACCGAAGGCCGTGCCCGGCACGACGGCCACGCCCGCCTGTTCGAGCAGCAACTCGCTCAGCGCGACATCGTCCGCCAGCCCCATGCGTTTGATCACGGCACTGACATCGGGAAAGCTGTAAAAAGCACCTTGACTCGGCAAGCAGACCACATCGGGAATCTGATTCAGACGGGCAACCACGAAATCGTGTCGCTCCTGAAAGGATTTGACCATCCGCTCGATATCGGACTGATCACCCTCGATCGCTTCTTGGGCGGCGACTTGTGCGATCGAGCAGGCGCCCGATGTACTTTGCGACTGAATGACCTTCATCGCCTTGATGATGGGCGCCGGGCCGGCGGCATAACCGATACGCCAGCCGGTCATGGCGTAGGCCTTGCTCACGCCATTCAAAATCATGATCCGGGGCAACAAATCGGGGGCCACCATGGCGATATTCGAGAAGGGCTCATCGGCCCACAGGATTTTCTCGTACATATCGTCGGTCGCGATCAAAACCCGCGGATGGGCACGAAGCACATCAGCAATCGCCAGCCAATCCGCACGCGTATAAGCGACACCCGTCGGATTAGAGGGGCTATTAAGCATGATGACACGGGTTTTATCGGTGATCGCCGAGGCCAGTTGGGCCGGCGTTACCTTGAAGCCTTGGGATTGACCGGCCAGCACAATCACGGCCTCGCCGCCCGCCAAACGCACCATGTCGGGATAGGAGACCCAGTAAGGCGCGATGACAATGACCTCGTCATCCGGGTTGAGGACGGCCTGAAACAGGTTGTAAATACTCTGCTTCCCACCGGTGGACACGATGATCTCGTCCAGGGCGTAGTCAAGCCCCTGATCATCCCGCAAACGCTTGGCGATGGCCTGACGCAGACTCAAAATGCCTTCCACGGCGGTATAGCGCGTGAATCCCGCATCAATGGCGGCGATGGCTGCCGCCCGAATGTGTTCGGGCGTATCGAAATCCGGCTCACCGGCGCCCAAGCTGATGATATCCCGGCCTTGCGCTTGCAACTCGGCCGCCTTGGCCGTAACCGCCAAAGTAGGGGATGGGCGCACGCGGCGTACCCGGTCTGAAAGGATCATGATCGCACAACGCTCCTGAACAACGATCGCCATCCGGGCGGCCCGAAGCCAGCCCCGTTGGAAGAATAAAACAGCCGGCTATCTTAGCGAATTCGGCGCTACTCCGATAGCACTGCCGAGGCAGAGCGCCGACGGCGAAACTCGAACAAGCAGACAGCGGTAGCGACGGATACATTCAGACTTTCGACCGGTGCCGCCATGGGAATATAGATCAACTGATCGCAATGCTCCTGAGTGAGTCGACGCAGTCCCTCGCCTTCGCTCCCCATCACCAGCGCGACAGGCTCCGTGGCAAAATCAGTTTCATACAAGCTCACCATGCCACCGCCCGCCGCACCGACCACCCAGATGAACCGCTCTTTGAGCGCCACCAGCGTGCGCGCCAGGTTGGTGACCTGAATGAAGGGAATCCGTTCAGCGGCCCCGCAGGCCGCCTTGCGCACGGTCGGTGTCATGCCAACCGCCCGATCACGCGGAACCACGACCGCATGAGCACCCGCCGCTTCGGCACTGCGAAGGCAGGCCCCCAGATTATGCGGATCCGTCACGCCATCGAGCACCAACAGGAAAGCAGGCTCCTGCAGGCCATCCAGCAGGGCATAGAGATCATGCTCGTCTGCTGGCGGCGGCGACTGGTACTTAGCCAACACGCCCTGATGTCGCGTGAGCTCGCGATCCGCGCGCACGCGTTCTGCAAAATAGGTATCCGGCGCATCCCGATATTGCACACCGACCTGCCCGGCCAGTTCGCGCAAATCCTGAATTCGCTTGTCTTGCCGCCCCAGTTCGAAAATCACCTCGAGTACGCGCTCACCATCATGGCGCAAGGCTGCTTCAACCGCATGAAAGCCCGCCAGCCATTCAGTGGCTTGATTTGGTTTACCGCCCGCCATGGTCAATGAGACTCTGGGTCGCGACGGGATTCCGGCGCAGACACATGAGGTTCGTCCGAGGATTTCGTGGCCGGCGCATCATCCCGTGAAGCGGGTTCCGACGCATCCGAATCGGAAGCATCGTCATTTGCGTCATCGCTCTGGGTACCTTCGCCTTCGGCGCCCGCAGGCTTCTTCCGACGGCGGCGACGTGGCTTGCGCTTTTTCTTGGCTGGATCCTGCTCGCCATCCGTTTCTTGGTCGGCATCGGCTTCGGTATCCTGCGCCTCCATTTCCTGCATGGCCTCATCATCGTCTGGCAGCACAAAATCGATCTTTCGTTCGTCCAGATCCACCCGCGCTACCCGCACACGGATTTCATCATTGAGCGCAAAAACCCGGCCCGTACGCTCACCGCGTAGGGACAGGGTCGCTGGGTCGAAATGATAATAATCCTTGGTGAGTGCCGTGATATGCAGAAGCCCCTCGACAAAGAACTCCTTCAACTCGACAAACAGACCGAAACCAAGCACCGAGGCGACACGTCCGGCATATACCTCGCCGACCTTATCCAGCATGAACTCACACTTGAGCCAATCGGTCGCGTCCCGCGTCGCTTCATCCGCTCGGCGTTCATTGTTGGAACAATGCTCACCGATAATGACCATTTCATCATGCGAATAAGGGAACCGCTCTGGGCTTCCGGTTCGCAGGATGTGGCGAATCGCCCGATGGACCATCAGATCCGGATACCGGCGAATCGGCGACGTGAAATGTGCGTAGAACTCGTGAGCCAGACCGAAATGCCCGAGATTCTCCGGCGCATACACGGCCTGACGCAGAGAGCGCAGGATCATTGTCTGAATGATGGGGAAATCCGGCCGCAATTGAGCAGCGGACAGCAACTGGTTGAAGTCTCCTGGGGCAGGCTCTTCGCCACCGCTCAGCCCCAAGCCTTTTTCAGTCAACATCGCACGGAGATCCGTCATTTTATCGGCTGTCGGCCGATCATGAACGCGATACAGTGCCGGAATTTTATTCTCGGAAACAAAACGCCCGGCAGCCACGTTTGCGGCGATCATGCACTCTTCAATAATCTTGTGCGCATCGTTCCGCTCATAAGGAACGATGGCTTCAATCTTGCGCCCTTCACCGAAGACGATACGCGTTTCAACCGTATCAAAATCAATGGCGCCACGCCGTTCACGCTCGGCGCGCAACACGTGGTACACCGAATACAGCGACTCCAGCGGTTCGAGCAATTCAGCATGGGCGGAACGGACTTCCGGATCCCGTGTGACCAGAACCTGCGCAACCAAGTCATAGGTCAAACGCGCGGCAGAGCGCATCACACCCTCGAAGAACCGATACTTGATCAGCTTTCCATCCCCGTCGATCAGCATGTCTGCACACAAGCACAAACGATCAACCGCCGGGTTCAGCGAACACAGGCCATTCGACAGAATTTCCGGCAACATCGGTACAACGCGCCCCGGGAAATATACGGATGTCGCGCGGCAGAAGCCTTCGCGATCCAGCGGCGTACCCACCCGAACGTAATGACTGACGTCCGCGATCGCCACCAGCACCCGAAACCCTTCCGGTGTCGACTGGCAATACACGGCATCGTCGAAATCCTTGGAATCTGCGCCATCAATCGTGACAAGCGGCAGATGCCTCAGATCGATCCGACCGGCCTTATCCGCTTCGCTGACCTGATCACTCATGCCATCAATCGCGTCCAGCACCTCTTTCGGCCACTCATGCGGAATACCATGCGAACGAATCGCCACGTCGATCTCCATCCCGGGCGACATGTGATCGCCCAGCACTTCGACAATCTTGCCGACCGGCTTGTGACGCAGCGTAGGCTGCTCAACAAGCGCAACCCGCACGATCTGTCCATCCCGGGCGCCATTGAGTTCGGTCATCGGCACCAGGACGTCCTGGGTCATGCGCGCATGATCGGGCACCACAAAGGCGATACCCGCTTCCAGAACAAGACGGCCGACAATCTCGGCATTGGCGCGCTCGATCACCTCGACGAGACTGCCTTCGCGGCGGCCACGACGATCCAGGCCGGTGACCTGCACGACGGCTCGGTCGCCATTCAACAAGGCACGCATCACACGGGGGGACAAAAAGACATCGTCGCCACCCTCGTCAGGCACGAGGAAACCAAATCCGTCGCGATGACCCAGCACGCGCCCGCGCACAAGTTCAGTATGCGTCACGGGCACATAGCCGCCGCGCCGGTTGCGAATGACCTGGCCATCACGCTCCATGGCCCGCAGCCGCCGCGTGAGCCCTTCAATACGTTCTTCGTCGCCGTCGTACTCGAGCTGACTGATCATCCGATTCAGGGTCAACGGACCATCATGCTCGGCCAGCATCTGCAAAATAAATTCACGGCTGGCGACCGGATTGTCGTATTTTTCAGCCTCAATGGCTGCGTTCGGATCTTCTACCGTCTCTTGGGTCATGGAAACCTTATGCTTGGGATATACTAAAAATTGGATGTTGTGCGCACTGCTCGGAATACATTCGAATCACCGAGGTGCTGGGCTGCACGCATAGAAGGGCCAATCTGCCATCTGCACAACGCGTTCAATTTAGCATAAAAATCCAATCGAATCAGATTGCCGATGATCCATCCACTATACTGACCGCCAAATGCAAGAAACGCGCTTCAAGCTAGTCACCGACTACCAACCTGCCGGCGATCAACCCGCAGCCATCGCCCAACTGATCGAGGGCCTCCAGGATGGCCTAGCGCAACAGACGCTGCTGGGTGTCACCGGGTCGGGAAAAACTTTCACGGTCGCTAATGTGATCGACCAACTGCAGCGCCCTGCCTTGGTGCTGGCGCCCAACAAAACCCTGGCCGCGCAACTCTATGGCGAACTCAAGGGATTCTTCCCGCAGAACGCGGTTGAGTACTTTGTTTCCTATTACGACTACTACCAGCCCGAGGCCTATGTGCCCGCATCGGACACCTTCATCGAGAAGGATTCCTCAATCAACGAACACATCGAGCAGATGCGCCTGTCGGCAACCAAGTCCTTACTGGAGCGGCGTGATGTCATCATTGTGGCATCCGTCTCTTCCATCTACGGGCTGGGCGACCCAACTGCTTATCTGAAGATGATTCTGCATCTGGTACGGGGCGAGAAGGTCGATCACCGGCAAATCGTGCGGCGCCTGGCAGAGATGCAGTACACACGGAACGATATGGAATTCCGGCGCGGAACCTACCGGGTACGCGGGGACGTCATTGACATCCATCCGGCCGAATCGGATGACGAAGGCGTTCGCATCGAACTGTTCGACAACGAGATCGAACAGATCACGCTCTTCGATCCATTGACCGGCGTCACGCGACGGCGCATCCCGCGCTACACGGTTTACCCCTCATCCCATTACGTGACCCCGCGGGACCAACTCCTCACCGCCGTCGAGCTCATCAAGGCCGAACTGGACACCCGGCTCAAAACGCTGGAATCAGAAAACAAGCTGGTCGAAGCGCAGCGTCTGGGACAGCGGACGCGGTTCGACATCGAGATGATTCGCGAGTTGGGTTACTGCAACGGCATCGAAAATTATTCGCGTTATCTGTCAGGTCGCGCGACCGGCGAGCCCCCGCCCTGCCTGTACGACTATCTGCCGCCTGACGCATTGCTGATCATCGACGAATCGCATGTCACTGTTCCCCAACTGGGCGCCATGTACAAGGGGGATCGTTCTCGCAAGGAGACCCTGGTCAATTTTGGCTTCCGGCTGCCGTCGGCGCTCGATAATCGGCCGCTGCAATTTTCGGAATTCGAACGGATGATGCCGCAGACCATTCATGTTTCCGCGACGCCCGGCCCTTATGAGCACGCCCACTCCGCCAAAATTGTCGAGCAGGTCGTACGCCCAACTGGCCTGATCGACCCGGAAATCGAAATCCGGCCCGTCGCCAGCCAGGTTGACGACGTTCTCTCCGAGATCACACAGCGTGCCGAGAAGCAGGAGCGCGTACTGATCACCACCCTGACCAAACGCATGTCGGAAGATCTGACTGACTATCTAACCGAACACGGCATCCGCGCCCGTTATCTGCATTCAGACGTGGATACCGTTGAACGGGTAGAAATCATTCGCGACCTTCGACTTGGCCTGTTCGACGCACTGATCGGAATCAACCTGCTGCGCGAAGGGCTAGATATCCCAGAGGTTTCTCTGGTCGCTATTTTCGATGCAGACAAGGAAGGATTCCTGCGCTCCGAACGATCACTCATTCAGACTATCGGCCGCGCCGCGCGCAATCTGCACGGGAAGGCCATCCTCTATGCCGACCGGATTACGGATGCCATGCGCAAGGCCATGGACGAAACGGATCGTCGACGAGAAAAGCAGGTTCAATTTAATCTGGAGCACGGCATCACACCTGTCGGGATCACAAAACGCGTGCGGGATGTCCTCGATTCGGGCGACGCCCGCATTCCGGGCTCACGACCGGGCGCGCGCAGCCAATCACGCGCGGCAGAGGATTCAGGGCACTACACCACCCCACAAACACCCGAACAAATCCTGCGGACACTCAAGACACTGGAAACTAAAATGTACCAGTGCGCCCGCGATCTCGAATTTGAACAGGCGGCCGATATCCGGAACCAGATTCATAAACTACGCGAGCAGCTGATCCAGCAGGACGCTGTCTGACACTCCCAGATGGGTTCGCGTGGCGAAAAAAAACCCAGCACAAACGCTGGGTTTTTTACAAAGCCTATGGTGAAATCACTTCCCGGCAGGCGCCATCGGTTGCGCGTCACTATGCATTTGCATGGCCTGCTGTTGCAGCTCATGCATTTTTTTCTCGTTCTTGTCCAAGTCAGCGAACAACTCTTTCGACTTCGGATCAACCTTAATCATTTCAGCACGAACGTCATTACGCAGTTTCTCAGACTTCTTCTGAATCTTCGGGTCCTGGAAGGCCTTTTCTTGACGTTGTTCGAATTCCTGCTGACTAGCACGGAATGCCTGAATAGCCTTCGCTTTCTCAGGATCCGAATCCTGCATCGCCTGAATCTTGGTCACCATCGACTTCAATTCATCATACTTTGTCTGCGCATCGTAACCCTTGTCGGACATTGATGCCTTGATGGCGTCACGCAAAGAATTACGGTCCTTCACCAAGTGAGGGTTCTTCTTGTAGGCCTTGCCCTCAATCACCTGAAGTTGCTGCTCGTCGTTGCCAATGGCCTCATGCGTGGCCTTGAACTCACTCATCAGTTTCATCTGCTCGGGGCTCAACTGCGGAGCCACTTGCTGAGTAACCGCCGGCGGACTTGCCTCAGTAGCGCCACTGTCGGCGGCGCAAGCGACGCCCATCCATGAGACACAGGCAATACCCAGCGCCAAGGTCGTTTTGTGGAATGAACGGTTCAAACGATCTACCATCATGAGCAACTCCGATTAATATATAAAACTTTTCTTAGCTGTTAGAGTCTGACAAAGCCTGCAACAAATAACAACCGAATGTATCAACCCGTTTACTATTTCCTTGCTAAATCGTCCTGCAAGGCAACACCAACCACCCGAACCAGGGAGCACCACGTATGTTGATCGAAAAAAAGAGCCCTCACGACCTTGAAACCACATGCCAGCGCCTGACCAATGCGGTTAAAGACAATGGGTTTGGCGTTCTGCACATCCATGACATTCAGAATACTCTTGAGAGCAAGGGCATACCCTTTGATGCCGCCTGCCGCGTATTTGAAGTATGCAATCCGAAACGGGCCAAGGAAGTGCTTAGTATAGAAATTGGCCTAGCCAATGCACTCCCTTGCCGGATTGCTGTATACGCCCGCACCGATGGTATTTATGTGTCGATGATGAGCCCGGCAAGCATTCTGAAGATACTCAGCCAGAATCAAACGTTGGCTGAAATCGCTGAATCTGTTGAACAATCCATGGTCACCATGATCGAACAGACCATCGCCGCCTGATTAAAAATTAATCCAAAAAAAACCGGCCTAAGCCGGTTTTTTTGTAAGTAAAACGCTTACTGGGCAACACCAGTACGTTCAACAAATTCGACATAAGCCATTGGCGCATTATCACCAGCGCGATTACCGCACTTCAGAATACGCACATACCCGCCCGGACGTGACTGGAAACGTGGGCCAAGATCGGTAAACAACTTACCAACCACAGCCTTGTTACGTGTGCGTGCGAATGCCAAACGGCGTGCATGCACAGAGTCTTCCTTAGCCAGG
This sequence comes from Halothiobacillus sp., assembly GCA_035531235.1. Classification (GTDB taxonomy): domain Bacteria; phylum Pseudomonadota; class Gammaproteobacteria; order Halothiobacillales; family Halothiobacillaceae; genus Halothiobacillus. Next base: position 13,307 of record DATKTJ010000088.1, on the reverse strand, counting down.
GTAATCAAAGGCTCCGCAAAACGACGAAGCTCCTTGGCCTTTGGCAAGGTGGTCTTGATCAGCTCATGCTCGATCAAGGAATTAGTCAAAGAACGCATCAGCGCACTGCGCTGATCGGAATTACGGCCTAACTGACGGCCCGAAAGACGGTGACGCATCTCATATACCCCAAAAATTCAAATAGCTTAGATCTTAGACTCAGCCAGATTTTGCAACTCTGCCGGCGGCCAGCTTTCGAGCCGCTGCCCCAAGGACAACCCCTGCTTAGCCAAAACATCCTTGATTTCAGTCAGGGATTTCTTGCCCAGGTTCGGGGTTTTCAGAAGCTCAATTTCAGTACGCTGAATCAAGTCGCCAATGTAGTAAATGTTCTCGGCCTTCAGGCAGTTGGCCGAACGGACGGTCAATTCCAAGTCGTCAACCGGACGCAAAAGAATCGGATCGACGGTAGGCGCTTGCTCCAGAACCGGCTCTGCTTTTTCGGCTTTCAAGTCGACGAAGACAGAAAGCTGATCAACCAGAATCCCCGCTGCATAGCGAATCGCATCTTCCGCAGAAATGGACCCATTAGTTTCGATATCGAGGACCAATGAATCAAGATCGGTACGCTGTTCGACACGCGCACGCTCAACAGAGTAGGCAACGCGACGCAGCGGAGAGAAAGAAGCATCTACAAGCAGGCGGCCAATCTGACCACCCGTCTCTTCACGACGCGCACTGGCGGGAACATAACCCTTGCCGCGCTGAACCTTGAAGGTCATGGCCAACGAGCCCTGCACATTCAATGTCGCAATGTGATGATCAGGGTTAATGATCTCGACGGCGTGGTCAGTCTTGATGTCAGCAGCCGTAATGACGCCTGGCCCTGTTTTCTTGATGCTCAGAACTGCTTCATCACGGCCATGCAGCACGACCGAAAGCCCTTTGAGATTCAGCAGAATCTCAAGAACATCTTCCTGGACGCCTTCAATGGTGGTGTACTCGTGCACAACACCTTCAATTTCGGCCTCGGTAACAGCAACACCAGGGATGGAAGAAAGTAAAATACGACGCAGTGCGTTTCCCAACGTGTAACCGAAACCGCGTTCTAGCGGCTCCAAAACAACACGTGCACGGGTCTCGTCCAGAACCTGGACATCGACCAATCGTGGCTTAAGCAGTTCGGTAGAACCCAATTGCATGACGCATCCTCGCAAATATTACTTGGAATACAACTCGACAACGAGTGATTCATTGATTTCCGCAGGCAGCTCATCACGAACAGGAGCGGCCTTGAACACACCTTCCATCTTGGCGGTGTCGACACTGATCCAGTCTACTGTCGGACGTTGCGCGGCCAATTCGACGGCATCTTTAATGCGCTGCTGCTTGCGGGCAGATTCGCGGACGGCAATCACGTCATTTGCAGATACCTGAAATGACGGAATGTTCACAACCGTACCATTCACGGTAAGAGAACGATGTGAAACCAGCTGGCGCGCTTCTGAACGCGTTGAGCCGAAACCCATGCGGTACACAACGTTGTCCAGACGACATTCAAGCAGCTGGAGAAGGTTTTCACCCGTAGAGCCTTTCAGCTGTGCGGCCTTCTTGAAGTAGTTTGCGAACTGACGCTCAAGCACACCGTAGATACGACGCAGTTTCTGCTTTTCGCGCAACTGGGTACCGTAACCGGACACTTTTTGCTTACGCGCAGCGCCATGCTGACCCGGTGGGGTCGCATGATGACATTTGTCTTCATGCGAGCGGATACCGGATTTCAGGAACAAGTCAGTTCCTTCACGGCGACTTAACTTACATTTTGGACCAAGATAACGAGCCATAGTCTATAACCCCTCAAACACGACGTTTTTTCGGCGGACGGCAGCCGTTATGTGGAATTGGCGTCACATCAGTGATCATGCCAACCTTGAAACCGACAGCATTCAGAGCGCGGATGGTGGATTCGCGACCAGGGCCGGGGCCCTTGATCTCGACATCGACATTCTTCACGCCATAAGCCTTGGCTGCCTCACCAGCACGCTCCGCAGCAACCTGGGCTGCGAAGGGCGTTGATTTGCGCGAGCCGCGGAAACCAGACCCACCGGATGTGGCCCAGCTCAGGGCATTACCCTGACGGTCGGTGATCGTGACGATCGTGTTATTGAATGATGCATGCACATGGGCTACCGCATCAGTGACCACGCGCTTGATTTTCTTGCGCGCGGGGGTATTGGACTTAGCCATTAAAATTATCCTACTCTCGATGAACGAAGAATATTAAGCCTGTATCAACGCTTGACCAGGCGACGCGGACCTTTACGGGTCCGGGCATTTGTTCGCGTACGTTGGCCGCGAAGAGGAAGGCCACGGCGATGCCGTAGGCCACGATAACAACCCAGATCCATCAATCGCTTGATGTTCATGGACACGTCACGACGCAGATCGCCTTCAACCACAAATTTGGCCACTTCTGCTCGAAGGGCTTCAACTTCTGATTCAGAAAGATCGCGAACCTTGCGGCTCGGCTCTACAGCCGCCGCAACACAGATGCTATTGGCACGGGTAGTGCCAATACCATAAATGGATGTAAGAGCAATTACCACGTGCTTCTGCACTGGAATATTAATTCCCGCTATACGTGCCATCAGAGTTCACCTTAAAAATAGAGCGCGAAACAATAAAACAAAATCACAAACTACGCAAGGACTGTTTCGCAATTACAGCCCAGACTTGAAATGCGCTTTCCGTACGAGGCTGTCGTACTGATGCGAAACGAGATGCGACTGAATTTGCGCCATGAAGTCCATTAACACCACGACAATAATCAACAAGGAGGTGCCGCCAAAGTAGAAAGGCACGTTCCAGTACAGAATCAGAAACTCGGGCAACAAGCAGACCGCTGTAATGTAAAGTGCACCCCAGAAGGTCAATCGCGTCAGTACCTTGTCAATATAGCGAGCGGTATGCTCACCGGGGCGGATACCGGGCACAAAAGCACCCGAACGCTTCAGATTATCTGCCGTTTCCCGCGCATTGAATACCAATGCCGTGTAGAAAAAACAGAAGAAAATGATCGCCGTCGCATACAAGCCGACATAGAGCGGCTGCCCAGGTGATAAGGCCGTAGACAGGTTCCGCAGCCACGACATATTCTCCTGCTGGCCCAACCAGTTACCCAACGTCGCGGGGAACAGGATGATGCTCGAAGCAAAGATGGGCGGAATAACGCCTGCCATATTCAGTTTCAGCGGCAAATGGGAACTTTGAGCACCGCCCGCCCCACGCCCCTGCTGCCGGCGCGCATAATTTACGGTAATGCGACGCTGACCACGCTCCACAAAAACCACAAAAGCGGTGACCGCCAGAATCAGAACACCCAAAACCAATAAGGGGAAGACGCCGAGCTCACCCGTGCGAACTAACTCTGCCGTGCCACCAATAGCAGTAGGCAAACCAGCCACAATCCCCGAGAAAATGATCAGAGAAATGCCGTTACCAACACCACGTTCCGTGATCTGCTCACCGAGCCAAACCAGGAGCATGGTACCGGTGACCAAGGTCAGGGTCGCGACCACCAGGAAGCCGATGCCTGGGGCATAAACCAACGGTGACCCAGCGACAGACTGCCCCTGCAATGCAATCGAGATACCCAAGGCCTGCACCAGGCCAAGGCCCAAGGTCCCATAACGCGTGTATTGGGTAATCTTGCGACGTCCGGCCTCGCCTTCTTTCTTGATGCGCTCCAGAGAGGGCACAACCGAGGTCAGCAACTGAACGATGATTGATGCCGAAATGTAGGGCATGACACCCAGCGCAAAGAGGGACATCCGGGACAATGCGCCACCGGAAAACATGTTCATCATGCCCAGGATGCCACCGGAGTGCTGGCTGAAGAGCGAGTGCATGACACCAATATCGATCCCCGGCAAGGGGATGAAGGTACCGACGCGATAAACGACCAGTACCATGATGACGAAGAAGATACGCTGCCGTAACTCAGTCAAACGACCAGCTCCGGCCAGCGCGGATATTCCTGCATTCGCTTGAGACACAGATTACTCCGCTTTGCCGCCCGCAGCGAGAATCGCGCTGAGCGCACCCTTGCTGACACGAACACCTTGAATTTCAAATGGCTTCTTAACTTCACCAGACAACATGATTTTCACGTAGCGGATGTCATTACGAATCAAACCAGCAGCTTTCAAGGTTTCCAAAGAAACCACACCTTCGAGAAGGTTCAGTTCAGATGTGCGGATTTCGGCGGTTACCAAAGCACGCAATGAACGGAAGCCGACCTTAGGCAGACGACGTTGAATAGGCATCTGACCGCCTTCAAAGCCGGTTTTGTGAAAACCACCCGAACGGGATTTCTGACCTTTGTGGCCACGACCGGCAGTTTTACCCAGACCAGAACCCACACCGCGACCGACTCGGGTGCGATCTTTCCGGCTACCATCTGCCGGCGACAAATTATTCAGACGCATTATTTCGTCTCCTGAATTTCGAGCATGTAGTTGACCTTGTTGATCATGCCCCGGTTTTCCGGCGTATCGATCACCTCAACTACCTGGTGCATACGGGACAGACCCAACCCACGAACGCAGGCTTTGTGCGCTGCCAGGCGGCCGATCGTTGAACGAACAAGCTTGATACGAACCGTTTGAGGCTGCTTGGTCATGACTTAGCTCCGATAATTTCCTCAACCCGTTTGCCACGCTTTGCTGCAATGTTTTCGGGAGAGTTGATGCCCTGCAGGCCATTTACGGTGGCACGAATCACATTCATGTGATTACGTGTGCCGATGCATTTGGCCAGCACGTTACGAACACCAGCGGCTTCGAAAACAGCGCGCATGGCGCCGCCAGCAATAACACCAGTACCCTCAGACGCAGGCTTCATGAATACCTTGGCGGCACCATGAGCACCATTGGCCGAATAAAACAGGGTGCCGTCACGCAGCGGCACGTCAACCATGCTCCGCCGGGCGCGGTCCATGGCCTTCTGGATTGCAGCAGGGACTTCTTTCGCCTTGCCATAGCCGAAGCCGACACGGCCTTCACCGTCGCCAACAACCGTCAGGGCGGTGAACGAGAAGATACGTCCACCCTTCACGACCTTGGCAACACGATTCACGGCAACCAATTTCTCGATCAAGCCGTCCGATACTTCGTTAGAATTTCTACTCATTGCATAACCCCTTAGAATTGCAGACCGGCTTCACGCGCAGACTCGGCCAGAGCCTTGATGCGGCCGTGATAGATAAATCCGGCGCGATCAAATGCAACGCTGGTAATTCCCTTGGCAATCGCCGCCTGCGCAATCGCAGCACCAACGCGTTTTGCCGCGTCGACGTTGCCACCATGCTGTCCGGCTTGCAGAAAATCTTTAGCCAGTGTTGAAGCCGATGCAACGACAGAGGTCCCGTCCGGTGTAAAGATCTGTGCGTAGGTATGCTGCGCCGTGCGGTACACGGTCAAGCGGTGCACACCCAGCCGTACAATCTTGGCACGGGAGCGGCGGGCGCGGCGTAAGCGATTTTTCGATTTTTCGTTCATAGCTATACCTTATTTCTTCTTCGCTTCTTTACGGAAGATGATCTCATCAAGGTACTTCACACCCTTGCCCTTGTAGGGCTCAGGGGGTCGAAACGCCCGGATATTTGCGGAAACCTGGCCTACCATCTGGCGATCAGCACCCTTCACCACAATCTCAGTCTGAGTGGGTGTTTCGATGGTGATGCCGGCCGGTACAGGAAAATTGATCGGATGTGAGAAACCCAGTGCGAGATTTAGATTCGAACCCTGCATCTGTGCACGATAACCAACACCGACCAACTGTAATTTGATCTCGAAACCGCTGGCAACACCATTTACATTGTTTTGCGCCAGCGAGCGCATGGTGCCAGCCATGGGAATGTAATGATCGGAATCAGTATCAAACCGCAATTCATTGGCAGCAACTTCGACATTTACGGAATGGTGAATCTCTTGAATCAGCAACCCTTTGGGGCCTTTGAAGGACAAGGATTTTCCATCCAATTTCACCTCGACACCCTTGGGAATGGCGACGGGCTTTTTAGCAACACGACTCATAACGCACTCCCAGGATCAAGACACGAGGCAAACAATTTCGCCGCCGATATTCTGCCGCCGAGCCTCACGGTCGGGCATCACACCACGGGAAGTTGATACGATAGCGACGCCAAGCCCACCAATAACGGTAGGAATTTCGTCCGCACTTTTAAATACACGATAACCAGGTTTTGAAACCCGCTTGATCATGTCGATGACGGGCTTACCCTGGAAGTATTTCAGTGTAATGGTCAGAACCGGTTTGGTATCACCGACGACGCTCACCTCTCCAATATAACCTTCGTCCTGCAGGACGCGGGCAAGAGAAACCTTGAATTTTGAGGAAGGCATGGAAACAACTGACTTACGCGCTGCCTGGGCATTGCGAATACGGGTCAGCATGTCCGAAATAGGATCATTCATACTCATGGCTTTTCCCCGTTACCAGCTGGCTTTGCGCAGGCCAGGGATTTCACCCGACATGGCCAATTGACGCAATTTATTACGGCCCAGTGCAAATTTCCGATAAACGCCCTTAGGACGACCGGTAATGCTGCAACGACGAACTTGACGGCAAACAGACGAATCGCGGGGCAGCTTGCTCAGCTCCACAGACGCTTTCATTTTGTCATCATATTCTGCATTGACATCACTGAGGATCACGCGCAACTGGGCGCGCTTGACAGCATAACGGGCGGCCAGTTTTTGACGCTGCGCTTCCCGATTCAACATACTTTTCTTAGCCATACTTGCTCCTTACCGACGAAACGGGAAACCATAACCAGTCAAAAGAGCTCTGGCTTGGTCATCGTCTTTCGCGGTAGTTGTGATCGTGATATCCATCCCGCGGATTTGATCGATTTTGTCGTACTCGATTTCCGGGAAAATAATTTGCTCTTTTACGCCCATGCTGTAGTTGCCGCGGCCATCGAACGACTTGGCGTTCAGACCACGGAAATCACGAATACGTGGGATAGAGACATGGATCAACCGATCGAAGAATTCGTACATCGTACGTCCTCTCAGGGTGACCTTGACGCCCAGGGGCATCCCTTCGCGCAGCTTGAAACCCGCAATCGACTTGCGAGCATAAGTCACCACCGGTTTTTGGCCGGTAATGGCGGCGAGTTCGTTCACTGCACTGTCAATCACTTTTTTGTCACGAGCTGAGTCACCCAAGCCCATGTTCAAAGTGATCTTGGTCAGCTTCGGAACGGCCATCACGTTATCCAGTTCGAGCTGCTTTTTCAGCTCTGCCTGCAACGTATTGGTATAAAATTCCTGAAGACGAGCCATTTCAATTCAACCTATTTTGTGTCAACGACTTCGCCGTTGGATTTAAAAAACCGGACCTTGGTGCCATCTTCAAGAAACTTGAAGCCCACTCGGTCGCCTTTTTCGGAGGCGGGATTAAACAGCATTACGTTGGAAATATCAATAGATTTCTCCATTTCGATAATCCCACCGGGCTGACCAGCCATCGGGTTCGGCTTCTGATGCTTCTTCACCTTGTTGACATTTTCAACCACGACACGAGTGCCGTCGTTGATTACGCGCAGCACGGTACCGCGGCGATCTTTATCTTTACCGGCGATGACAACAACTTCATCACCTTGACGAATCTTACGCATGGCGACTTCCTCAAATCACTTCGGGCGCGAGTGACACGATTTTCATGAACTTATCGCCCCGCAACTCACGCGTCACTGGGCCAAAAATACGTGTGCCAATCGGCTCAAGCTTGTTATTTAACAAAACAGCGGCATTACCATCGAAGCGGATCAAAGATCCGTCTGCGCGGCGTACACCTTTAGCCGTCCGTACGACGACCGCATTGTATACATCACCTTTTTTAACCCGACCACGCGGGATGGCATCCTTGATTGAGACCTTGATAATGTCGCCAATGCCGGCATAGCGACGGTGCGAACCGCCCAACACCTTAATACACTGAACTTTTTTGGCGCCGCTGTTGTCAGCAGAGTCCAGGATCGTTTGCATCTGAATCACAACAAATCTCCTTAAACGGACGTGCGGTCAATCACACGAACCAGCATCCAGGATTTCGTTTTCGAAATCGGACGTGTTTCGCGGATCTCTACATGATCACCGATGCGAGAAACATTCTCTTCATCGTGGACATGCAGCTTGGTCGTTTTGGTAATAAACTTTCCGTACAAGGGATGCTTGACCCGGCGCTCGATGGCGACCGTGATCGACTTGTCCATCTTGTCACTCGTGACACGACCAACACGGGTACGAATGGTTTTTTCTTCAGCTACAGTTGTCATCTCAACCTTGCTCCTTCTGAGTCAGAATGGTTTTGATCCGAGCCACATTCTTTCGCGCGGCACGAATCAAATGCGACTTCGATTCCTGACCAGTAGCTTTTTGCATACGCAGATTGAATTGCTCCTGCTTGATGGCAAGGAGTTCTTCACGCAAACCTTCTGGAGTTTTCTCGCGCAGTCCTGGGGTGATTTTCTTCATTACATCAATACCCGTGTTACGAAGGTAGTCTTGATTGGCAGCTTGGCGGAAGCCAATGAGAAGGCCTCCCGTGCAACCACTTCGTTAACCCCTTCAATTTCATAGAGCATCTTGCCGGGTTGAATCTTGGCAACCCAGTACTCGACGCTTCCCTTACCTTTACCCATCCGCACTTCAAGAGGCTTTTGGGTGATGGGTGTATCCGGGAAAATTCGAATCCAAATCTTTCCGCCCCGCTTGACGTGACGAGATATCGCACGTCGTGCTGATTCGATCTGGCGAGAAGTGATCTCACCACGCTCTAGAGCCTTGAGACCAAACTCTCCGAAGCTCACCTTATTACCCGTCGACGCAACACCTCGGTTTTTACCCCTGAACTGCTTGCGGAATTTTGTACGTTTTGGCAGCAGCATAACTTAAGCTCCACTCACCTTAATTTTGGTTCAGGCTGTCGCGGCTTTGCCGTCACGACTACCCGGGACGCCAAACACTTCACCTTTAAAAATCCAAACCTTGACGCCAATAACGCCATAAGTGGTTTGGGCCTCGGCAAAGCCGTAGTCGATTTCGGCACGAAGGGTATGCAAAGGCACACGGCCTTCACGGTACCATTCGTTACGCGCGATCTCGGCACCGCCCAGACGACCGGATACGTTCACCTTGATGCCACCGGCACCCAGACGCATCGTTGTCTGCACTGCACGCTTCATGGCGCGACGGAACATGATCCGTCGCTCCAATTGCTGTGCGATCGACTCGGCGACCAGTTGCGCGTCGAGTTCAGGCTTGCGGATCTCTTCGACTGACAACTTCACTGCATTACGATCAACACCCAACAAAGGCGCGATTTCGGTGCGCAGGCGCTCGATATCTTCACCCTTGCGACCAATCACGATACCCGGACGCGCCGTATGGATCGTGACAGAAGCGGAACGCGCCGGGCGCTCGATCTGAATGCGAGAAACAGAGGCTTCTTTCAGCTTGTTCTTGATATATCCGCGGGTGCGGATGTCTTGATTCAGCTGAACCGGAAACAACTTACTATCGGCATACCAGCGCGAGCTCCAATCAGAGGAGATCCCGAGCCGGAAGCCTACCGGATGTACTTTTTGACCCATAAATCCCCCTTAACGCTCGCTAACCGTAACTTTAATATGACTGGTCCGCTTCAGAATTCGCGCGCCGCGGCCTTTAGCACGCGCACGGAACCGCTTAAGCACCGGGCCTTCGTCAATCATGATCAGGGCAACGTGCAAACGATCCACGTCGGCCCCCTCATTGTTTTCGGCATTAGCGATGGCAGATTCAAGAACCTTCTTGATCAGATCAGCGCCTTTCTTCGGACTGAAAGCCAGGGTTTCAATGGCCTGAGCCACACCCTGTCCACGAACCAGATCGGCAACCAGACGCGCTTTTTGCGGAGAAATACGCGCATAGCGATGTAGTGCAGTAGCTTGCATATGTAAATCTCCTAGCGCTTCGCTTTTTTATCAGCGACATGGCCCCGATATGTTCGGGTAGGGGCAAACTCACCGAGCTTATGCCCGACCATGTTTTCGTTGATCAATACTGGAATGTGCTGGCGACCATTATGGACGGCGACGGTCAACCCGATAAAATCGGGGAGAATCATCGAACGTCTGGACCAGGTCTTTATGGGCCGACGGTTATTGGCCGCAGCAGCCTCTTCCACCTTTTTCAGCAAGTGATGGTCCACGAATGGACCTTTCTTAAGTGAACGTGGCACCTTGTTAACCCTCTTAAATTATTTCTTGGTACGACGACGAACAATGAATTTGTCCGTACGCTTGTTGGTACGCGTCTTGTACCCCTTGGTCGGAACACCCCAAGGCGTCACTGGGTGACGGCCCCCGGAAGTCCGGCCTTCACCACCACCGTGCGGGTGATCCACCGGGTTCATGACCACACCACGAACTGTCGGGCGAATGCCCCGCCAGCGTGTGGCACCGGCCTTACCAAGTGATCGCAGGCTGTGCTCGTGATTACTCACTTCGCCCAACGTGGCACGGCACTCGGAAAGCACCTTACGCATCTCCCCAGACCGGAGTCGGATTGTGGCGTAAGCGCCATCACGTGCAACCAGCTGAACGGAAGCACCTGCGCTGCGCGCCATCTGCGCGCCTTTACCGGGCTTCAATTCCACTGCGTGGATCGTGCTACCGATCGGTATATTGCGGATAGGCAGGGTATTACCCGGGCGAATCGGCGCATCAACACCTGACTGTACGACCTGACCAGGCACGACATCGCGTGGTGCAATGATGTATGCCCGCTCACCGTCTGCGTAAACGATCAGCGCAATATGCGCGGTACGGTTCGGATCGTATTCAATCCGCTCAACGATGGCAGGAATGCCATCCTTGATCCGCTTGAAATCAACCAGCCGATAATGCTGCTTGTGACCACCACCAATATGGCGGGTCGTGATGCGACCGAGGTTGTTACGCCCCCCAGTAGCCGATTTCTTCTCCAGGAGCGCTGCGTAGGGCTCACCCTTGTGCAGGTGTGAGCGATCAATTTCAATGACCCCACGACGACCGGGAGAGGTTGGTTTTGCGATTTTCAATGCCATGATAGATACCCTTCTCAGCCAGCCTGACCCAGATCAATGACCTGACCTTCGGCCAGCGTCACATAGGCCTTTTTCCAGTCCGCGCGACGGCCGGGAACACCCCGGAAGCGACGGGTCTTGCCATTCACGTTTGCAACTTGGACACCCTTGACACTCACGCCAAACAGCTTTTCTACCGCTGCTTTGATTTGAGCCTTGTCCGCCGTAGTCGCCACGCGAAATACATACTGATTGAGCTGATTTGCACGGGCAGTCTTTTCAGTCACCAGCGGTGCGCGAAGCACATCGAACAGTTTTTCCTGCATCATGACAACCACTCCTCAACCATCTTCAACGCACCCCGAGTCATCACAACATGATCCGCGCCAACCAAGCTAACCGGATCCAGCGTGGATGCGGTCAGATAGCCGAGCTCGATCACGTTGCGCGAGCCGAGGAACAAATGCTCATCAAAAGCTTCAGTCACGAGCAAACGACGACCTTCCGCAACACCAGCACCTTTCAGCAAAGCAAGAACTTCACGTGTTTTGGGTGCAGCAACAGACAGGGCATCAACGATCGTGAGGCGGTTCTGACGAATCAATTCAGAAAAAATCGAGGCCATCGCAACGCGATAAGCCTTACGGTTCATCTTTTGTTCGAAGTTACGCGGACGAGCAGCAAACGTGACGCCGCCGTGGCGCCAGATAGGCGAACGCGTCGTACCGGCACGGGCACGGCCAGTTCCCTTCTGATTCCAGGGCTTTTTGCCGCCGCCAGAAACTTCAGAACGGGTCAGTTGGCGCTTGGTGCCCGAACGGGCGCCCGCCATAAAGGCCACGATGGCCTGGTGAATCAAACCTTCATTATATGAACGGTCAAAAACTTGTTCAGAAACGCTGATTGCAGCGCCGTCTTTTACATGTAGTTCCATGGCGCGCCTCAGGACTTAATCTTTACGGAAGGACGAACAATGACATCGCCGCCCGTGGAGCCGGGTACCGCGCCCTTCACAAGGATAAGGCCGCGCTCGACATCGACACGAACCACTTTCAGCCCGAGGGATGAAACGCGCTCGGCGCCCATGTGACCCGCCATTTTCTTGCCGGGGAATACACGACCTGGGGTTTGATTCTGGCCGATGGAACCGGGCACACGATGCGAACGCGAGTTACCGTGCGTGGCATCCTGCGTGCGGAAATTGTGCCGCTTGACCGTACCAGCAAAGCCTTTACCCTTGCTCTGACCAGCCACATCAACCATCGGGATACCATCGAAAATGGCAACGGTGATTTCTGCGCCGGGCTGAAAGCCGGATGCCACTTCTTCCGTTAGACGGAATTCGGCGGACAGGCGACCGGATGTAGTTTCGGCTTGGGCGTAATGCCCCGCCATGGCCTTAGTTACCCGGCTTGCGCGACGCACGCCAGTAGTAACCTGAATGGCTGTATAGCCATCCACCTCAGGAGTTTTAACCTGAGTCACGCGATTCGGCTCGACCTCGATGACGGTGACCGGCACGGAAGTGCCGAACTCATCAAATACACGGGTCATGCCGACCTTGCGACCGACAACACCTAATGACATGGTTATACCTCTAGATTTATGTAAGACGCCGATTACGATTGACCGGTTCGTCTAAAAAACCAGCCCGATGCAACAGCACCGGGCTGAAAAGGGTCATTAATTTATCAGGATTCCGAAAGGACGTAAAGCCCTATTTGGAAACCAGATTAGTTCAGACGAATCTGAACATCGACCCCGGCCGCCAAATCGAGTTGCATCAGCAAATCAACCGTGCGGTCGGTGGGGTCAACAATATCCAAAACCCGCTTATGCGTGCGCAGTTCATACTGGTCACGAGCGTCCTTGTTCACGTGTGGAGACACGAGAACGGTAAAACGCTCCTTGCGGCTGGGCAAAGGGATAGGACCCTTAACCCGGGCACCTGAGCGGCGGGCTGTTTCAACAATTTCGGCCGCAGAGCGATCGATCAAACGGTGATCGAAGCTCTTCAGACGGATACGGATAGTTTGAGATGCCATAAGTCTTTACTCGATGATTTTGGAAACGACACCAGCGCCGACAGTACGGCCGCCTTCGCGAATCGCGAAACGCAGGCCATCTTCCATCGCGATCGGATTGATCAGGCTGATTGTCATGGCAACGTTGTCGCCAGGCATGACCATTTC
>DATKTJ010000087.1:0-23441 GCA_035531235.1 Halothiobacillus sp. | reverse complement strand
CGCAAGGGCGCCCAACCGTTCCGCCACGAATTAGCGGCGGGCGTGGAAAAAGGCGAATCGGGCCAATCAGTCTTTTATCTTGATAGATAGAAACGATTGAGTAGGGATTTGTCACGTAATTGGCTAGGCTTAGCGCCCGTTCCCACTCCATAGGATCCGTGTATTTTGACTGCCTACCTTTTATTTGCCTTGCTGGGTGCGTTCTCCGGCCTTCTGGCCGGACTGCTGGGTATCGGCGGCGGACTCATCATTGTCCCCGTACTTCTGATGCTGTTTCCGTTCATTGGTTTGGCAGACACCGGGCATCTGGTTCACATCGCCATCGGAACATCGCTGGCAGTCATCGTTTTCTCTTCGATCTCATCTGTACTGGCCCATCATCGCCATGGCGGCGTCCTGTGGCCACTGTTTTTCAAGATTGTCATCAGCGTGATTACCGGCGCCATCATTGGCTCATCGGTCGCCCATCTACTTCCTGGGGAAGTCCTCAAGAAGGTATTCGGCGTCATCGAGATTCTGATTGCCATCCAGATGGGCGTGGGCGGACAACCCTCACCCAAGCGTAATCTGCCTGGATTCATTCCCCTGAATATCTTTGGTACGACCGTGGGCGCAACAGCTTCGGTCATGGGCATGGGCGGTGGCGCACTAACGACCCCTTTCTTCCTGTGGTGTAATGTAGCGGCGCGTAACGCCATCGCCACGAGTGCCGCGATAGGGTTGCCCACTTCTGCAGCAGGTGCATTGGGCTACATACTCACGGGCTGGGGCCAGCCGGGACTACCCGAATGGTCGCTGGGGTACGTCTACCTGCCCGCCTTGCTCGGTATCGTGATACCGACCTTTATCTTTGCCCCCATCGGCGCGGGCCTCACCCAGCGACTACCGGCCAAGACCCTCAAGCGCATCTTTTCGGTCGTGCTTGTTATCCTTGGCATCAACATGTTGGTGCACTAATGCGTATTGCCATTTATCCCGGCACCTTCGACCCGATCACGCTGGGCCATATCGATCTGGCGCGACGCGCAACGCACCTCTTCGACCGGGTGATCGTCGCAGTCGCGGCAGCATCAACAAAATCCCCGCTTTTTGACCTTGAAGAACGCGCAGAACTCGCCCGTATTGCCCTGGCCGACCTGCCGCAGATCGAAGTCAAACCATTTTCGGTATTACTGGTTGATTTCGCCCGAACCCATCAGGCAACGTCCATTATCCGGGGCTTGCGCGCCGTTTCAGATTTCGAGTACGAAATTCAACTGGCGGCCGTGAACAGACGTCTCGCCCCGGATATAGAAACGGTCTTTCTCTCCCCTGCCGAAGAACTTGGGTTTATTTCCTCGAGTATTGTGCGTGAATTGGCCCGATTGAATGGCAATGTAGAAGGGTTTGTGCCGGCTCATGTCGCACAGGCACTGACCCGCATTCATGACAACTGAGGCAAAACGTTGCCACTTTCGGTAGAATCTACGGCTAGACCACGATTCAAGCGACGCCGAACGCAAGCGGCTCCGGTCACACGGGTGGGATTTCAGCCCCATCGGACTAACGACCCCGCCATGGCCTATCATCAATAGTGACCGCGTGGCGTCGATCAATCGTGCAGTGGGCAATCCCCGGGCGACCCGCCCCTGCAAATCCAACATACCCGCCACGAGACCGGAAAAAACGGTCCCGAGACACGATTACTTTTTTTGGGAGGAATTTTAATGTCTCTGCTGATTACCGATGAATGCATCAACTGCGACGTCTGCGAACCGGAGTGCCCGAATGGCGCCATTTCACAGGGTGACGAGATCTATGTGATTGCACCGAACCTATGCACCGAGTGCGTCGGCCATTACGACACCCCGCAATGTGTCGAGGTTTGCCCGGTCGATTGCATCATTCTTGATACGGACAATCAGGAAACCAAGGATGAATTGATGGAAAAATATCACTTGATCAATGACTGATTGGTAACGTCCGTCATCGGACACTTGAAA
This sequence comes from Halothiobacillus sp., assembly GCA_035531235.1. Lineage (GTDB taxonomy): Bacteria > Pseudomonadota > Gammaproteobacteria > Halothiobacillales > Halothiobacillaceae > Halothiobacillus. Next base: position 21,459 of record DATKTJ010000087.1, on the reverse strand, counting down.
GCACCGATCATGGAGAGAGTCAGTCTCGATCGGTCAATCGACCAGAAAAGGAATTTTCTGACACGGCACTCGGAGCAGCACAGGAAAAGGGATTTAGTCTGCCTAAGTTAATCTACCTAAGGCAGGCGTACCTCGATCGCTTCCGTCAGCGTACCCAAGGTGCGAAACCACTCGGAATCAATCTCGTCATCCGATAATGTCAGCCCGAAACGGGCTTCCAGTGCCGTCAACAAAAGCACCACCCCCATCGAATCAAGCTCTGGAATCTCACCGAGCAAGGGTGAATCCTGGTCAAGCGCACTCGGGAGGATGCTCAATCCCAACGTTTCGATCACGGTTTCCCGAACATCGAGAAAGATTTTTGAGGGTACTGAGGTCATCATATGGCGGCGGTGCCCGATGCGGGACCAATTACTGCGGCGCCGCGAAGGTAGGGGCGGAGCACCTCGGGGATACGGATACAACCATCTGCCTGCTGATAGTTTTCCAAAACGGCCACCAGGGTTCGGCCAACCGCCAGACCTGATCCATTGAGTGTATGCACGAGTTGCGGCTTGCCCTCGGCATCCCGGACCCGGGCCTGCAAGCGCCGAGCCTGAAAATCCCGGAAGCTTGAGCAGGAAGAGATTTCCCGATAGCAATCCTGCGCAGGCAACCACACTTCGAGATCGTAGGTCTTGGCAGCCGAAAAACCCATATCACCGGCACATAGGCTCATCACACGGTACGGTAGTTCTAGCGCCTGCAGAATGGCTTCCGCGTGTCCGGTCAATTGTTCAAGAGCCGCATCGGATTCGTCGGGCTGCACAATCTGAACCAACTCGACCTTGTCGAACTGATGCTGTCGAATCATGCCCCGAGTATCCCGACCGGCGGAACCCGCCTCGGAACGGAAACTCGGCGTATGGGCGACAAATTTCTTCGGCAACTCAGCCGCCGTCAGCAGTGAATCCCGGACCAGATTGGTAACGGGCACTTCAGCCGTCGGAATCAGATACCAGTCTGATTCACCCTTCAGTGCAAAGAGATCGTCGGCAAACTTGGGCAACTGCCCCGTTCCATATAGGCTTTGACTGTTGACGATATAAGGGACATACACCTCGGTGTAGCCATGTTGCTCGGTATGCAAATCCAGCATGAACTGCGCGAGCGCACGATGCAGCCGGGCAATATCGCCCGACAGGCTGACAAAACGAGCGCCCGTAATCTTGGCGGCTTTCTCAAAGCTCATGCCCGCGAGATGCGTACCCAATGCCACGTGATCGAGAACGGGGAAATCAAACCGCACGGGCTCACCCCAGCGTCGTAATTCCACATTGTCGCTTTCGTCTGTCCCTTCCGGCACATCCAGCGCAGGGATATTGGGCATCTGCGCCATCAGTTGATCCAGCTCGATCTGAATCTCGTCCAGTCGCGCCTTGGCGGACTCCAGGCGGGAACCCATGTCCCCGATCTGTGCCATCAGTTCGGTCGTGTCCTCACCGGCCGCCTTCATCTTGCCGATCATTTTAGAGCGCGCATTGCGCTCGGCCTGTAGCTGTTCGGTGGTCACCTGAACCTGCTTTCGTTCGGATTCAAGCGCGTTGAAGCCAGCCACATCGAAGATGAATCCACGACGTTTGAGTTGCGCGGCGATGGCCGCCGGATCATTCCGGAGAAGTTTGGGATCGAGCATTTGAACGGGTTACCTTAGCAGAAACGGCCCAGTGATCAGGCGATATAGTCCACATGCATGATTTCAAAGGTGCGTTTGCCACCTGGTGTCGCCACCGCCACCTCGTCACCGATCGTTTTTCCAATCAGCGCCCGAGCGATGGGCGAGTGGACCGAAATCATGTTTGACTTGATGTCGGCTTCATCGTCACCCACGATCTTGTAGGTGATTTCTTCGTCGCTATCCGCATCCAGTACTTGGACGGTCGCGCCAAAGATCACCTTGTCACTCGGCGGCATCCGACTGATATCAATGATATTGGCGTGTGAGAGCTTCGCCTCGATTTCCTTGATCCGGCCCTCGACAAACCCCTGCTCCTCTCGGGCAGCATGATATTCGGCGTTTTCCTTCAAATCGCCCAGATCACGCGCCTCGGCAATCGCCTTGATAATACGGGGCCGTTCGATACTCCGCAGTTGCTTGAGTTCAACTTCAAGTTTGGCCGCGCCAGCAGCAGTCATTGGTGTTTGCATTAAGAAATACACTCCTTGTGGAGATCCTGCAGCCGATTCACAGAGATGGGCTGTTGCAGATAGGCCAAGGCCAGCGCCATTGCTTCGGCACCGGCCATGGTCGTGAAATAGGGAACGCGCTGATGAAGCGCTTCACGGCGAATCTGGAAGGAATCGTGCCGGGACTGGTTGCTGCTGGTCGTGGTATTAATGATCAGAGCAATTTCCTTGTTCTTGATCATATCGACGATATTGGGTCGGCCTTCGGTGACCTTGTTCACCACGTCAACGCTCAACCCCTGCTCGACGAGATGACGTGCCGTACCCCGCGTGGCGCAGATCGTAAAACCCCGTTTCGTCAGCGCACGCGCAACATCGGTGGCCGCCGCATAATCGTGTTTGCGAACCGAGACGAAGGCCAGGCCTTTGGTCGGCAGGGAGTTGCCGGCGCCAGCCTGTGCCTTGGCAAAGGCTTCACCAAACTCACGACCAATCCCCATCACCTCACCGGTCGACTTCATTTCCGGACCCAGCAAAGGATCGACACCGGAGAACTTGATAAACGGGAACACGGCTTCCTTGACCGCATAAAACGGCGGCACGCATTCGCGTGTCACACCTTGCTGGGGCAGGCTTATCCCCGCCATGGCACGGGCAGCGATTTTGGCCAAGGGCATCCCCACAGCCTTGGAGACAAACGGCACCGTCCGCGAAGCCCGGGGATTGACCTCGATGATGTAAATATCCTCGCCCTGGATCGCCACCTGGGTATTCATCAAGCCAACCACACCCAAGGCCTTCGCCATGGCCGTGACCTGTTCACGAACCTTGTCGAGCACGGGAGCGGCTACGGTATAGGGCGGCAGCGAGCAGGCGGAATCCCCGGAGTGAATACCGGCCATTTCGATGTGCTCCATCAAGCCACCGATCACAACATTCTCGCCATCGCTGACCGCATCGATGTCCATTTCGACCGCATCATCCAGGAAGCGATCCAACAGGACCGGCGAGTCGTTGGAGACCTTGACCGCATCCCGCATATAGCGCTTGAGCGATTCTTCGTTATGCACGATCTCCATGGCACGGCCACCCAACACATAGGAGGGCCGAACTACCAGGGGATACCCGATTTGTGTGGCGAGATGCACCGCTTCTTCGGACGAGCGGGCCGTACGGTTCGGCGGCTGCTTCAAGCCCAAATCCTGGATCATGACCTGGAACCGCTCACGGTCCTCTGCCCGATCGATGGCATCCGGTGTCGTGCCGATAATCGGTGCGCCGGCTTTTTCAAGATCGCGGGCGAGTTTCAGCGGCGTTTGACCACCGAACTGCACGATCACGCCCTTGGGTTTTTCGACCTCAATGATTTCGAGCACGTCTTCCAGCGTCAGCGACTCGAAATACAACCGGTCGGATATGTCGTAATCCGTCGACACAGTCTCGGGATTACAGTTGACCATGATGGTCTCAAAGCCATCCTCCCGTAGTGCCAGGGCGGCATGCACACAGCAATAATCGAACTCGATGCCCTGCCCGATCCGGTTCGGACCACCACCCAGAATCATGATCTTGTCACGCGTACTGGGCTCTGCCTCGCAATACTGCTCGTACGTGGAGTAGAGGTAAGCCGTATCGGTCGGGAACTCGGCCGCACAGGTATCTACCCGCTTGAAGACCGGACGAACGCCCAAGGCATGGCGATGCGTACGCACCGTGCTCTCGGTTTCATCCAGCAGCCGTGCCAGACGGCGATCCGAGAAGCCCATGCGCTTGATCGCCAGCATGGCACCATGATCGAGTTGCGCCAGCGACTGGCCGCGCAAGGATTGCTCGCGCTGGATGATCTGTTCGATCTGGGTCAGGAACCAGGGATCAATCTTGGAATGCTCGAAGACATCATTCAGGCTGAACCCATGGCGGAAGGCTTCCGCAACGTACCACAGGCGATCATGCCGCGGCTCACGCAGTTGGCGGATGATTTCGTCCTCGGCATCCTCCGGATCCAGATCGCGATCCAGCACTTCGTCGAAACCATCGACACCGATCTCCAGACCGCGCAGGGCCTTCTGGATCGATTCCTGGAAAGTACGGCCAATCGCCATCACCTCGCCCACCGACTTCATCTGCGTCGTCAGGCGGCTATCGGCTTGGGGGAATTTCTCGAAGGTGAATCGCGGCACCTTGGTGACCACGTAATCGATGGTCGGCTCGAAGGACGTCGGCGTGGCACCCTGCGTAATTTCATTGCGCAATTCGTCCAGGGTATAGCCAACAGCCAATTTGGCGGCGACCTTGGCGATCGGGAACCCCGTTGCCTTGGAAGCCAAGGCCGAGGAACGCGATACCCGCGGATTCATCTCGATCACAATCATGTGGCCGTTTACTGGGTTGACGGCAAACTGCACGTTCGACCCACCGGTTTCCACACCGATCTTGCGCAATACCGCCAGGGAGGCGTTCCGCATGATCTGGTATTCCTTGTCCGTCAGGGTCTGCGCAGGAGCGACCGTGATTGAGTCCCCGGTATGCACCCCCATCGGATCTAGGTTTTCGATCGAACAGATGATGATGCAGTTGTCGTTGCGATCACGCACGACTTCCATTTCATATTCTTTCCAACCGAGTACCGATTGTTCGATCAACAGTTCGCTTGTAGGCGACAGGTCCAGCCCTCGACGCACGATTTCTTCGAACTCTTCCCGGTTGTAGGCAATCCCGCCGCCGGAGCCGCCCATCGTGAACGAGGGGCGAATAATGATGGGATAACCGAGTTTCGGCTGCTCGGCAAAAGCCTCATCCAGCGTATGCACGACGTAGGAGTTCGGCGTCGACAGACCGATTTCGGTCATGGCCTCACGAAAGCGTTCCCGGTCTTCGGCCATGTCGATGGCATCTTCACTGGCACCGATCAATTCGCAATTGAATTTCTCGAGCACACCGTGACGAGCCAGATCCAGCGCGCAGTTCAATGCCGTCTGGCCGCCCATTGTCGGCAGCAGGGCATCGGGGCGCTCTTTCTCGATAATCGCGGCCACGGTTTCCCAGTTGATCGGCTCGACGTAGGTCGCATCGGCCATGTCGGGATCGGTCATGATCGTGGCGGGGTTCGAGTTGATCAGGATGACCCGATAGCCTTCCTCTCTCAACGCCTTGCAGGCCTGAGCACCCGAATAGTCGAACTCGCAGGCCTGGCCAATCACGATAGGGCCGGCGCCGATGATAAGAATACTTTTTAGGTCGGTACGTTTTGGCATGGGTATTTCACAATTTAGCTAACGGGGTACGACGATTCAGGCAGATCGGTTGATTCTCGACTCAGCGCTTTCGCGCATCAATCAAGTCGATGAATTGATCAAAGAGCAGGCCCAGATCGTGCGGGCCGGGGCTCGCTTCCGGATGCCCCTGGAAACTGAATGCCGGGCGGTCGGTGCGGCGGATGCCCTGCAGGCTTCCATCAAACAGGGAGCGATGCGTGGCCTTGAGGTTGGCGGGCAGACTGGCCTCTTCCACGGCAAAACCATGGTTCTGACTGGAAATGAATACCTTGCCGCTATCCAGATCCTGAACCGGATGATTCGCACCATGGTGGCCGAATTTCATCTTGACGGTTTTTGCACCGCTGGCCAGGGCCAATAGCTGATGCCCCAGGCATACCCCGAAAATCGGGATATCCTGTGCCAGGACTTCAGTAATCGCCTCGATCGCATAATGACAGGCCGCCGGATCGCCCGGACCATTGCCAAGCAGAATGCCATCCGGGTTCATAGCCAGGACGTCTTTGGCGGAGGTGGATGCAGGTACCAGTGTGATGCGGCAACCACGATCCACCAGCATTCGCAGGATGTTGTGCTTGATGCCGAAGTCCCAGGCGACGATCTCACGGGTCAGCGCGGGCCTGACGGGGGGGTTCTCGGGGTCCAGGAACCAGGTGCCATGCTCCCAGACAACCGTCGAAGGCGTGGTCACTTCCGGCACGAGATCCATGCCATCGAGACCGGCGAAACTCCGGGCCTCGGCCAGCGCCCAGGTCGGATCAAGATCATCACCAACCTGAATACAGCCGTTCTGCGCACCCTTGTCTCGCAACACGCGGGTCAGGGCGCGGGTATCAATATCGGCAATGGCGATCAGACCGTTGCGCTTGCAGTACTCCGGCAGTGATTCGCGCGCCCGCCAGTTGCTCACAACTGCCGAGCAGTCGCGGATGACCAACCCTGCGGTATGCACGGATAGCGACTCGGCATCATCGTGATTGACCCCGACATTGCCGATATGTGGATAGGTCAGCGTGACGATCTGACGACGATAGGAAGGGTCTGTCAGGATTTCTTGATAACCGGTCAATGCGGTATTGAACACCACCTCACCCACGGTTGAACCTGTGGCGCCAATGGACGTGCCATAAAATAGGCTGCCATCTGCCAGAGCCAGTAGCGCTGTGTGTTTCAAGAAAAATCTCCCGTCTAACCGATTGGCGAACAAGCTGCCCAAGACAACCCGTTCATTTTGATATTTTTTACTGTGCAGACCCCAAGCTCGGCGCCAAGGCGCTGCCAGGTTCGAAGTAGGATATGGGCGTGAATTATGCCCGATCAGGGCTATTTTTGTCCATGAGCGGCGGGTAATCGACACGCCACGTCATTTAAGTCCCAGAACATCGGTCATGTCGTACATACCGGGTGGTTGATCCTTGAGCCAGCGCGCGGCCCGCACCGCCCCCTGCGCGAAGGTCATTCTGCTGGAAGCCTTGTGGGTCAATTCGATCCGCTCGCCAATGCCTGCAAACAGCACCGTGTGATCGCCCACAACATCCCCGCCCCGGATGGTCGAGAATCCGATGGTTTTGGCGTCCCGCGCCCCGGTATGCCCTTCACGACCATAAACCGCCACCTCGGCCAGATCACGACCATACGCACGTGCCACGACCTCACCCAGGCGTAATGCCGTTCCGGAAGGCGCATCGACCTTGTGGCGATGATGCGCCTCGATGATCTCCACGTCATAACCCTCGCCCAGAAGCGCCGCCGTCTGCGCCAATACGCGCTGCAGCACATTGACCCCGATACTCATGTTCGGCGCAAAGACAATGGGGATTTCGCGGGCGGCTTCCTGCAGAACAGCCTTCTGGGTCGAGGAAAAACCCGTCGTTCCGATCACCATGGCACGGCCCGCAGAACGGCAGATATCCAGATGGTTCAAGGTAGCTTCGATTGAGGTGAAATCGATCAGCACGTCAAAATCGGCGCAGGCTGCGGCCAGATCATCCCGAACGAAGCAGTGCAACGCCCCAACACCAGCGACGAGGCCCGCGTCCTGCCCAATCACCGTACTGCCTCGGCGAACCAATGCGGCACCAAGTGTGCTCTCGGTATTTTGTACCGTTGCTTCAACCAAGACGCGCCCCATTCGGCCATTGACACCAGCCACCCCGATTCTGCATGTCATGCGCTTCACCCCTACACCATGAATGTTTGTTTGGGCCGCATCATACCGTGAATTGCGCACAGCCTGCGCACGAACCGCAACGGGCAGAATCCCGCCACATGTCCCGGTACTTCACACCAGGGTGAAAATAAGCGGGCTATGGATTATCTTTGAGGATTGCTGATCGTTATACCCAGGACACACAGATAAAGATGAAATTCATTGATCGCCCCGAATTGGAGGCATTACTCGCCAAACCCTATCCTGAGGGTCAAGGTCCCATTCTGATCGACGTGGCGAGTGCCGATACCGAAGAGACGCTGAGCGGCGCCCATCGGGTGGATTTCGATCGAATCGTGCTGAATCGGGACAACATTGCCGGATTGCTGCCAGACATCGAAGACCTTAACGAGGCACTCGCCCACACGGGTATCTCCCCCGACCGACCAATCGTCCTGTTCGATGCGCAAAACGGGCTTGCGGCCAGTCGCCTGGCCTGGACGCTGGCGCTCGGTGGTTTCGAGAAGATTTATTTGCTCAATGGCGGCCGCGCCGCGCTGACGTCGATGGAAGGCCGGCTTCCCGTGCCTCCGGAAAAACCCGCCAAATCCCTGCGTTACGATTTGAGCCGACATCACACCCAGGCGGAAGATATTGCTGCAGCACGCGATCAGTGGCTAATCGTGGATGCGCGAAGCACGGATGAATTTGTCGGCAAGGACCGGCGATCGAAACACGCGGGCCATATCCCTGGCGCACTGCATTTCGATTGGTCATGGTGTTTTGACCCGGCCAAACCGGGTTATCTACTGCCCGATGCCGAGTTGCTGGCAAAGTTGGCGGAGCACGGAATCAGCCCGAGTCAGAGCGATCGACCGATCGCGGTGTATTGTCAGAGCCACCGCCGCTCCAGCCTGCTGTTCTGTGTGCTGAAGCATCTGGGATTTAACGACGTGCGCGGCTATCCGGGGGCCTGGTCGGATTGGGGGAACCGGGATGATGTGCCGATTTCCTGTCCGCAGAATCCAGCCGCGGATCAACCGAAATAATCGAAGCCCGTGGGCGAGGAGAACCTGAACCGTACTTCCACCACAGAGCTAGGGGCCGCAATCAGCTCCGGAAGAAATGCGTGCGGTAGTAGACGAGTTCACCGATGGAGCCCCGGATATCGTCCAGTGCCTGATGACTCGCGTTTTTCTTCACGCCCTGGAGAATGTCGGGATGCCAACGACGCGCCAGCTCCTTGACCGTTGAAACATCCAGATTGCGATAGTGGAAGAACTGCTCCAGCTGAGGCATCAAACGGACCATGAAGCGTCGATCCTGGCAAATACTGTTGCCACACATCGGCGACTTGCCCGGAACCGTCCAGGACTGCAGGAATTCCAGCGTTTGCAACTCGGCCTGACGCATGCTCACCTGGCTGGCCAGAACCCGGGCAATAAGGCCACTCTCGCCATGAGTGCGCTGGTTCCATTCATCCATGGTGTCGAGCGTGGCTTGCGGATGGTGAATGGCGATCACCGGCCCTTCAACCAGAATATTCAGATGCTTGTCGGTGACGATCGTCGCCATTTCGATGATGGTATCCGTCATCGGATCAAGGCCCGTCATTTCAAGATCAATCCAGACAAGACTCTCAGTGGGGTCAACCGTATTCATGCGTACGCTCTTCAAGGATTCAGTGGCTTACAAAGTGCCATGCAGCCTAACATGAAATGAACCCCCATCGAACCGACGTCCACCAATGCACGAGGTAAACGCATCATGAACACCCAAAACAGCCTTCACACCCGCTGGTTCGTCGAAAACGAGCATCTGGTCTCCTCGCTCAGCCCCGGCGATTTCAAAAGCGGTGTGATTCTCGTCAATGCGATCGCCTATCTGGCCGAAAAACATCAGCACCACCCAACGCTAACGCTTGGGTATAATCAATTAGATATCCGCATGACCTCCCATGATGCCGGAAAGCTGACGGACAGGGATTATCGTCTGGCAACCGCCATCGACAAGCTATTGGAAGATTGAGGAACATCTGCCCTCGGCACCAATCCCGGCTTTCAGAGAATGATCTTGAGCGGCATCGCGCGACAGGAATAACACGCCCCAGGCCAGGAACGCACGCATGACCGATGTGATCGATCAGGAACACCAGACAGAGATTGCGACCCTCATTCGGGACATTCGCGACGTGATGGCAAAAAACCGTCTCGTGGAAGATCTGGTCGATCGCTCTCAGGAAAACAATCACGCCCTCGTCGAAACAATCGTCCACAAACAGAATCTGGCCCGCCTGACGAAAAAGCTGGAAAGGCTTCACCCGGCCGACATCGCACTGATCCTTGAAGCCCTGCCGCACGATGAGCGGATGACCATCTGGGAACTGGTGCATTCGGACTTCGACGGCGAGGTATTGCTAGAGGTTTCGGACGCCGTCCGGGAAAGCCTGCTCGATGCCATGGACCAGAACGAGCTTGTCCAGGCAGCCAACACGCTCGACGCCGACGAGTTGGCCGACCTGGCACCCGACCTGCCCGAGCTGGTCATGCAGGAGGTATTTACCGCCCTGCCCCTGGCCGATCGAGAAAAGCTCAAATTCGCGCTGTCCTATGGCGAGGATACCGTGGGGGCACTCATGGATTTCGATCTCGTCACCGTTCGGGCCGACGTCGATATCGATGTAGTTCTGCGCTATCTGCGGCGGATGGACAATCTACCCGATCACACCGACAAGATTTTTGTGATCGATCGCTTCGGCCAATTCGAAGGTGTGCTGCATCTGAAAACCCTGCTCCTGAGCGACCCCAATGCGGAAGTCAGCCGGGTGATGGCCCGTGAGGTTGTCCGATTTCATCCTGAGGACAAGGCACGCGACACCGCCGACGCCTTCGAACGCTATGATCTGATCAGCGCACCAGTCACCGATGAAAGCAATCGGCTGATTGGCCGGGTCACCGTGGATGCCGTCGTGGACTTCATTCGTGAGTCCAGCGACGAGGAACGTCTGGCCCAGGTCGGTCTGCGCGAGGAAGAGGATATCTTCGCGCCGATCATGCGCAGCGTGAGAAACCGTGCACCCTGGCTGGCAGTCAACCTGGTGACGGCGCTAATCGCTTCCCGGGTCATCGGCCTGTTCGACGGTGCCATCGAGCAACTGGTTGCCCTGGCGGCGCTCATGCCCATCGTCGCCGGGATGGGGGGAAATGTCGGCAACCAGACCATCACCATGATTGTGCGGGAGCTGGCCTTCCGAAAACTGGGCAACGATGACATCCGCCTGCTGTACAGCAAGGAACTGCGTATTGCCCTGATCAACGGTCTGTTCTGGGGGAGCCTGTTAGGGCTGATTACCCTGGCGCTCTATCAAGAACCCGCGCTGTCGTTGGTCATGACGACGGCGGTGACGTTGAATTTTCTGACGGCCGCCCTATTTGGTGTCACCATCCCCGTCGTGCGGATGAAGTTGGGGCGCGATCCGGCGTTGGGCAGTTCCGTGCTCATCACCGCCATCACGGATTCCGGTGGCTTCTTCATCTTTCTAGGGCTTGCGACCCTGTTCCTACTTCGGTAATTCCCGGCCTCAATGAAATCCAGACTGACTGATCGTCAAAAACACCACATTGCCACACGGCAAGCCAGCGCCGAGCTCGACCTTGAACCCGGGGTTGTCGTCACGCACCACGGCACCGAACTCATCGTCGAAACCGCCACCGGTGCCCTCTTGCGCGGGAAAGCCCGGCGCACGCTTGGCGCACTGACCACCGGTGACCGTGTCGGTTGGCTGGCCGGCGAGGACGACCGTATCGTCATCGAACAGCTTCACCCGAGAATCAATACCCTGATCCGGCCGGACACCCACGGCAAACAGCGTCTGATGGCCTCGAATATCGATCAGGTCCTGATCGTGGTGTCGCCCAGACCCTGGATGAATCCGAGCGTCATCGAACGGACCATCGTCGCAACACTCGACCTGCCTGCCGAGCCCATCATCCTGCTCAACAAGATCGATTTACTCGACACAGCCGATACAGCAACGCGGCGGGAACTGGAAGATTCCCTGGAAATCTGGCGCGCACAGGGCATCAAAATCTTACCGATCAGCGTCAAGACTGGGGCGGGCATTCCCGAACTTAGAGCTGAATTGGCCGACCATACTTCGATGATGATCGGCCTGTCCGGTGTCGGGAAGACCTCCCTGGCACGAAGTATCACGTCCCAGGCTTCGACCGCTGCCATTCAGGCGCTCTCAGAGCACAGCCAGGAAGGTCAACACACCACGCGTAACAGCACGCTGTACCGGCTCGACGATCTGCCCGGTGGACTGATCGATGCGCCGGGTGTGCGCGATTTCGCCGTGGCCGCACAAAGCCAGCAAGCAATTGATCGGGCCTTCCCGGATATTCTGGATCTGGCGGCGGGCTGCCGGTTCAGCAACTGCAGCCACGACCAGGAACCCGAGTGCGCGGTACTCGAAGCCGTATCAGCACATGAGCTTGATGCCCGCCGCTTCGACAACTACCAGACACTCAAGCGCGAGCGCCCCCGGTAATCGTCTTGTTCAGTCGCTCACCCGATGCTCAACCCGGCGGCCAGGTCATCTGACGACCACCCAGTAAATGCAGATGCAGGTGATACACCTCCTGCCCCCCCTCTAAATTGCAGTTGAATACCGTGCGGTAGCCGGAAGACGCGATGCCTTCGGCTAGCGCCAGTTCCGTCGCGACCATGAACAACTCGCCGATCAATGGCGCATCCTCCGGTGCCACATCATTCAATGTTGCAATCGGCTTTTTGGGAATAATCAGGATATGTACCGGCGCCTGGGGGTTGATATCCCGAAACGCCAGGATACGGTCGTTTTCAAACACGATCGTAGCGGGAATCTCGCGTCGGATGATCCGTGAAAAAATGGTATCACTCATCTGAAATTTCCTTGAAACAGGGGGTGAGGGATGAGCAGGAATGTAACCGGGCAAGCGGATCGCAAGCTCGTTAATCATGCCGTCATTCGGTCACTGTAGACGCCGCAATTGCACGCCGTCAATCAGGCTGACCGTGATATCCCCCAGCGGCGTGCAGTCAGAAAACTATTACTGATTTTTTCCGACCTCCCACGTTCGTGGCTTACCCCACAATGCCCGACTGCAATCCTCGGTTTTATCGCGCCAAAATAAGGATAAACTTATAAACAGTGGGTAAAATTACTATTCACGGTAATATTTAGCGCACACACATCAGTAGTAATGTGGCATTTACCCCGAACATCCTCCGTGATGGGTTTTCGGCGGTGGGCAAGCCACACAGGAGCCTTGAGAATTCTGAGCACGGGATCAATAAAAACCGTGGTAACCCCATTTGCTGGTTCTGGAGATTACTGAATGACTGACTCATCGACCGAAAATCAAGACACTCGTTCTTCTTCACCCCCCATGCTGCGCCCCACGGACTTTTGGGCGCTGCTAGGGCTGGCCATGCTGGGCGTGCGCCTCGTTCAAGGCTGGATTTACTGGGGCGGCGCGAGCCGACGCCTGATCTACAGTGTCGGCAAACTGGATCCCAGTTCGCATGGCTACATGGCGTACAAGATGAATCACGCCATCCCCGGTGCCATTTTCGGCACCGATCAGGCACTGAGCTACGTACTACATCACCCAACACTTTTGTATATATCAATCATCATATTTACGTTCGTTGAACTGGCGGTTGGTGTGGGCCTGATTCTCGGCTTCATGACGCGTTTTCTCGGCCTCGTGAGTGTAGGTTTGTCCATCTCCCTGATGCTGATGTTCGGATGGCTGGGTTCCACCTGCGTCGATGAATGGACCATGGCTTCGGACAGTTTCGCGATGGGGATGGGCATCATGATCGCGGGCGGCGGCACCTGGTGGTCACTGGACCATTGGATTGCGCGTCAATATCCCGGCCTTGCCAAGCGTCGATGGTTCCCCTGGCTATTCAGCGGCCCCCTGCCCATCCCGTCGCTGATGCGTCTGGCCAAGATTTTCGGCGTACTAGCCATTGTATTTACCGTGGGTTTCTATAGTTATCTGCGCGGTGCCGTATACGGCCCACTAACGGCAAGAACCAACCCAAAGATTCACCACATCGCATTGTCTAAAGCGAGTCTGACACCGGACGGGGATGTCAAATTCGACGCTGATGTGAATGCCGGGCCGGATACCCAGGGTGCTTATGTGATCCAGGCATCAATCCTGAACGAGGCCGGACAGGTGATGGAATCCTGGGATGGAAAAACCCTGAGCGACCTGCCAGAAAATGACATCGTCAACGACTTCGCCTACTCAAGCTTCAAGCCGACGAAATACGGGTTCATAGGTGTTTTGGGGGCAAAGGCAACCATCACCCTGCCCCACCATGATGTGCTGACGCTGGAGCCGGGCAGCTATTCGCTCGTGCTGTTGAGCATCGATGGCAAGAAGTGGAAGGTTCCCGTGACGGTCTGGGGTACCTAGACGCGGCCGACCGAAAACGGCAGAGCTCATCCTAATCGACGACCACGAATAACCCCGAGTTGCTGTATCGGGGATCATGGCACGCGAGCCACCCTCAGCAACCGCTCATCGGCACGGCCATGATCATCCACGGCCCGCAGGGTATAACTGCCCGGCTGCTCGGGTGACCAAAAGAGGGTCTGCCCCGCTGCGGTCTGGCCGAGATAGCTTCGACCGGCAAACCAGTAGACTCGGACCACATCGGCATCGGTCGTGGCGGCGAGGGGGATTCGTGCCTGAGTGGGGTCGGACAACCGAAGGGCATAAACACTGCCGGCCAATGGGCTGGTGATCTGCGGTGCCATTCCTCCAACAAGATCAATCGACTGTCGACATTGCGAATTTTGCGGCGGATGGGCACGTGGAATACCCGCCAAGGTAAAAAGATGCTGTAGATCACTCGGCCAGAACGCGAACACCTTACGGACATCCCGCGCAGTATCAAAAGGCGGACAAACGGCCGCACCGCTAACCTTGTTCACCATCACTGGCCGGTAGACGTCATCCACCGCGATCGGTGACACACCGGGGATGAACCAGCTTTCCCCACGGCGGGGACACCAGGCCGTCGGTAAAGCACCACTCGACAGACACACCGAAACCTTGCGCAGCCGCTCAGGCACAGATTCAGGCAATGCCTGCAACCGCGGATTATTCGCCTTCAGTGCCGACACGATATTAAAAAACAAGGGTGCGGCAATTTCACCCCCCACAAAGGCCGGGTTTGGGCTGCCGTCAAAATTTCCTACCCAGACCACCAGTACATAGGGCCCGAACACCCCCACACTCCAGGCATCACGAAAGCTCGAGGACGTACCGGTTTTCCAGGCTACGGGCAACCGACTGGGTTGCCCGGTCGGGGCCAGAAGCGGCGGTGGGTTCTGACGCAGGATATCCAGCACCATGAAGCAGGCAGCCCGACTCAGCATCCGTGTGCCAGCGCCCGCCTCATGACCATCAGGACTACCCTTGCCCGAATCGGACTGGCGAAGGTGCAAGGGACTCAGCACACCCTGATTGGCCAGCATGGCATAAAGCGTGGCCATTTCCTGCAGAGTCACTTCG
Source organism: Halothiobacillus sp. (assembly GCA_035531235.1). GTDB lineage: Bacteria > Pseudomonadota > Gammaproteobacteria > Halothiobacillales > Halothiobacillaceae > Halothiobacillus. The sequence continues at coordinate 6,292 of DATKTJ010000087.1, read as the reverse complement.
CCGCCCCCCAACACAAGTGCAAGACCGTAATGGGCTTGACTGGCCATATCGGCAACACCGGCCGATTGCAGAAAATGATAGAAATCCGGGTGCGACAATTGCGCGGCCACGTCGATGGCGGGAATGTTTCGGCTGCGAATCAGGGCCTGAGTGACCGTCACCGGCCCCTGAAAACGACCGTCGAAATTCTCGGGGGCATAGGATCCGTAGGCGGTGGGCACATCCCGCAGGACGGTTGCCGGGATAATGATGCCCTGATCAAAACCCAGGCCATAGATGAAGGGCTTGAGCGCCGAACCGGGGGAGCGTTTGGCATTGGTTCCATTAACTTGGCCGTCGATGGACGTATTAAAATAATCGGCAGAACCGACCATGGCCTTAATCCCCATATCCCGGGTATCGACCAGCAAGACGGCAGCATTGTGGACACCTTGCCCGGCCTGTTGGGCCACATAGGCCTGTACTTGCCGATTCACGGCCTGCTGAAGGCGCAAACTCACCGTACTATGGATCCAGTGATCATTATCGGCCTGCACCGAATGACGCAAGGTCTGCTCGGCAAGCAACTGATCCACGAACCAGGGGGCAAGAAAGGGCAACTGGCTGGCCGGGCGAAGTACTAATGGCAAATCGAACAACGCGCGATCTGACTGACTGGCGGGGTGGCTGAGCAGCCATCGGCGATAAAGACGGTTGCGGGCCGCCAGCAGATCAGAGCCGGCAAGACCCGCGTGAATCCGGCCACGAATACTGGGGTTTTGGGGCAAGACCGCCAGCGCCAACGACTCCGGGAGGCTCAGCGCATCGGGTGCGTGATTGAAATAGATCAGACTTGCCGCGCCCACGCCCTGAATATTGCCCCCGAACGGCGCATCGTTGAGATAAGCCTCGAGGATTTCCTGCTTGGAAAACTGGAGCTCAAGTTCAATTGCTCGGCCGACCTGCTCCAATTTCCCCCAAGGGGAACGCGTATCCATGTGCCAGAGCAAGCGGGCCAGCTGCATGGTAATGGTCGACCCGCCCTGCGGATGGCGACGCAGGATATACGTCTTGAATGCCCCGCGCATGAGGCTGAAGGGGTTGAATCCGGGCTCCTGATAAAAATGCTGATCTTCATGCAGCAATACCGCCTGCACCAGTGCAGGCGACATTTTGTCAAGCGGTGTCCAAAGCCGGAACTGCTGATCGGCAGCCAGGGTCAGGCGCAGCAGGCGCCCCTGATCGTCGAGAACCGCGGTGGAGGATGGCAACCAGTACCGTAAAGGGACCGGCGGATGGAACTGATACCAGAGTCGCACCCCGAGGACGATGGCACACAGAATCGCGCTGCCCCCCAGGAATCCGACCAAAACCTTGACGAAAAAAGGACGCCAAGGTCGCCGTACGGGTTGAACCCCGTCTTTCGCGCGCAGGGACAGCCCCATCACGGTTGGGTGACAGACGCCGTTTTATCCGGCACGACGGCAGTTTTCTCCGGTGTCGGCGCCGTGACCATCAAGCTGCCCTGCCCCGGCGTATAGGCATGCAGAGCACGGTCGTACATCGATTCCGCGTAGGATGGCGGTATCGTAAATTTACCCTCGTTGGTCGCCCGAATCCGATAGACGAATTGCTGCACGTCACGATTGGCCGTGGCATAGATCAGCACACGATCTTCTCGGGGCTCAACATAGCTGGTCTGCATATTGGTGCCCGGTTGGGCCAGCGGGTCCATCGGAAGCGGCGCATCGGATGCATCGCCATCCGCGGCCGGCGCCGCCGAGCCAGACTCGGCCGGAGGCTGATGAACAATCTCGAACCCGCCCGGCAGGATATCCACAACCGCGACGTCGCCGACCGCCCGATCCCCGAGTGCACGCAGACTGATGTGCACATCGAGCGTTTGCCCCAGTTGCACCAATTGCACCGGTTTGCCAGCGTCATCGGTGTATTCCCGCACAATTTCCAACCCATCCTTGACCGTCGCCGTCGGGGGAACTCGGTCATACCCAGCCTGGGTCAGGCTGAACCAAGCGGGCTCCTTGCCGTTGTTCTCGAGTCGAATCTGGGTGCTGTCGTGCGCCAAGCCACCACTCAGCAACGAACCGTCCACCTGGCCGAAAGGTTTCAATCCGCCCTGAGTGCCACCTTCCAGCATGCTCAGCGAAGTAGGGTCGACTTTTTCGCGCGGCAATCCGGACAGGGCCAACATGGTCATCGCAGACGACAGCGTGTTGTAACGGCCCTGATGGATCGGTTGGACGATATTCAACAGGGTTTCTGCCGGTAATTTCCGGGCGCGTTCCGGGAAATAGCGCTCCACAAAGTACAGCGTGCCCGCGTCAAAAATCAGCGGGTCATAGTAGTAGGTGTAACTCCAGGGTAACGCGGCAGGACGTGGCTTGGTGAGCTCCGCCAACGGCTCCTTGATGAGCTGGTTGGCCTCACCATCCTGCTTGAGCAGATGGTAAGCCGAGGCGAGATACACCGCAGCCAGATCTTTGCGCCAAGCATCCGGATACTTTGCTTGCAGGCGTTGCTGAACCAAGGCGATCAGGTTCGTCGTCACCATGCCCGATTCGGTCAGCAGGGCAATGGCGAAAGCCCGTGCACGCAATTCGGGCAGCGAGCCCAGCGCTTCATTGGCCGCCAGCTGTCGCAAGTAATTCAGGCCACGCCCCAGCATGTCGGAAGAAACCGGAATACCGGCTTGGCGAGCCAATAACAGGTACTGCATGGCGTAGACGGAAACGAAGGGATCTGAGACAGGAGTGGCCGACCAGACACCGAAGCCCCCTTCGGAATTCTGGCGGCTGCGCAGTGTGGCCAGGGCCCGTAATACAGAGGGTTCCGCCCGGCGCGCATCGCCGGGATGGCGGGCAAACTCCGGCTGCGTGGCCACAATCAGCGCAGGGGTTGCCGCGCTGATCGTCTGCTCGGTGCAGTAGTTCGTGTAGTTCTCCAAATAAGCACCCAGTCCCCGCATGAGAACAAGCGGCAGATAGGAAATCGCTGCCTGACGGGTCGAGCGCGCTTCAAACAGATCCCGCAATGGCGTGATGGCAACATCCTCGCCCGATTTCACTGAACCGACCTGCAAGGCGGTTTGGAAGGGAACGGAGGGACGCACGGAAATATCCATGCCGCGCGTGGCCTGCTTGTCCTGATACTGGGCAAAAAACTGCAGATGGGCTGAGCCCAGCGATTCCCGCGCACGCAGGCGGAAAGTCACAACCCCGGATTGCCCCGAGGCCAAATCAACCCTCTGGCGAGTACCGGATAAGACATCGAAGGCAGAGTCGGTCACCAGCTGAACGGACACAGGCACCGGGGGATTCGCCGCCCCTTTTTCACGCTGCAGATTGTTAGCGACATTCACGCTGGCATCAAATTCATCACCGGGGGCAACGGCCGTCGGCAAATTGGGCGCCAGCACGAAGTCGCCGCGCACTGTGGTGTCGGCCTGGGCAATACCAATTTTCTGCGGCGAGACGGCCATCACCATGACCTTGAGCGCACCATTGAATCGATCAGGGACGACATAGTGGAAGGTATGGTCACCTTGAACCGTCGTGATCCCTGACCAATAGGCCACCGGCTTTTCATGCTTGCGCCGGAAGGGATTCAATTGCTGCTTGCGCAGGGAATCTTCATCCCCACCCGGCGTGGCCATTTTCGTGAACTGATCGAAGGACGGCAGGATCAGATCCAGAATCTGCGCGGTGCTGACCTGGAGCATCCGTTTACGGAAAAAATAATCCAACGGATCCTTGAGTTCATACCCGGCCACCTGAAGTATGCCCTGATCGACGGCGAACACGGCAACCTGAGTCGGCGCATCGGTATGGACATTGATGTCGAGGGTTTGGCCCGGCTTGATCAGACTCGGCACCTTCAGCGTGATCGGTGCGCGATGCGCGCCCAAATTCACCGAGAACGGCACAACGCCATAACTCAACGGACTCATGTAGATGGCGCTGGAGGATGGATCCCGAACGAACTGGACATTGATATAACCGTTCCCCTCAAAACCCTTGGGTACGGTGATGTGCTGCACTGAACTGGCCGTATCGCTGTGGAACCACGTCCAGGCATACACCTTGTCGCGCTCGATCGTGATCAGGCCGTTCCCGGCATACGGCGCACGCACGGCCACATCGATCGTTTCCCCAGGCGCAAAGTCCTTCTTGTTCAGAGACAGTTGCAGTTCGGCATTCCGTTCCAAAGAACGGCTGACGTTGGCATTACCGGCCACCGCAAAATCAATCCGGTTGAGTTTCTCGCCCTCTGCCGACTCGATGACCAGGGCATAACTGCCCGGTGTTGAGATCGGCAGGCTGAAATCACTCCCACCGACAGCAATGTCGAGCGGCTGCGTATCGATCGGCGTTTCCTTGAGTTTTGACGCGTACTGGTACAAGCCGGAGGGCTGTCGGGTCAGAACCGACACATATCGCCGGGCCAGGATCACGGCCTTGAGGCCATGAACGGCCAGTGATTTCACCTGGGGATCGATGGCCAGAATGTTGACCTTGCGCGGGGTGTCGCGCGGAATGAAATCCATCGGCCCATCGGTCTTGATCCCGATCAGATAATCCGCACTCGATACGAGCGTGGACGCTGCAGAGGCCACATTACGCCCACTATTGGGTTCAAACACCTGAGCGTAAAAACGCAGGTCATAGGTGGCGTTGGCAAAACTGGACAGATCGATCGGGAAGTCGGCCGCGCCCTTGGTATCCGTCGTTTGGGTCTGCAGGGTTTCGGTATAGCCTTCCTTGGCGCGGTGCGGATCGTAGAAATGGTAATCCGAGAAAGCCGGAAACGCGGGGAAAGCCGGACGCAGCGTCAAGGTGGCCGTCACGCGGCGATTCGCGGCCGGGGTGCCATAGAGCGTGTCGGCCTGAATCAGCGCATGCAGGTCGGCCGGCTTGATCCAGCCAGCACCACCATCGGGTTGTAAATGGGCACTGACCCGGGTCTGATCCGGTTCGAATTCACGAATCATGACCGAGGTCGACCCCAACAGGGTGTCGATGTGATTATTTTTGATCAGGTAAAGATTCACCGCCCAGGAACCGGTGGGCGCCGTTTCGTCTGGGGTGTACTGCCACGCCATGAACCCGCTCTGATCGGGGGTGACGCGCTGTTTGGTCACTGTCATGCCGCGCGGATCCACCAGCTCCAGCATGAGGGGAACACCGGAAATATTCTGTTTCCAATCTGCCGCCCGCAGAATCATGCCGATATGGAACTCGTCACCAGGACGATACAGCCCACGATCCGAGAACAGGTAAGCGCTTAGCTCACCGCCACTTTCTGCGCTTGGGGCGCCCCCAATATCAAATCGACTGTAATTCAGCTGACGGTCGCTGGACCCGATGGGCAGGAATGAGAAATCCGTTTCGGGTGCATCGGAACCTGTCCCTGCCGATCCACTCGCAGGCGGGGCATCCACATGGCTGACGGTAAACATCACCGGCTTGAGTTCACGCAAAAAGCCCTTGAGTGACGCAAAATGGACATGTCCGTCCGCACCGGTGGTCTCGGAAATCAGGGTCTGTCCGTTTTCTGCAATTACCCTCACGACCGCTTGGCTGACCGGCTGACCGCTGTGGATCGACTGCACGAACACATCAAAACTGCCGTCCAGCGCCCGTTTCACCAGTAATCCAAGATCCGTGACCACGATCAAACGCGCATCGCTCGATTCATCATTCGACATGCCACCACTATTGGCATTGAACGGACTGTTGTCGTCCGTCGTGTCACCGGGGTTCTCTTGTGGGTCCGTTGTCGGGTCCCAAGGAGTCACGCGAACCAAAAATACCCCACGCTTACGGGACTTGCCACTGCCGAGAAATTGGCTGAGATCGACACCGGTATACACGGATTTTGTCGGATCTTGGTTCGGCAGCGTTTGGGTCTCGACAAAACGCTCGGTCAGATGGTCGGGGCCGATACCCAGCAACGGGTGCTCGAAATTGCCTTGATTAAAGGCAACGAGATGCTGAATCTGATGCGGCAATACCTGGGCGATGCTGACACGCATTCCCGGCATGTTGCGGGCGACGACCGAAATTCGATGATCACCACTCATCGAGAGCAGCGACCCTTGCCCCAGAAATTTCAGCATCTGCGGATAAGGGGGGACCTGGAGCATAAAGGTCTGCGGTTTACCCAAGAGATAACCGCCGAAGCCACTGAGCCCCTGCCCGATCCGCACATAGATATAACGCCCCGGTTCAGCCGACAGCGTTAAGCCATGGGTGGCGTCTGTCTCGCGCTCCGTGGGCTGCATCGTCAACGGCAG
>DATKTJ010000086.1:0-22164 GCA_035531235.1 Halothiobacillus sp. | reverse complement strand
TCCATCATTTTCTCCGGCGATCTGGGTAACAAGGGCCGGCCGATCCTGCGGGATCCGCAGATTCCACCACATGCCGATACGGTCGTCATGGAGACGACCTACGGCGATCGCCAGCACAAGCCGCTCGATCCCTCGATCGAGGAATTCTACGCAGCCATCACTGAAACCTTTGCACGGGGGGGCAACGTCATCGTGCCGACCTTTGCGCTTGAGCGGGCACAGGAAATCCTCTATCACCTGCGCGAAGGCATTGCCGCGGGGCGACTGCCGCACAATCTGCCGGTATTTCTGGATTCGCCCATGGCGATTTCAGCCACCGAGATTTTTCGCCGCCATCCCGAATGCTACGACGCCGAGGCATCTGCCCTGTTCGAGAAAGGTCATGATCCTTTCGCGCTGCCCGCCCTGCGGTTTGTCCGCGAGACGGCTGATTCGATCGCGCTCAACCGCCTGGTGGGCGGCGCCGTGATCATGGCGGGATCGGGTATGTGCACCGGCGGGCGGGTGCGGCACCATCTGCGGCACAACCTCTGGCGCAAGGATTCCAGCGTGGTCTTCGTCGGGTTTGCTGCGCCGGGTACCCTGGCGCGCATCCTGATCGACGGAGCCAAGCGGGTAAAACTGTTTGGCGAGGAAATCCCCGTTCGCGCACACCTCTACACGATTAATGGGTTTTCCGCGCATGCGGATCAGGAAGAGCTGCTCGCCTGGCATGGCGCGCTGAAACCGGCGCGAACTATCCTCGTGCATGGTGAGGAAAAGGCCATGCGCACGTTTGCCGGCTTGTTGACCGATACCCAGGTCAGCATGCCGCAAAAAGGGGATGAAATGACGTTGTAACGATCCAGGTCCGGGTGTTTCGGATCAAAAACTTGCGGCGTGAGCCCGGTAAGAACATCCGGGCTATACCGAATCAGAGGTGCCTTGCATGATCGATCTCAAGCCGTATTTGCCGCGTGAGCTGCCGGCCAGTCTGGAAGCGCTATCTGATCTGGCGCTGGATTTGCGCTGGAGCTGGAACCATGCCTCCGACGAACTCTGGCGCCTGATCGATCCGGATCTCTGGGCAGCGACGGGCAATCCCTGGCTCATCATGCAAAGTGCCTCTCGTGAGCGGCTGGATGCGCTGGCGCAGGACGAATCATTCCTGACCGAATTCCGGCGCATCATCAAGGAACGGGAAGACAGTCTGGCCGCAGCCACCTGGTTCGATCAGATCGACCAGCGGGACGAACTCGGTCTGGTCGCTTATTTCAGCATGGAGTTCGGCCTGAGCGAGTCCTTGCCGATCTATTCGGGAGGGCTGGGGATTCTGGCTGGGGACGTCCTCAAGACTGCGAGCGATCTGGGTGTGCCGGTGTTGGGCGTGGGGTTGCTCTATCAGCAGGGTTACTTCCGTCAGGCGCTCAACAGCAACGGCGAGCAGCTCGCCTACTTCCCGTTCAACGATCCCGCCATGTTGCCGATTTTGCCCTTGCGTGACGCGACTGGGAGCTGGCTGCGGGTTCAGGTGGAGTTGCCGGGACGAACACTTCAGCTTCGTTGCTGGGATGTCCGGGTCGGACGGATGCATCTCTATCTGCTCGATGCCAACCATCCCGTCAACAATCCGCGCGATCGCGGCATCACCGGCGAGCTCTATGGCGGAGATCACGAAACCCGTCTGGAGCAGGAAATCATTCTCGGTATCGGCGGCTGGCGTTTGCTGGAAGCGCTGAAACTGCCGGTTCGCGTTTGTCATCTGAATGAAGGGCACGCCGCGCTGGCGGTGCTTGAACGGGCCGCGCATGACATGCATCGTCTGGATATGGATTTTGCCACGGCACTGCGGGCCACGCGGGCCGGGAACGTTTTTACAACCCATACCCCGGTACCGGCCGCCTTTGACCGGTTCGATCCGTCACTGGCCCGACAGTATCTCGGCCCTTACGCCCTTCAGTGGGGCATTGAGCTTGAGTCGCTGCTCGATCTGGGTCGCGCCACACCGGGTGATGTGAACGAGCCGTTGAATATGGCCTATCTCGCCCTGCGTGCCAGTGGGGCCGCCTTTGGCGTTTCCCGTTTGCATGGCAGCGTGTCGCAAGCGCTGTTCTCGCCGCTGTTTCCGCGTTGGCCGCTGACTGATGTGCCGATTGGTCACATCACCAATGGCGTGCATACACCGACCTGGGATTCTCGGGTCGCCGACGAATTGTGGACGCAGGCCTGCGGCAAGGATCGCTGGGGTGGTGAAATCAAGCCGGTGGCAGACAAGATCGAACTGCTTGATGACGATACGTTGTGGAATTTTCGTACCGAACAGCGACATGGCCTGATTCGGGCCTTGCGGACCCGTATCGCCCGGCAACGCGCCAACCGGGGCGAACCCCACGACTGGATCGAGGAATCGGTCAACCTGCTCGATCCCAATACGCTGACCCTGGGATTTGCCCGCCGCTTTACCAACTACAAGCGGCCTAACCTGTTGCTGGAACAACCGGAGCGACTGGCGCGACTACTAGGCGATGCCCATCATCCCGTGCAACTGGTGCTGGCGGGCAAGGCGCATCCCAAGGATGGTCCCGGGCAGGCCATGATCCGCCAGTGGGTCGAGTTCATCCGGCAGAACTCGGCCCTCAGTCGGCATGTTATTTTCGTCGAGGATTACGATATGGCGCTCGCCGCCGAACTGGTACAGGGCGTCGACGTCTGGATCAATACGCCGCGTCGTCCCTGGGAGGCCAGCGGCACGAGTGGCATGAAGGTGCTGGTCAATGGCGGGCTGAACCTGTCCGAGCTCGATGGTTGGTGGGCCGAGGCTTATACCCCGAACGTGGGTTGGGCGCTGGGCGACCGCGCGGAGCATGATTCTGACCCGGTCTGGGATCGACAGGAAGCCGAGACGCTCTATCGTCTGATCGAGGAATCCGTCATTCCCGATTTTTATGAACGGGACGCACGGGGAATCCCCGAGCGTTGGGTGGCACGGGTACGGGAAAGCATGGCGCATCTCACGCCGGTCTACTCTACCAACCGCATGCTGCGTGCCTATGTCGAACAGTACTATCTGCCGGCCGCTCGGGCGCTGGGAAACCGGATGGCGGATGGGGGGCAGGCCGCGCGGGCGCTTCAGGAATGGTCGCGACGCATCGAGACGCATTGGCCAGCCGTGCGCATCGGCGGGGTCAACCTGGTCGAGGAAGACGGTGGGCTGAAGGCCGATGTTCAGGTGTTTCTGGATGATTTGCAGGTTGACGATGTCTGTGTGCAGTTGTTTGCGAACCCGATCGGCGAGGATGCCGCCCCGGAACGCCACGTGCTTGATCGAACCGAGCCCCTGCCCGGTGCCGTGAACGGCTTTCACTATGAGGGCGTCGTCAGCACGCTTCGCCCTGCCGAAGACTATACGGTGCGGGTGTTGCCGTACCACCCGCTGGCGGCCATTCCCCTGGATGAGCACCGGATTCTCTGGGATCAATAATCCGCGCGGCGAGATGAATCGATGGCGTGGGGCTCTGTCATGCCCGCCGCCAAAATCTACCCAATCGGGAGGAGTCAAGATGGAACGAGAATTACCCATCCAGTTCCTGCGGGACATGTTGCGTGCGCGCCGCCTGGAGGAGCGTCTGGCCCAGGAATACACCCAGGGCAATATCGGCGGGTTCCTGCATCTGTATCCGGGTGAGGAAGCCGTGGCCGTGGGGGTGCTGCATGCGGCCGAACCCGGCGATTACATCGTCAGCACCTATCGCGAGCATATTCATGCCCTGATTGCCGGGGTTTCCATGCGGGCAATCGTCGCCGAGCTGTTCGGCAAACGGACGGGCTGTTCGGGGGGCATGGGCGGCTCCATGCATCTCTTCGATGCCGAACACCGGTTTATGGGCGGCTATGCCATCGTCGGTGAAACCTATCCGGTGGCCATCGGTGCGGCTTATGCGGTCATGCTGCGGGGCCTGCCCGAGGCGGTGATCTGCTTTTTCGGCGATGGGGCCGTCAATCAGGGGACATTCCACGAATCGCTCAATATGGCGGCGCTATGGCAGTTGCCCGTGCTGTTTGTCTGCGAGAACAACCATTACCAGATCGGTACCGAGATCCATCGTCATTCCGCCGTGACCGAGGTCTACAAGCGTGCGGGGGGTTATGGCATTCCGGCTGAAAAGGTCGATGGCATGGATGTGGAAGCGACCTATCGCCAAACCCGGGCAGCGCTGGAACAGGTGCGCGCCGGACAGGGACCCCGGTTGCTGGAGTTCGAAACCTACCGTTATCGGGGACACTCCATGGCCGATCCCGGTACTTATCGTTCTGCCGCCGAGGTCTCGATGTACACGGCTCAGGATCCCATCGCCGCGGAAATGCGCTCCCTTTCCCTGCACTATCCAGATCCCGAGACGTTGCATGCCCTGGGCCTCGAAAGTTGTGAAACCCTCTGCCGTCGCTATCTCGATCATGGCCATCTGGATACGCAGGGACTCGAAGCGCTGGAGGCTGAAATCCAGCAGGAGATCGAGGATGCCGTGCAATATGCCCAGGCGGCGGCCGATCCGACGCTGGAGGACGCCTGGCACGCCCTGCAACCCAATTGGCCGCATCAGGCACTCGTTTAAGAGGGATATGATCATGGAAAACCTGACGTACTGGCAGGCACTCAATCGTGCCCTCGATGCGGAAATGGCAGCTGACGATACCGTGATCGTGCTGGGTGAGGATGTTGGCCTGTTTGGCGGTACCTACCGCGTCACCGAAGGGCTTTATGCCCGGTATGGCGCCCAGCGAGTACGGGATACCCCCATCTCGGAAGGCAGTTTCACGGGGTTGGGCGTGGGCGCAGCCATGGCAGGCCTGCGCCCTGTCGTGGAGATCATGACCGTCAATTTCGCCCTGTTGGCCCTGGATGCCATCATCAATATGGCGGCTAAGATCCCGTTCATGTCCGGCGGGCAATACGCCATGCCGCTCACCATCCGCATGCCCGGCGGTACGGCCCATCAACTGGCCGCCCAGCACTCACAACGCCTGGAACACACCCTGATGAACGTGGCCGGTTTGCGTATCGTGGTGCCTGCTACGCCGCAGGATGCCTACTGGCAACTACGTCAGGCGATTCGCGCCGATGACTGCGTGATCGTGCTGGAACATGAACTGCTTAATTTCGAGCAGGGCCCGGTCGACGAACTGGCCGACGCGCCACCGCCGCACCGTGCCATCGTGCGGCGGTCGGGCCACGATCTGACGATCGTCAGTTATTCCCGCATGGCCAATCAGGCGCTGATCGCAGCCGAACAACTCGCAGGAATGGGCATTGATGCTGAAGTCATCGATCTGCGTTCGCTGAGCCCCATCGACTGGCAGACCTGTGTCGATTCGGTCAACAGGACCGGCTTTCTGCTTATTGCGGAGGAAGACTGCCGATTTGCCGGGGCCGGCGCAGAGATCGCGGCCAGCCTGACCGAGCGTTGCTTCCACGCGCTGCAGGCACCGCCGCTGCGGGTGGCGGCGCTGGATCTGCCCAACCCCTATAACAAGACCCTGGAACAGCAAATCATCCCGCAGCCCGAAGACATCGCGGTCGCCGCGCAAGCGTTGGTACGTGGCCAGCGTATTCCTCAGGAGGATCGAGCATGAGCAAGACGCCCGTTATTCTGCCGCTGTTGTCCGATACGATGACGACCGGTCGCCTCGCACGCTGGCTCAAGAAGCCAGGCGATGCCATCCAGGTGGGGGATGTGCTGGCCGAGGTGGAATCCGACAAGGCCATCATGGACGTCGAGGCATTCAAGGCGGGTTATCTCGCTGGCCCGCTGGCGTCTGTCGATACGGATGTGCCTGTAAAGTCCACCATCGCCTGGATCGTCGATGACCATGCCGAGGTGGATGCTGCGGTGACATCATCCCCGACACCGACACCGACACCGACACCGACACCGACACCGACACCGACGCCAACGCCAACGCCAAAGATGCCTGTTCGCGTTCCGCCCGAGCCCGAGTCCCAGCCTTCATCGGCAGCGCCTGCCGAGCCGACGTCTCGCTCGGGATCGGCGTCTGCCTCAGTGGAGTCTGTCCCTACCGCGGCCGAACAGGCACCCATCCAGCCCGCAGTCAGCCCGGTTGTGGCCACCGCACTCAATGCGCGTAGCCAGATCCATAACCCGGCTCGTCCCTCGGATCGTGATCAGCCATCAACCGCGGGGCTATCGTCGCCTGCGCGGGATCTGGCCCATGAATTAGCCGTGGAACTCGGGGTCGATCCGACATCGATTTCTTCGGGGTCGGACGGTCGGATTACTGCTGCGCAGGTCTTGGCCATGGCGCTGGGCGCCCGCTCGCCCCATCCGGATCTCGGTCCGGTCGATCATATCGAACGACCCAGTCCCCTCAAGGCCGCCATGGCTGAAAACGTGGCGAAGAGCCTGCAGACCCCAACTTTTCGTGTCGGCATCGCGGTGGATCTCAAGCCGCTTGCAGAGGCCGCTCGCGCCGCACAGTATTCGTTCACCCTCCTGCTGGCGAGGGCCTGCGCGCTGACCCTTCAGGCGCATCCGGATTTCAATGACTGCTGGACCGTCGGCGGCGTGGCGCGGCGCAAGCGCATCGACATTGCCATTGCCGTAGATACGCCGGATGGCCTGATCACACCAATTTTGCGGCAAGCCACCCGTCCGGTGGCCGAGTTGGCGGCAGATTGGCAGGTTCTGAAGGACAAGGTGAATACGCGCCGGCTTGTACCAACCGACTACCGAGGCGCAACGTTCTATCTGTCCAATCTTGGACCGTTCCCGGAAATCGTCCAGTTCGATGCCATTGTTCCCTTGGGGGCAACCGCCATCCTGGCGGTTGCGGCGCCGGGTACGGACGGTCTGACCCGGCTGACGCTGAGCTGTGATCACCGGGTCGTGGCGGGCGCCGATGCGGCCCGCATGCTGTCCACGCTGCATGAGCATCTGATCCGGCCCGATCAGTTGCTGTCATGAGCCCGCCAAAGATGCCCCACGCCTGACGATGAGTGCGATTGCCGCCACAACCACCCCCCGCGTTCAGGCGAGCGGCCACGATGCTCACGCATCCGTCCATCCCGACCACCAGCAGCTGATTGCATTGCTGGACAAGTCGCCCTTGCGATTGCCCCATTATCTGGCTTGGGCCCTGTCTTCCGGGGGTACGTTGCTGGATGGGCTGTCGGTATTCATGTTGGGTCTGGCGATTCCGCTGCTGGATCGAACCCTGGGGCTGAGTGCGATGCAGACCGGTTTGCTCGGGGCTGCGCTGGTGATGGGTGCGGCGATCGGTGCCGTATCCGGTGGCTGGCTCGCCGATCGGGTGGGGCGGAAATCGGTTTTTCTGCTGGACATGGGCTTGCTCGGATTGGCCGGCCTGTTTTCGGCGCTGGCCTGGAATCCCTGGCTGCTGATCGGCACCCAGTTGGTGGTCGGCATCAGTATCGGCATGGATTTCCCGGTGAGCAGCAGCTATGTCGCCGAATGCATGCCGCACAAAAGCCGAAGCCGCATGATGGTGGCGACCATCGCCAGTCAATCGGTCGGGATGGTTCTGGCCGCCGTGCTGTCGATCGGTCTCCTGCATCTGAGTGGCTCCGATCAGGCGTGGCGCCTGTTTTTTGCCGGCGAAGCCGTGTTCGCCGCCTTGTTTCTGGTTGCGCGACTTCAGTTGCCGGAAAGTCCTCGGTGGCTGATGGGGCAGGGGCGTAACCGCGAAGCCGTGCATGCCTTGTCCTGGTTGATACCCGAGGATCGACAGATGCTTGAATCGTTGGCCACCCGTTTGGGGAGAACGGTGCATCACGTCACCAAAAAGATGGTCCGGAAAACCCCGGCCACGGGCTATGCGCTGCTGTTCAGTCCCGTCTATCTGCGTCGAACGTTGCTTAGTACCGTGCCCTGGTTTCTGATGGATATTGCGACTTATGGCGTGGGGCTGTTCACCGCGACACTGCTTGCCTCGATGCACTTTGGGAATGGGGCACAAACCCATCTGGGGGCAGTCGAATCGTTGGCTCGTGGCACCGGTATGATCGATCTGTTTCTGGTCGTCGGTTTCGTGATGGGTTTGTGGGCCGTGGCCCGATATGGGCGCATTCGCATGCAGTTGGTCGGATTTGCGGGCATGGCGGCAGGCATGTCTGTATTGTTGGTCAGTACCCTGTTATCCGGCGGGGCAGAGGCGCATCTTGTCTTGATGGTCTCGGGTTTTGTCCTGTTCAACCTCTTCATGAACATGGGGCCGAACAGTACGACCTATATTTTGCCTGCCGAACTTTTTCCCACCCAGGCCCGCGCGACGGCAGCGGGTTTTGCGGCTTCGACGGCCAAGGTGGGGGCGACTTTGGGCGTATTTACCTTGCCGATCGTGAAAACCGATATGGGCGTGCCCACCGTGCTCGGACTGATGGTGGGAGTCAGCCTGATGGGCCTTTTCGCCACTTGGTCGCTGCGGGTCGAAGGTCATGGTCTGACCTTGGAGCAACATCACACCGAGGATTTGCCCTGACAGAGTCCGCGACGGCAGGGGCAGAAAACCGCCGGGCTTACCTTATGAGCATGTGGATGACTGTTGTAGAGGGCGAATCTTTTGGAAGCGGAACCGACCATCATTCTTTTATTTGTGATCGCATCCGCTGTCGCTGTGGCCTCGCGACGTCTACGCATTCCGTATACAGTATCCCTGGTGCTGGTGGGGCTAGCCCTGGGCGCGCTACAACTGGTGCATGCCCCGTTATTGACGCGTGACATGCTGTTCATGATTTTTCTACCCGGCCTGATTTTCGAGGCCGCCTTCAACCTGAATTTCGAACGTTTGCGGCGCGACTGGCTGGCCGTTCTGGGACTAGCCCTGCCCGGTGTGGTTGTCAGTATCGGGCTGACGGCTGCCTTGCTGGTGTATGCCAGTGAAGCATTCCATATCGTACTGGGGACTTACTTTCCCGAGGTGAGTTGGCCGCTGGCCTTGGTATTCGGTGCCGCCGTGGCGGCCACGGATCCCATTTCCGTGGTCGCGCTGTTCCGACGTCTGGATGCGCCGCCGCGACTGACCTTGCTTCTTGAAGGCGAGAGCCTGCTGAATGACGGTACGGCGATCGTTTTTTTCGGTTTGATTCTTGCCGTGTTGGCGCAGGGTTCGACCTCCGTGAGCAGCATGACCATTGATTTTGGTCGCGTGGTGGGTGGTGGGATTCTGGTGGGGAGCATGGTCGGGCTGTTGGTGTCGCTGGCCATGCAGCGGGTCAACGATGCCATGGTTGAAATCACCCTGACCACGGTTGCCGCTTATGGATCCTTCCTGATTGCGGATCAACTGGGATTTTCCGGCGTCATCAGTACGGTGACGGCCGGTTTGATTTGCGGGAATTATGCGGCGCGAACGGCTATGTCGCCGACCACACGGGTCGCTGCACATGCATTTTGGGCATACATGGGGTTCGCGCTCAATTCCCTGGTATTTCTGCTCATGGGGTTTGAAATCCACCCGGCGTCGCTTCTGGCGGTATGGCCCTTGATTCTCCTGTCCTGGATCGTGGTCACGCTGGCTCGGGGGGGCGTGATTTTCGGTACGGTTTCCCTGCTCAGCCTGACGGCGGCCCGCATTCCCCCATCCTGGGGTGTCCTGCTCACCTGGGGCGGGCTGCGGGGTGCCCTGTCGATGGTGCTGGCGCTGAGTCTGCCGCAGGATCTGCCGCTTCGTGAGCTGATCATCAATATGGTGTTTGGCTTCGTGTTGCTCTCGATCCTGGTGCAGGGGCTGAGCATGACGGGACTGGCGCGTCATCTCGGTCTGCTGGGCGAGCGGGATGCCTTGCTGGCCTACGAGGTGGCGCGCACCCGGCTTCGTCTTGCCACGGATGTTCTGGTGGAAATCGGTCGCCTGCGCACGGCCAGTCTGGTTGATCCGGCGACGCTGGATACGCTGGAGGCGGAATATCGTCAGTCCATGGCGGCTGCAAATGCCGCGTTATCCGAGGTGAACATTGACGACGACCTGCGGTTCAAGGAGGACTTGTCGCAACTTCGGCGTCGACTGCTGCAATTTGAGCAGGGACGGCTCATGGATGCAAGGCAGCGCGGCGACATAGCACAGGCCGTTCATGAGCAACTACTGGCGGATATCGATGCCCGCCACCTGCGGATCGAGGCGGACGGTGGCCCTGCTGGCTTACCCGTCAAGGCTGATTCGATGGACAAGACCGACAAGCATGGAGCCAGCCTTGACGATGCGCGGTAAGACTTATCACCATTCAATATTTGATGGCGATCTGATTTGGCGGAATGCCATATATGTGGCGGTCGATTCCGGCTGGAAAGTAACCAGGATGCTCACCCCGACAGGTGATCACTTTCGTAGATTGTTTTGAGTGCGCTTTCCGAATGATTCAGGATAAGATATTTAAAATTAAAGATATAAGTCATGTTTGCGTGGGATTTAATACCACGAATTAGACTCGGTTTTTTGCCCGTTTTCCTGTGAGTAAACGAAAAAGGAATGAGACATGGTCAGTCTGGAGTATGGGTTGAATGATTCCGTCTCTGATAGGAAAGTTTCAAACCAATTCGTATACCTCCATGCACATGGAGTGACTGCCTTGTTTTCCGATTTGTTCCGTAGCGTCGACCTCGTCAATATAGGGTTGATTGCTTTGCATGAATGAATCGGACATCAACAAGGAGCGACTGGAACTGGCGTTGGAGGCCGCGGGCCTCGATCTATGGGAAAATAATCTGGTGACGGGGGAGGTGACCCGCAAGGTGACCAAGATCTTCGCCGAGTTGGGCTATAGCGAAGATGAGGCGGTCTCTTACGTTGATGCCATTTTTAAGATTGTTCATCCTGATGACGTTCCGAGCATCAAGGCAGCAGTCAACGATCATGTGACAGGGCGTAGCGCACAATACCGCTGTGAGTTCCGGATTCGGGCAAAAGATGGTCGATGGGTCTGGTTTGCCAACTATGGCAAGATCATGGATCGTGGTCATGCAGAACCGGGACAGCGCTTCATCGGCGTGACTTTCAACATCGATGACCGCAAGCGGCGTGAATCGGAACTTGCCTCCGCCAATCGAAAACTGGTGCGGCAGAACGCACTGCTTGAGAAGATGAATCTCATGCTGCAATCGCTGTCGAGCACCGATCCGCTCACCGGGATAGCCAATCGGCGTCATATCATGGAAGTTGGCGTCAGTGAGTCGCAGCGGGCGATGCGTTTGGGGCACCCGCTCTCGTTGCTGGTCGTGGATATCGATCTGTTCAAACAGGTAAACGATACCTGGGGGCATCCAACAGGCGATCGGGTGATTTGCGCCGTGGCCGATGCCTGTGTGAGGAGCGTGCGGCGCGATGTCGATATCGTGGGACGGATCGGCGGCGAGGAATTCGCCCTTATCCTGCCGGAAACCGGTGAAAACCACGCCTATCAGCTCGCCGAAAGGCTGTGTGCGTCTGTGGCCGCATTACCCATTGCCGCCAGTGACAAGCTGGTCTTGTCCGTGACCGTCAGTATTGGCGTGGCCACCCTGTCGCAAAGCTGCACCTCATTCCGGGATCTGCTTATCCGTGCAGACAGGGCGCTTTATGGCGCCAAGGATGCGGGACGAAATGGTGTGTATCTTCTCCCAGCCTAGAAACCGCAAACCGAATCCGGCTTTGCCTTTTGATCAGATTCAGCGACCGCGAGAACATATGGCGTTTGTCCGCCACTATTCACGGTTTTGCCAGCAATACCGATCGCTGACAGCGAGTGATACAAGTCTGCATCTAGCATTTCCTGATTGAATACGCCAACCCCCATATACCCTTATAAATTGTAAGTATATTTGTTATATTTGGCGTTGTTCTGCCTTTTGGGCACATTCGTGCGTGATTCAACCCCTACCACACCTGTCGTTTTAATCCCTTAAAGGATAGTTAGGCCGATACGACGTTTTTTTGAGGAGGGGGTGAGATCTTCCTAAGGGTGTTTCGGGAGTGCGCACGTCTGTCGATAAATATTTACATAGGATTTTTTTGTGAAAATAAATGTTCCGGTCACGCAGATGGGTGTCACATTTTCCGATGAGGAATTTCTGGTTTCGACAACAGATCTCAAAGGCATCATCACGTATGCTAATGATGTCTTTATCCATGTCAGTGGTTACTCCAAAGCGGAATTGATTGGCAAAAATCACAATATCATCCGCCACCCAGATATGCCGCCCGCTGCCTTTGCCAACCTGTGGCAAACCCTTAAGAAAGGGGAGTCCTGGCGGAATATTGTTAAAAATCGCACCAAGAATGGGGACTATTACTGGGTGGATGCGTATGTCAGCCCCCTCTACAAAGAAAAAGAGATTATTGGTTATCAATCCGTGCGGACTCGGCCTTCAGATGCGCAAATTGCAGCAGCCGAACGACTTTATCGTCAATTGAATGACAATCCGGATGCCGTCATTCCGCACAAGCGGCGTTTTCGTAATCTCTCTGCGTTGATGTTGATCAATATCGGCATGATCGGCTTGATGTTGTTTCAGATCCTCAACTTCATTCTTCTGCTCCGTGGGGCGGATAACCTTTCCACCATGCGTGTTGTCATTGGATTCCTCGGTGTGCTTTGGCCGCTGCCGATGTATTACGTCATTCGCTCCCTGTTTGCACCGATTCATCGAACGGCGCAGTGGTTGCAGAATATGACCTCCGGCGTCTTACGCGAGCGGATCGACGTACTTGGGCGCAATGAGGTGGGTTTGATTGCCGAGTCGACCAAATCGTTGCAGGCGCGCCTGATTACGATGATTGGTGAATTTACCGAATCCTCGGTGACCCTGTCGTCCGTCGCCGATCAACTCTCGGCCAGTAGCGCGGAGTCGGTCCGGGGACTGGAGCAGCAAACCCGTCAGACCGAGATGGTGGCGGCCGCAATGCACGAAATGACAGCCACCGTGCAGGACGTGGCGCTGAATGCCGCTCAGACTGCCGAAGCGGTACAGCAGGCTCAGAAACAGACAGCCGAAGGGCGGCAAGAGTTGCAGCGTACTCATGCAGCCATCAATCAGTTGGCCAGCCGGCTCGACAGCACAGCCAAGGCCATCGATACCCTTCGCGCCAAGGGCGATGCGATCGAGAAGGTCGTTAAACTGATCAGCGGCATTGCAGATCAGACCAATCTGCTGGCCTTGAATGCGGCCATTGAGGCCGCGCGGGCCGGTGAGCATGGTCGGGGTTTTGCCGTGGTGGCTGACGAGGTTCGTTCGCTGGCGGCTAAGACACAATCCTCGACGATCGAGATCCGCGACATGATTGAACAGCTGCGTGATGGGATTGTGGAGGCCGTAGATGCTGTACAGCAGGGGCATAGTCAGATGGACAGCGTTAAGGAACGGGCCACGGCGACCGAGCAGGCCTTGGGGCACATCAATTCGGCGGTGCAGCATATCGGTGACATGAGCACCCAGATTGCCACGGCCACCGAGGAACAGAGCATGGTGGCTGAAGAGATGAATCGTAATATCACCGAAATCAGAAATCAGACTGAAACCGCTATGTCTCTGAGTCGGGACAATGCCGCGCTCGGTATCCAGATATCCGAGCTCTCGGTGGATCTCAAACGAATCGTTTCCGCGTATAACCTCGGGATGAATGACGCTAATTCCTCGGTGAGGAGACTGGCCGGCAGAAATATTGCAGATGAGCGGGGCATTATGTCTTCAGCTTCGAGGTCACGGCGACCGATAGCATCTCGCGGGACAACAAAAAAACCGCGTGAAGCGAGTTAAATATTTGTTTTTGTCGGGGCATAATCGAACCGATATAAGCAGATTTGCAAACTCTTGAGACCAGTAAGCGCCCACGCGACACAAAATTAAATGGCTTTTATCCAGTGTTCTGCAGTTTTTCGGGTATTGCCCTCTAGTCATCCAATACGGCCAAGTGCTATGCACTAAGCAGGCGTTATCTTCCCGGCAAGACTGGCTCAGTCGCATGCGCATGGTCAGTGTCTGCCGACGGCGCAGAGCCCCGATAGACCGGGGATGTATAAGAAAGAACCATTAAGCTGACCGGCCGTACGGCCACCCCCATCATGATGAATTCCTATCTGATCGGCGCGAGTCAATCGACCAACGCGTCGTCGCTCGATACCTGGGGGCATTCAACCGGCGGTCGGGTGAATTTTGCCGTCGCCGATGCCTGTGTGCGGAGCGTACGGCGAGAGATCGATAGGCTTTAGGCTTTCGATGTCAGGGAAATTATTTGCATGACGCGCCGGAATTTTGGTATTGATCCCGCGGGTCATTGCGTTGGTTAAGTAGCAGGGCCACTACTCATTGATCGACGGGCAACGGCTGGCCGGCTTCATGCGCGGCGATCCATTTTTTGAGTTCGTCGACATGGCCGCTTTCTTCTTCGGCAAATTCTTCTGCAAGTGCCTTGATCTCAGGATCTGTCGTGCTCGTAAACACGTTTTGATAAAACTCGTAACCCGCTGTCTCGGCATCCAGCGCAACCTTGAGCGCCTCGTCTCGTCCTATGAAGGGATCGGTCGCCCAGATTGCCGCTGTCTCCGGACTTTCCATGTCCGGCCATATGAAATCATCCACCTTTATATCTGGCAAGTCGCGAAAACCCGCGCGTGCCTGAGCATCACCAAGATGTAACCGGGAATATTGGGAAAGCCTTCGGAACAGCTTGCCGACTTGATGATTGCCGCAGGTTTCCATGGCATCGGCAAGCTGTCCAAAACGGTCGGCCGCTTCACGTTCCAGATTAATGGCATAGGCGAGAAATTCTTCGACGGATTGCATTGTTTAGATCTCCACAAAAGGTGATTGCAAGATGGCGTCAAGGTCGGGTAAATCAAGTGTCGACCATTTTCTCCCGGTTGATGGAAAGTATGTTCAAAGACCTCTGGCCAGATATATTGACACTGTCAATATAATCGATTGACTGAAAATTTCAGACATCCATGTGCGTATTTATGTGTATATGCCGGATGATCTCGTGATCGATATGTTATCTCGCTATTCAGCATCTCTCTGTATTCATATTCGCATGTCAATTTTGGATTCGCGGTTGCCTCATATTCGGGCGGCCAATCAATGCCTGTGCTGGAAATTGGTGCGTCGGCGTTGCGTTTGTAAAGATTTTTTGGCCTGAATTTGCCAAAAATATTCCCTTGCTCGTGGAATGGTTATTGCTTGTGACTTGGTTCGCTTTTGAGTGAACATTCTAGGGCATATACGCAGTGTCGTGTCTTTCGCGCACAAAATGTTTTAAACATTTTTGGAAAATGGATGTTGAGTGGGCCCCGTGATCAACTTTTGAGCAAGTTGCAGTCCTGTTGATATATTAAAATTAAGCGTTAAGGATTTTCTTATGAAAGTAAATGGCCCAATCACGCAGCATGGCGTCACGTTTTCCGATGAGGAGTTTTTGGTCTCCACGACCGATCTTAAAGGCGTAATAACCTATGTTAATGATAATTTCATTAACATAAGCGGTTACTCCAGAGAGGAATTGGTTGGCAAAAGTCACAACGCCGTCCGTCATCCCGATATGCCGCCCGCTGCGTTTTCCGACCTTTGGCAAACCCTCAAAAAAGGGGAGTCCTGGCGTAATCTCGTTAAAAATCGATGCAAGAATGGCGACTACTACTGGGTGGATGCCTACGTCAGTCCCATCTACAAAGGCACGGAGATCATCGGTTACCAATCTGTACGAACACGGCCCAGCAATGCGCAAATTGCGATTGCCGAACGCCTTTATCGCCAATTGAATGACAACCCGGATGCCATCATTCCCCGCAAGCGGCATTTTCGAAATGTTTCCGCGTTGATGCTGATCAATATCGGCATGATTGGTTTGATGCTGTTTCAGATCCTCAATTTCATTTTATTGCTTCGGGGGGCGGATCACCTCTCCAGCATGCGTTTTGTCATCGGGCTGATCGGCGTGCTATGGCCCCTACCCATGTATTACATCATTCGCTCTCTGTTTGCGCCGATACATCGAACGGCACACTGGTTGCAGAACATCACATCCGGGGTCTTGCGTGAGAAAATCGACGTGCTTGGGCGTAATGAGGTGGGCGTGATTACCGAATCCACCAAGTCGTTGCAGGCGCGTTTGATCACGGTGATTGGCGAGTTCACCGAGTCTTCCGTGACACTGTCGTCCGTGGCAGATCAACTCTCTGCCAGCAGTGAGCAGTCGGTGCAAGGGCTTGAACTACAAACCCGTCAGACCGAATTGGTGGCGGCAGCCATGCATGAAATGACTGCCACCGTTCAGGATGTGGCCCGCAATGCTGCGCAGACGGCAGAGGCAGTACAGCAGGCGCAGAAGCAGACGGCCGAAGGCCAGCAGGAGTTGCAGCGGACGCATGCGGCCATCAACCAGTTGTCTGAGCGGCTCGACGGCACAGCCAAGGTCATCAATACCCTGCGTACCAAGGGTGATGCGATCGAGAATGTGGTCAAGCTGATCAGTGGCATTGCCGATCAGACCAATCTGCTGGCCCTGAACGCGGCGATTGAGGCCGCGCGGGCTGGAGAGCATGGACGGGGTTTTGCCGTGGTGGCCGACGAGGTCCGTTCGCTGGCGGCCAAGACGCAATCCTCGACGATCGATATCCGCGACATGATTGAACAGCTGCGCGGGGGGATCGTAGAGGCCGTGGAGGCGGTGCAGCAGGGACACAGCCAGATGGAGCAGGTCAAGGAGCGCGCCACGGCGACTGAGCAGTCCCTGGGGTACATCAATTCGGCGGTGCAGCGCATCGGTGATATGAGCACACAGATTGCGACGGCGACCGAGGAGCAGAGCATGGTCGCCGAAGAGATGAATCGCAATATCACCGAAATCAGCAAACAGACCGAAACGGCATCTCGCTTGAGTCGCGACAATGCGGCATTGGGTATCGAAATCGCGGAGCTGTCGGAAGAGCTCAAGCGTATCGTTTCAGCGTACAACCTGGGATCTAGCGACCCGACAGCCAAGCGCATACGCGGCAGAAAGCTGTTCCCCGCGACGGCCGAGGAGCGCGTGGGCGCCGCCGCATTGACCGCGCGACCACGCCGCACGACCCTTCGTCCTCAAGGGGCAACAAAACCCCCGCGCGAGGCGGGGTGAATGAACGGTTTTTGGCGGTGGACCATATAGGGTGCTAGATGATTCGATTGATAATAAAAAACTCAGTTTTTGTTTCTGTATGTTGCGGTCAAGGTTACCGTCACTACCGGGGCTTTGATTGAGTGGGTATAGTGATTTGGTCATTCGTTAAGGTTTCGGCCAAATAATTTAAATGAATCTCCGCGCGCAGTGGTCATCTGTGCATCCTCGACAGCGCAACTTGGGCTGATGATACTTTTCCTGTCCTACGTTGGCAGGCTGAGGCACTGGTGTTCCTCCATTTGCTTCCTTTCGGAAAGCGGGTCTCCAATGATTTTTTTGTACCCGCATCCGAAGTATCCAGGAGGTACCCAAGAAGTACCCAAGGGGGGCGCATGCAACTGCGTTTGCCCAGATTGAGGCTTTGCGCGCATTGCCGATCAGGGTACAAAGCGCGAATGGCATGTCGCACATTTCGCGGAAGGCAATTGTTCTGAGGGGATGCACAAAGTCCGTTCATGACTTTGCTAAACAGTTCTTGCATGACCGAAAACCACGATTGATCCCGGCGCATGTGGCACAGGTCTCCGGTGTTGATGCCTTCGGCTGGTGCATGACCGAATCGGTCCATTTGGCAGATAATAGGCGCATTCACCTTGACGATTGTCGGTCAAACCAGAGATGAGACCGGATGACGTCGCTGCTGCCGGGCGATTCCCATAATTTCCATGTATAAGGGCCTTCATGATGACATCTGCAACACCATACAGCGTCAGTGGTCAGCCGACTTGGCAGGTGACGCCCCAAACCGGTTTACAGATCAACTCCGTCGCGGTCAGTCCGGATGGTCAGTTGACCGTCGGCGGTACATCCAGTGAATTTGGTATCGGGCAGTTTGATTTTTATGGGTATGACGCCACGGGTACAAAAGTCTGGTCGGTCCCAGTGACAGCCGACAATTCGACGCAGGGTATTTTCTGGGTAGCAGTCAGTACTGACAAACGCTTTGCCGCTTGTGGCGGTGAGACGTGCGAAACCGCCGGCTTTTTGTGTATCGTCGATGCCAGTCATGGCGATATCCTGTTTCAGGACAATCAGCTCCCAGCACGCGTCAATCAGCTGACATTCTCCCATGACGGCACTTTGCTGTTAGCCGATTTCGAGCACGAATTACGGCTGTACCAATATGCTATCGGTATTTCCGGTTCGGGGACGCCGTTCTGGTCAGAGAGCGACAGCATCCCCTTGCCGACGAATTACTCCAGTTACAGTGCTGTGTTGGCCGCTACGGGCGACCGGGTCTGGGTTGGCGGGATCAACTACAATGCCCAACCTTGCTATACCGGCCTGGTGCAGCAAATAGAAGTGAAGGGCGGAAAATTCGGTGCCGTGACGCTTTATGATCAGGCCCAGGGCGTGATGCGCGTGGTAACGACAGAGAATGGCGCTTATGCGGCTGCCGCGCTGCATGATGGCAGTTGTGCGTTTTTTCAGGCAAAACAACCATCGACGGCTTTTGTGCATAAACCGGATTTGGCGTCTCTCGATATTGCTTACGCCATAGCCATCACCGAAACCCCAGCAAAAAATGTGGTTATTGTGGTCGGTGCCAATCAGGGCGATGCCGGAGTGTTGTACCGGGTTGATGCAATTCAAACCCTATCGGAAATTGCCAACTTTCCGATTTGGGCGGCGCAAGCGGGCTGGATTCAGCCCGTGCAATATGGGGTTAATCCAGGGGTGACGCTGGATCGGGACGCGACTCTGGTCAGTGCGACCGACGGTAAACCGGATGAACAGGACGGCGGTAATAGTCAAAAAGAATCGCCGGGTAATTTCTATCTGCGGGATGCTTTTTCTGGTCAGCAACTATGGCAATATGGCACCAAGCTTATGAACTGGCCAATGGCACTAACTCCTGACGGCAAAACCGTGGTGGGTGGCAGTGATGACGGCTGTATGTATTACTGGAAATTGCAGTAAGTGAAATTTGAAGGTCAGACCCGCACGCCATACCCTGATCGACGGTTGTGGGTCGGCAAGTTGCAGCGATCCTGGTTGCTGCGCAATAGCGCATTGCTCTTGCTTTGGCTGTTAGTGTTCAAGATTGGCGCGCTGGTCGAATACACCCACGACGCCAGTGTCTGGTTCCCAGCGGCGGGGCTGACCTTCGCCTCTTTGTTGTTGTTCCGTTTTTCGATACTCCCCGCATTACTGGCCGGTTGTGTGCTGAGCACATTTTATACCGCTCATGTTTACGGTATTTCGCTCGGTGAACCCCAGATCCTTAAAGCCGGCCTGCTGTTTGGTCTTGCCCATATTCTGCCTTATGCCATCGGTGCCAACGTACTGCGTTTGCTTATAAAACGCGGGAACCTGGACATCAGCGTGATCATTGTGCTGTTTCTGGTGATTGCGGCTGTCAGTTCCTTCTGTGCCACCTGGCTGGTATTGCCGACGCTGGTGATGACCGACATGATGCCTGCCAAGGACGTAGCATTGGCCTGGTTACCATTCTGGATTGGTGATATGGCGGGGGTCATGGTCATGGCGCCGTTCTTTGTTGGCTTGCTGAACTGGGCGCAGCCGGGCACTTTGTACCCGCTGGCGAACATGGCCGGTTTAGATCAACAAACATTCAGCGCACGTTATGTGATGAAACTGCTGCTGAATGCGTTATTGCTGACCGCTTGTATGCTCCTGGCCAAAGTCACGCACTCACCGAACAGTGCTTTTGCCATTTTTTTCATGGTGATCCCTCATATGTGGATCGCCTGTTCTGAATCGGCTTTTTTGAATGTCATCAGTGTCGCGCTGTCGAGCTTTTTGATTGCACTCTTGGTGCATCTGTTGGGTTTGATGGACTATGTCATGGTCTATCAGTTCGCCATCAACGTGATTGCAGCCAACACCTTGTTTGGCCTCGCCATTCCCACCCTGCTGGCGGATAACCTGAAACTGCGCAAAGTGGCTTTTACCGACAGCCTGACTCAGGCTGCGTCACGCGACCTGCTGATACAGCGGGCGGCGCTGGAAATTGCTCGTAGTCAACAAGACAACGAACCATTGGCGATGATTGTGTTTGATATTGATTACTTCAAAAAAATCAATGACGAGTTTGGTCATCAAGTTGGCGACCAGGCGCTCCAGCAAATTGCGCAGTTGGCGCAGTCCTCACTCCGGCCAAGCGATTTGCTCAGCCGCTACGGCGGGGATGAGTTTGTTATGTTGTTGCCGCACACCGAACTCAGTGCCGCTCGGCTCGTTGCAGAGCGGATTATTGAACAGTTGCAGCAGGTGTATATCGCTGATGTGCACCCGCTGACGGCGAGTTTTGGTGTGGCTGGGCTGCAGGCCGACGACGATTTTGAACAGTTGTTCCGTCGGGCCGACCACGTTTTGTACCAGGCTAAACTGGCCGGTCGCAACCGGGTTTGTGTCGCCGAAGTTGAATGTCAACAGCCCTTGGCGTAATAGCGGAAGCGGTTGAGGCGGTTTATCCCCAATGGTGGTTCATTGTGTATTGTTCATATGGTGCGGCATAGCCTGAGCTATGTGCCCGGGAAGCTGCGCAAGGAAATCGCCGCAGACCTCAAGCACGTGTGCACCGGCGCTATTGTCGATGAGTTGGCGCAACGCCTCGGCGTGTTCGACGCCATGTGGGACAAGACCCATCTGCCCATTTGCCACTCCTTGCGATGGAACTGGGCACGGATGATCCCCCGTTCTTCGACTACCCACCCGAGATTCGCAAGGTATCAACAAAACGAAGCGATCGAGTCGGTGAACATGAGCCTGCGCAAAATCACCAAGATGAATCGGCTTGCACAATTTTGCGTTCTTACAGAACATGCCTGAATTGATGTCCAGTTCCAACTGGACGCGCCTATCGTTATGTCAGTGCCGGGCTTCTTTCAGTCCAATATCCGGGTAGGTGCCTACAGATAGGGTCTTGCGCTTACCGTCATGCCGTAAATCGAATCGCCACCAACGTGCTCCGGTCGGATTGATCAGAAGGTAGAGACCTTGAGTGTCGAAAAACTTGTAGGGCTTGCCAGCGGGTTTTGCAGTGCGGATGAGGATGTCAATGGTGACGGTAACGCCACTTCCAGCAGAAGGGGGGGCGCTAATTGTGACAGTATGTCCACAGGCTTATTGGACGTCTTCGGATGGCGTAGACGTAAAAAATCCCGCCAGAATACGGGATTTAGTACAGGATTAGACGTTGTCGAATCAATAAGTGGAGGCTGGACCCGGAATCGAACCGAGGTAAGCGGATTTGCAATCCCAAGTTACCAAAAAACGCCAGCATGTCGCAATACTAAATAACTTATAAATCAATTTGTTGTGTGTTTTTTGTTTTGTGTCGTTCTGTGGATAACTGCCATGTTATTTAGTTTAGTGCCCCACCAGTGCCCCATGGCTTAATCAAAATGCACACGTCCGTTCTATTCCTTTGGAGGGTTCGGTGGATCCCCCCCCTCTCCAAAAAAAACTTTACCTATGAGGGAAAGCACCCAAAAGAAAACTGGTACCGCGATAATGACCCGAATGAAAGCATTAATCCCAGTGAAAGTGAGTATGAAGTACCACATAAAGGCTATTAGAAGTAGCCCCGTTGCAATCCCCATGGTTCCCTTGATGTACTCTAAGGGGTGCTTGATATATCCGTATATTAATGCCCCGACCAAAGCGAAGCCTGGTATAGCAAAAGGAAATGCTCTTAAGGCACCGGCATAGTCACCTCGAATGACATCTTCCACCAAGTAAACAGAACCAAATAAGAGAATATCAGCAAATCCAGACATTCAATTTTCCTCCTTGAACGATCCTTTGCTCTAAGTGTAAAGCATCGTCGGGCACTCCTCCTCGCTTATCTGTAGAGTCCCGGACGATTGAATTGGATTGTTTTGCAAAGCTGCCGATAGTGCGAACTTATAGCGCGAACTTTGGTAAGCGGTCAGTCGCCTCACCTACTAAATATTTTCTGATTATGCCTTCGGCCTGATTGGCAACAATTCATCAATACGGCTGTTGGGCCAGGTGGGTAGTTTTTCCAGGGTATCTTTCAGCCATGCGTGCGGATCAAGG
>DATKTJ010000085.1:0-5402 GCA_035531235.1 Halothiobacillus sp. | reverse complement strand
GAAAACCCCATGCCCATTCGTTATCGGGAGGCGCAGTTATTGACCGACATGATTTCGGGCATGACCGACAGTTATGCGGTGCGATCCTGGCAGCAAATTCAGGCCGCAGGATTTCCGGCCCAAGCGCATTTCAACCATGGAAAAATTCAGGATGTCCCTAGTGAGTGACCCAACCGCCGACCAAAGCCATTTCTTTGCCTATATTGCCCGGATGAAATACATCGTCCGTTGGGGGTTGATGCGCAACACCCGGGCCGAGAATATTCAGGAACACAGTCTGCAGGTCGCGATGATTGCACACGCCCTGGCAGTGATCGGCAACGACCTTTTCGGCGAGCAACACGATGTCGGCCGGATTGTGATTGTCGCTATGTATCACGATGCCTCTGAAATCATCACGGGCGACTTGCCCACGCCGATCAAGTATTTTCGTCAGGATATTCTTGAGTCGTACAAGGCGCTGGAGGCCCATGCCGAGCGTAAATTGACGGGGTTGCTGCCAAAGGAACTTCAGGCTGCATTTGCCGGGGTGCTCGAATCCGAGCGCGTCGAACCGGAAGTGGCGCGGGTGATCAAGGCGGCCGATTCGCTGTCGGCCTATCTCAAGTGCATCGAAGAACGCAGGGCCGGAAACAAGGAATTTCAGCGCGCGGAGCAATATCTGCTGGCGAAGTTGGATGCCATGACCGATTTACCCGCGGTGGCCTACTTTCGGGAAAATTTCGTTTCGGGGTTTGAACTGACTCTGGATGATTTGAGTCACGATTGATCGCGGGGTGCGTCTGAGGCGCGTGTTTTTATTGTGCGTCTCAGGTACAGGTATTGGATAGCGCCAGCCATGATAAGACTACCGATGGCCAGCAAAAACAAACTCTCCTGAACATAGCCCAGCATGGCGATGGCGGCCCCCAGCAAACCCAGATGGCGCCCGAGCACTCGGGTAGCCCGGGTGATGACGATGCCGAATGCCGAGAGTGCACCCAGCTCCAGTGCCAACAAGACCATCGCGATCATCAGCAGCCGCGCATGACTGGGAAACAGCACGGCAAGCAATCCCAGGCCCAGTGCTATTGCCAGGACGGCAAACCCTACCCGTTGCTGCATTTGTGTGGGCGCCGATTCCGGCAGATAGGCATTGAGTCGCAGCCAGAGCATCAGGCCGGAGGCAAAAGTCCAGACGCCAATGAACACGCTGACGACGGCGATCAGGCGCAGGTCCCAGTTGTCCATTCGGTAATTGGTTTCGAACCAGCCAGTGAGTCCCAGCAAAGTAACCGCCAGGCCGCTGCCAATCGTGATGAGCGAGAGTCCGTTCAGGATGCTGTCCTGTTCCGCGCGCTGAGGTAGCGTTCGGGGACGCCGTGCGGAAAAGGGGGCGGCGGCAACGCCGAGCAGAATCATGATGGCGGCGAGCAGGGTATTGTTATCTCCAGCGGCCCAAAGCACCGCAGCCAGCATGGCGACCAGCGTGATCGCAAGCAGCACCACTGCTCGGCGCGGGCCGATCAGGCGATAGCTGCTTCCTCGGCTGAGGCCATGGAGGGAGACCAGAATCGTGACGAGTGCGAACCAGCCAATCAGATCGATTTGCAGGCCGAAATTCATGGCGCGTCCTCGGTGTCGGCTTTCGATGCCGCGCCGTGTGGACGGGTTTCGGTGCGGATTTCACGCCAGAGCAGCGCGAACGCCGTGGTGGCCGCCTGCGCAGAAAACAGGACGGCCAGCGCCGTCACAATCATGCCGGGAATGGTCGTCGCCGTGACCAGAGCACTGACGGCGGCGACGACGATAAACCCGGCAAGAACGGACGCCAGTAGCAACCCGCGGCCGCGCCGTCTCGTATCCGAGCGTGCAAAACCGCTGAGCCCCAGAACGGTCGCCAAAAGAACGGTATACAGCGCAACCACCGGGTCCATATCAAATCCCTGTTATGTGTTCGTACATACACTCACGGTTGATCAATCTGGGACTTTATTGATTGTGTTCCAAGATTTCCAGGTAGGTTTTGGCATCCAGCGCCGCCATGCAGCCGGTTCCGGCGGAGGTGATGGCTTGGCGGTATACGTGGTCCATGACATCGCCCGCGGCGAAGACTCCGGGGATCGAGGTTGCCGTCGCATTGCCTTGGGTGCCGCTTTTGACCTGAATGTAGTCGCCGGCCAGATCCAGTTGGCCCTGGAAAATTTGTGTATTTGGCGAGTGGCCGATGGCAATAAAAACACCGGTCAACTCAAGGTCGGTAATGTGCCCGCTCATGGCATGCTTGATCTTCAGGCCAGTGACACCTGACTGATCACCGAGCACTTCTTCGACCGCTGATTCCCAATGAATCTCCACCTTGCCCTCGTCCACTTTTTTCATCAGCCGGTCGATCAGAATGTTTTCCGCCTTGAATTTCTCCCGGCGATGCACGACATGCACTTTGGCCGCGATATTGGTCAGGTACAGGGCCTCTTCAACCGCAGTATTACCACCGCCAACCACGGCGATCACCTGGTTCTTGTAGAAAAAACCATCACAGGTGGCACAGGCTGAAACACCCTTGCCTTTGAATTTTTCTTCCGAGTCCAGGCCCAGATAGCGCGCGCTGGCACCGGTGGCGATGATGAGCGCATCACAGGTGTAGCTGCCCGAATCACCATGCAGGGTGAATGGTCGGTGTTTCAGGTCGGTCGATTGGATATGGTCGAAGATGATCTCGGTCTCGAATTTTTCAGCATGCGCTTTCATCCGCTCCATCAATTCCGGTCCGGTCAGATCGCCGGCGTCGCCCGGCCAGTTTTCGACCTCCGTTGTGGTGGTGAGCTGGCCACCCATCTCCATGCCGGTGATCAACACCGGGTTCAGATTGGCGCGTGCGGCGTATACCGCCGCTGCGTAGCCGGCTGGGCCTGATCCCAGGATCAACAGACGGCAATGGCGAGGGGTGGAACTGGTCATGCAAATACTCCTGATTCATGTGGCGCGACTTTTGCGCTTAAACTACCTTCAATCATACTTGGCAACAATGGCGACCGCCATGTGCAGTGGACTCCTGCCGCACAGCCCTAAGACTTAAGGATTCAGGCATGCAATATCAAGGTGAGGCGGATTTTCAGCACGGCAGCGCAGAGCGCCTTGGGGTCCTTCTTCTCAATCTCGGGACACCGGATGAGCCTAGCACACCCGCTCTCCGGCGTTATCTCAAGCAATTTCTATCCGATCCACGGGTGATCGAGCTGCCGAAATGGAAATGGTGGCCGATCCTGAATCTGATCATTCTGAATACGCGACCGGCTAAGTCAGCCGCCGCGTATCGAGAAGTATGGAATCACTATGAGGAAGGCTCGCCATTGCTCACGTTGACGCGGGCACAGCAACGCGGTCTGCAGGAACGGTTGACGGCCCGGATGGCCGGCCCCGTCTCTGTGGCCGTCGGTATGCGCTATGGCAATCCGTCTGTAGCCCAGGCGTTGTCGGAACTGCGCGATGCAGGGGCCCGGCGCGTGCTCGTCCTGCCGTTGTATCCCCAGTATGCGGCGGCGACGACGGCATCAAGTTTTGATGCGGTCTTCGATGAACTGAAGACCTGGCGTTGGATGCCCGAACTGCGCTTGATCAGTCATTATCATCGAGATACCGGATATCTGGATGCCTTGGCGGCCAGCGTCCGCGAACATGTGGCCGAACATGGCCAGCCCCAGAAGCTGATCATGAGTTTTCACGGTGTGCCGCAGCGCTATCTGCTGTCCGGTGACCCCTATCATTGCGAATGCCATGTCACCGGCCGTCTGCTGGCCGAGCGCCTGGGCCTGACGGACGACCAGTGGATGGTGTCCTTCCAGTCGCGTTTCGGCCGTGAAGAATGGATCAAGCCCTACACCGACGAAACGCTGAAGGCTCTGCCGGGCCAGGGCATCAAGCATGTGGCCGTTATTTGTCCGGGTTTTTCTGCCGATTGTCTGGAAACGATCGAGGAGATCGGTCAGGAGAATCGGGAGTATTTCGAAGCGGCAGGTGGTGAAACCTATCATTACATTTCGGCGCTAAACGACCGGGATGATCATCTCGATGCGCTCGCCCGACTGATTCATCGACATACGCAGGGCTGGGTCGAAAACAGCGGCTATGACGCCCTGGCCGAGCAGCACGAACAGGCATTAAGCCGCACACGGGCGATTGAGCACGGCGCGTCACAATGACCGAGCCCCTGTCCGCTGGCGTGCAGACCATCGGGGTGCTGATTATCGGTGACGAGATTCTCTCCGGTCGGCGGACCGACCAGCATCTGGCGACGGTAATCGCCAAACTGGCCCCGCGAGGGCGCCTGCCGGGTTGGGTGCAGATCATCGGCGACGATGCGCCCCGCATTGAGCGGGTCTTGCGGGAAAGTCGAGCACTTGGCGATATCGTGTTCTGTTTTGGTGGTATTGGCGCCACGCCGGACGATCTCACGCGGGCCGCGGCAGCCACGGCGTTCGATCAGCCGCTGCAACGTCACCCCGAGGCCGTGCAGCTCATCGAGACCGAGTTTGGTGCACAGGCCCACCCCAATCGGATTTTGATGGCTGATCTGCCCTACGGGGCCGGATTGATCCCCAATCCCGTCAATCGGGTGCCCGGCTTTTATCTCGACCAGCACTATTTCATGCCCGGCTTCCCGACCATGGCGCATCCCATGTTGGACTGGATTCTGACCGGGCCCTTGGCGGCACTGGATCAACACGACTACCGGGAGCAGTCACTCTGGGTGCTGGATGTGCCCGAAAGCACCCTGATCGGATTGATGAACGAACTGTGCCAGAATTACCCCGATCTCAAATTGTTCAGCCTCCCGACCCGGCTTGGTGTGCGCCCTGTGATCGAACTGGGCTTCAAGGGCGCGGCTTTGAGGGTGGCGGAGGTGATGAGCCTGCTGTCTTTCCGGTTGGATGCGCTGGGCATTCGGCACCAGCTGGGTCGCCCGGACGCCGAGTCATAGCGGGTTCGGACCGAGCCCGAGGGGGAGATATGTCCAATCAAGCGGTTTTGTTCGATATTGGCGGCGTGCTGCTGGATGGGGAGCGGCCATTGCCCCGAGCCATCGAGTCTCTGACGCGGCTGCGTCAGGCCGACATCCCTTTTCTGCTGTTGACCAATACAACCCGCCGCAGCCATGCGGCACTCTGGCAGGCCCTGACCGCCGTGGGCATCCAGGTTGCCGCCGAGCACCTGCTGACGCCAGCCTCGCTGGCCAGTGCGTGGTTGCGCGATCATGCGCACTGCCCTTATTTCCTGATTCATCCCGGCTTGCAGGCGGATTTTTCTGCGTTCGCGGCGCCGACTGCGGCGCAGCCGCCGGATGTGGTCGTTATCGGGGATGCAGGAGACGGCTTCACGTATGATCATTTGAATACGGCATTCCGGGCGGTGATGGCCGGCGC
>DATKTJ010000084.1:0-34755 GCA_035531235.1 Halothiobacillus sp. | reverse complement strand
AGTGCGATTACGGCGACGGTCAGGGAGATGAGCCATTTGTGTGTGGATTCGGTCATGGGGGCGAATCTGATCCTTGATTGAGTCGTCTTGATCCGTCAGTCGGCCAGTGTCCGTAGCACGCCAGGGGGGAGGAACCAGATCAACTGGCCTTGCCCGGCGGCGATGGCATCGCTGAACCGGATCAGTACGGCACTCCCCTTTTTTAGCGGCATGTTGCCGTTCGCCCGCCCATGGATCAGGGTTTCCGTCAGCTGGCTCAGATTGGGTTCGTGGCCGATCAGAGCCATGCCGTCCACGCGGGGTTGCTTGCGCAGCCAGTCGATCAGGTTGTCGGTGGTGGCCTCCGGCGACAGGATGGCTTCGGTATCGAACTTTCGGATTTCCAGCGCCGGCGCGATGACTTCGGCCGTTTGCTGGGCGCGGGTCAGGGGGCTGGCAACCATACGTTCGATCGACAGTGCCAGCGTCATCAGCCCCCGTGCGGCCAGCTGCATCCGTTCGATACCCCGATCGGTGAGCGGGCGTAATGAATCCGGCTGACCAGTCAGGGCGAATTGATCGCGGTCTTCGGCGGGGGCGTGACGAATAATCAGTAAATCCATGCGCGTTCAGGTTCCAGTTGGGTTCAGTCACCCGGCATGGCGCCGGGTTTTGAGGCAAGGCTGAGCAGAGTGCGTTCTGTTCAGGTTGCCAGATGATCAGTAGGGATCATAGCCCCCCTTTGACCCTTTGTGCGCAGTATGCGGGGTTTTGATAACGGTTTTATGGCGGATTGCGCGGCGTGTGAAGCCGGGCAGGTAGGCATGGTGGCCAGCAGGGTGCTTAATCCTGCAGGGTCAGCCACTCGCTTTCGAGTTCGGCCTGTTCCGTGGTCAAGGCCAGACGCTGTGCGTTCAGTGCCTGAACCTTGGCGCCGGTCGGGTCGGCGTAGAGCGCCGGATCGGCCAGTTCGGTATCGGTTTGCGCACAGAGCTCGGTGAGCGCGGCCAGCCGGGATTCGATGGCGGTGATCCTTTGGGTCACGCGTTTTGAGGGCTGCCCCGCCGCTTTATTGCTGTTTGCGGCTGCTTTGGCGGAAACTTTCTCAGCCGCTGGCTCGGGCGCGCGGTTTTTTTCCGGCTGCTGATTGGCTGTGCGCCGTTCATCGGCCAAGGCACGTCGATAGTCTTCCAGGTCGCCATCAAAGACTTCGACCTTGCCGGAATGGACGCGCCAGAAGCCGTCGCACACCAGTTCGATCAGGCTGCGATCATGCGAGACGACGACCAGGGCGCCCTCGAACGATTGCAACGCTGTGGCCAGAGACTCGCGCATTTCCAGGTCCAGATGGTTGGTCGGCTCATCCAGCAGCAGCAGGTTGGGTGCCTGCCAAACCAGCAGGGCGAGTGCCAACCGGGCTTTTTCGCCGCCGGAAAACGGCGCAATCACTTCGAAGGCCCGGTCGCCGATAAAGCCGAAGCCACCGAGAAAGCTGCGCACCTCCTGAGTGGTGGCGCGGCCGGCAATCCGCTCCAATGCAGTGATGGGGGTATCGCGCGGGTCGAGTTGCTCCAGTTGGTGCTGGGCGTAGTAGCCGATACGGACGCCGGACGAACAGTGCAGGATGCCGCCGAGCGGCTTTTCGGCGCCAGCCAATGCGCGCATCAGGGTGGTCTTGCCTGCGCCATTGGCGCCCAGCAGGCCAATACGATCCCCGGCGCGTACCGACGCGGTGATGTCCTTGAGCAGGGCCTTGCCGTTGTAGCCCAGGTCGAGGTGTTCCATCGTCAGCAGGGGGTCGGGCGCATTGGGGCCCGTGCGGAAGGAAAAGGTGAAGGTGCTGTCGGCATGGGTGGCTGCCATCAGTGGCAGTCGTGCCAGGGCCTTGATCCGGCTCTGTGCCTGCCGGGCTTTTGAGGCCTGAGCACGGAAACGGTCAATAAATGCCGTCAAATGGGCGCGTTCACGGGTGATCTTCGCCGAAAGTGCTTGATTTTGTGCTTGTCGCTCGGCGCGCGCCATCTCAAAATCACTGTAATTGCCGGTGTAGACCGTCAGGGTTTTGTTATCAAGATGGGCGATATGGGTGCAGACCTGATCCAGAAAATCGCGATCGTGCGAGACCACCACCAGGCTGCCCGGATAACCGACGAGCCACTGCTCCAGCCAGAATACGGCATCGAGATCCAGGTGGTTGGTGGGTTCATCGAGCAGCAGGATGTCACTGGGTGCCAGCAGGGCACGGGCTAGGTTGATGCGCATGCGCCAGCCGCCGGAAAACGATCGCACCGGCCGGTCGATGCTGTCGGGGGCAAAGCCCAGACCATCGAGCAATCGGGCGCCGCGCGCCCGGGCGCTGAAGCCGTCGATCGTCGAGAAATCGTGGTACAGGGTCGCAAGCGCCATGCCGTCTTCAGCAGCCTCGGCCGCCTGAATCTTTGTATTGAGTTCGTCCCATTCGCTGTCGCCCGACAGCACATGCTCGATGGCGCTGACCTCGATATCCTCGATTTCCTGTGCGACCGTGGCCAGTCGTTGACCGCCGGCCCGCTCAATCTCGCCGTCATCGGGCGCGAGCGTTCCCTCGATCAGAGCCAGAAGACTGGACTTGCCCGTGCCATTGCGGCCGACGAGCCCCAGCCGGTAGCCTGGCTGCAGGGTGAGATTGGCATTTTCGAGGAGCAGTTGCGTGCCCCGTCTTAAACCGACGGACTGGAGTTGAATCATGGGGGGGATCTTGGTTGGTCAAAACGACGCCGCAGGATAGCGCGTTTTGGCACCGGTTTGGGTTTTCCCTTGCCTCGTTAGGGTCTTTTTCTTTCTCGGGGTGTGCCTGCTCGGCCCCTCTACGCCCCATGGGCGGGTGCATAGGCCGCGATAGACAGATCGTGATGGAGTGATCCCGGATGTTGCGCCACCAAGCGATTGATGGCCGACACGACTGCCTTGAACGAGGCGGAAACGATATTCCCATCGATTCCAGCGCCGTGCGTGCTGTACAGGCCATCATCGGTGGTGATGCCCACGAAGGCTGATGCGGCGGCGGTGGCTCCTTCTGCCATGGCGCTTTCCTCATACCATTGCACGCGAACGGGCAGGTTCAGGGCATCGAGAAAGGCCGCGATCGGGCCGTTACCGCTGCCCGTGCGTTCGACGCGCGCGCCGTTCTGCTCCCATACCACGGCCACCGTTTGCGCGTCGCCGTCGGGTGCGGTGGCCAGGCGGCTGTCGATGAGTTTGATCGGCGTACGGGGCGCCAGATACTTTCGTTCGAACAGGCTCATCAATTGTTCTGCGCTCATTTCGGCGTTCTGGTGATCCCTGTGTTGTTGGTCCATGTAGTGCTGCACCTCGGCCGCAAACTCAATCTGGATGCGCCGGGGCAGGCGCAGGCCGTAGGTCGATTCGAGCAGATAGGCGATCCCGCCCTTGCCCGACTGGCTGTTCACCCGAATGATGGCGTCATAGGATCGGCCCAGATCCGCTGGATCGATCGGCAGATAGGGGATTTCCCAGATCGTGGACGGGTTCCGGGCGGCAAAGCCTTTCTTGATCGCATCCTGATGCGACCCCGAAAAGGCGGTATATACCAGGTCGCCCACGTAGGGGTGGCGCGGGTGGATCGGCAATTGGCTGCATTCGGTGCAGACGCGCGCAACGGCGTCGATGTCGCTGAAATCCAGCTTCGGGTCGATACCCTGGGTGTAGAGATTCAGGGCGAGCGTGATCAGATCCACATTGCCGGTACGTTCTCCCTGGCCGAACAGACAGCCTTCGACCCGATCCGCCCCCGCCATCAGGGCCAGTTCGGCGGCAGCCACGGCCGTACCCCGGTCGTTGTGCGGATGCACGCTCAGCACGATGCAATCGCGGTGGGCGAGATGGCGATGCATCCATTCGATCTGGTCCGCGTAGACGTTCGGGGTGGCCATTTCGACCGTGGCCGGCAGATTGATGATCACCGGATTTTCGGGCGTGCCGCCCCAGTGTTCAACGACGGCGTCGCACACGTCGCGGGCGAATTCCGGCTCGGTGGCATTGAAGGTTTCCGGGCTGAATTCGAGCACCCATTCGGTTTCCGGGTTGGCATCCGCGTGGCGTCGGGTCTGTGCTACTGACTGCAAGACCTGTTGCGTGACTTCATCTTGATTCATACCGAACACGGTTTCACGAAA
Organism: Halothiobacillus sp.; assembly: GCA_035531235.1. Lineage (GTDB taxonomy): Bacteria > Pseudomonadota > Gammaproteobacteria > Halothiobacillales > Halothiobacillaceae > Halothiobacillus. The sequence goes on along the minus strand of DATKTJ010000084.1, from coordinate 30,601 downwards.
TGTCGGTGCGGTGGCGATGTAAATGTGCACGATGGCATGCCGGGCGCCCTGCAGGGATTCGAGCGTGCGTGCGAGCAAATGGGGGCGCGCCTGAGTCAGCACGGCGATGGTGACATCGTCGGGAATGAGCCGTTGCTCGATCAACTGCCGCACGAAATCGAAGTCGGTTTGGGAGGCGGAAGGGAACGCCACCTCGATCTCCTTGAAGCCGATGTCGCAGAGCATACGGAACATCCGGTGCTTGCGTGCGGCATCCATGGGCTCGAACAGGGCCTGATTGCCATCGCGCAGATCGGTGCTCAGCCAGATGGGCGCCTGCTGGATGCGTTGATCCGGCCATCGGCGATCGGGCAGATGGGGGATGGTTGCGGGACGGTATTTTTGTGCGGGTTGCGACAACATGACGGCGATTCCAGAGGGTGTGCGGAGAAAAGTGTCGGGGTACCTCGGTTCCGGTGTTTCCGGGCTGTCCGCCCAGCAACCCTCGTGAGGCGGCTACCATCCGGGTGGCTGGGTAAGCGCCAGGATGGGGGTGGACACCGGGGAAACCGGGTACGAAGAAATTCTATGCCGTTTGCCGCCACAGGCGATTGCGTATTGATGCTTTAATTGATGCCAATTGGCATTATTATGCTAATCAATACGAAGTTGTTGTCTATTAATGCCCATTTATCTAAAGAGAGGGGTTTCCCATGCCTTTGGACCGTTACGACCGCCGCATCCTGAGCCTGCTGCAGGACAATGGCCGACTGAGCAATCTCGAACTGGCCGACGCCATCGGCCTGTCGCCGTCGCCCTGTTTGCGCCGGGTGCGGGCGCTGGAGGAAAGCGGGCTCATCATGGGGTATCGCGCGCTGGTAGATGCCCGCAAGCTGGGTTTGAACCTGCTCGCGCTGGTGCATATCTCCATGGTCCAACACACGCCGGAGCGATTCGCGCACTTTGAAAGTCAGGTCGCGCAACTGCCGGAGGTGCTCGAATGCCTGCTGATTACCGGGCAGGCGGCCGATTATCAGCTCAAGGTGGTGGTGGTTGATATGGATGCGTATCAGGCGCTGTTGCTGAACAAGATCACCCGGATCGAGGGTGTGACGGGTGTGCATACCAGTTTTGTCTTGCGGCGGGTGCTGGACAAGACGGCCTTGCCGATTCCCGGGTAGTTATTTCGATCGACCGGACATGAAAAAACCCCGCCGGGGATACCCAGGCGGGGTTTTGAATTTGGTCGGAGTGATAGGATTCGAACCTACGACCCCTACGTCCCGAACGTAGTGCTCTACCAGACTGAGCCACACTCCGAAAAATAATGCGCGCGATATCCAAAACCGGAAAGTGGTTTTAAAGCACAGGGTTAGCTGTTTCGCTGCACGGCCGCATCGGCCAGCGAACTCAAGGCGTTTTTGTAGGGGCTATCGGGAAGGTGCTGGATGGCACTTTTCGCCCGCTGCGCCTCGAGTTCAGCAAGGCGCGCAGTATAGGCCAGAGCGCCCGTCTGTTCAATTGCGGCGCACACGGCCGTGATTTCGGTATTGCTTTGTTCGGTGATGGCCCGGCGGATCAGGGTCTTTGTGGCGGCATCGCCTTCCTGCATGGCGATGATCAGCGGCAGGGTGGGCTTGCCCTCGGCGAGGTCGTCGCCAACATGCTTGCCGGTCTGGGTTTCGTCCCCGGTGTAATCGAGGGCGTCGTCGATGAGCTGGAATGCGATGCCCAGATGCAGGCCATAGGCGGCCATGGCCTCTTCCATCTCGGGTGGTTGCTTGGTCAACACGGCGGCGAGTCGTGTTGCCGCCTCGAACAGGGTCGCGGTCTTGCGCACGATCACGTCCAGATAACGCGCCTCGTCCACATCGGGATCGCCCATGTTCATCAACTGCAGGACTTCGCCCTCGGCGATCCGATTGGTGGCCTGGGCAAGGATCCCCATGATCCGTGGCTCGCCGACTTCGACCATCATCTCGAAGGCGCGCGAATAGAGAAAGTCGCCGGTCAGGACCGAGGCGGCGTTGCCGAAACGGGCATTGGCCGTATCGCGGCCGCGGCGCAGGGTGGATTCGTCGACCACGTCGTCGTGCAGTAGGGTGGCGGTATGGATCAGCTCGACGACCGCCGCCATCTGCGCGGACCAGGCGGGTGTCTCCAGCGACGGGAAGGCCAGCGCCTGTGCGCTCAACAGGAGTACCATCGGCCGGAATCGCTTGCCGCCACCGCCGATGATGTATTGCGACAACTGGTTGATGAGGGCGACGTCGGACGACAGCTTCTGTTGAATGACGGTATTGACCGCCGCCATGTCGGGCGCGGCAAGGTGACGAATCTGATCGACGGTCATCGGGGGCATAGGTTCGCTCATTCACGTGAGAAGGGTGGGGTAGTCTTGGTTTAGACCCCTGTCGAGGGTACACCTCGGCATTGATCGGCACTTACCCCGTGAACCGTTCGGATGTCGGGCGCGGTTCGGATTGACTCACACAGTACAGGATTTTCGTTCATCATTCAGCCACAGGCGGCATCCTGTGGGCGTTAACCCGGTGTTTCCTGCCCCAAAAAAGCCCCGGCAAAGGGGCCGGGGCGATAGGGTGAAATCGGTCGGGGGCGTTTAGTTGCGCGGCAATCCTCGGCGCTGCCAGAGCCAGTAGATCACCGGTAACAGAAACAACGAAAGTAGGGGCGCGGTGATCATCCCGCCGACCATTGGGGCGGCAATCCGTGACATCACCTCGGCGCCGGTGCCGTGCCCGATCAGGATCGGGATCAGGCCCGCGAGGATCACGGCCACCGTCATGGCCTTGGGCCGTACCCGCAGGACCGCACCCTCCATGAGCGCTTCTGCCAGATCGGCCTGGGTGTTCAGCGTGCCCGCTTCGCGGCGACGGGTGATGGCCTGATCGAGATAGATCAGCATCACCACGCCGAATTCCGCTGCCACCCCGGCGAGCGCGATAAATCCGACGGCGACTGCAATCGAGATCTCGAAGTTCAGCGCCCACAACAGCCAGAATCCGCCCACCAGGGCAAAGGGCAGGCTACCCATGATCATCAGCGCCTTGCCGCCATGGCGGAAGATCAGGAACAACAGCAGGAAGATGATCGCGAGGGTCAGCGGCACCACCTGCTCCAGTCGTTTGCTGGCGCGTTGCAGGTATTGATACTGGCCGGTCCAGTTGATCGCGTAGCCTTCAGGCAGATGCACCCGCTTGTCGACAATGCGCCGCGCCTCGTTGACGTAGCCACCCAGATCCACCCCCTGGGTGGTGACAAACACATAGCCCGCCGGTCGGCTGTCGTCGCTCTTGATCATCGGCGGCCCCTCGGTGACGGTCACCGAGGCAATCTGCCCCAGCGCGACGGTGGCGCCGCTCGGAGTCACGATCGGCAGATCCTCCAGTTTGCTGATACTGTCCCGATCCGCCCGCGGATAACGCAGGCTGACGGGGAAGCGTTCCAGTCCTTCGACCGTCTGAGTGACTTCCACGCCACCGACCGCCATGCTGATCACATCCTGAATGTCGCCGATATTGAGGCCAAAACGTGCTGCCTTGACGCGATCGGGTGTGATCTCGATATATCGGCCGCTATTGGTCCGGTCCGCATAGGCCGTGCGGGTGCCTGGTACGGTGCGTAACACGCCTTCAACCTCCTTGCCGATCTGGGCGATCTCTTTGAGATCGGGGCCGGTGATTTTCACGCCGATCGGCGTTTGGATGCCGGTGGTCTGCATGTCGATCCGGGTTTTGATTGGCATGACCCAGGCGTTACTCAGGCCGGGGAATTGAATCTTGAGGTTCAACTTGTCGATCAGCTTTTGCAGGGTCATGCCGGGCGGCCACTCATCCCGGGGTTTGAACTGAATGGTGGTCTCAATCATGGTCAGTGGGGCTGGATCGGTGGCCGTATCCGCCCGGCCGATTTTGCCGAAAACTGATTTGACCTCCGGTTCCTCGGCAATCAGGTGATCGACCTGTTGCAGCAGGATCCTCGCCTCGCCGACTGACAGACCGGGCAAGGTGGTCGGCATGTACAGCAGATCGCCTTCATCCAGCGTCGGCATGAACTCGGTGCCCAGGCCTCGCCCGAGTTGGGCGATACGGGGGGCGCCGGAGAACGTATTTGCCCAATCATTGGCCACCGAGTTCTGCCAGTGGGTGACCTTGAGTTGCCAGCTGGTGCCGCCAACCCATTTGAGCGGACTCAGAAACCCTGATACCCCCGCAAGCGGTAATACCATCGAGAGCATGAACACCAAGCTGAGCGCGATCAAGGCTTTGGGGAAGCGCAGGGCAGCTCGAAACGCAGGCCGATAGAGGGCAATCAACAGTCGATTGAGCGGGTTGCGTTCTTCGGAAGGAATGCGTCCTCGGATGAAATAGCCCATCAAGACCGGCACGAGGGTGACCGCCAGGCCAGCGGCGGCGGCCATGACGTAGGTTTTGGTGAAGGCCAGCGGGGCGAACATCCGTCCTTCCTGCGCCTGCAGGGTGAACACCGGCATGAACGACAGGGTGATGATGAGCAGCGAGAAAAACAGCGCCGGCCCGACCTCCCCGGCCGATTTGGCGATCAGTGCCCAGTGATCATCCCCTTTGGCGGGCTCCCCGTATTGCTCTTGCCATGCGGTGAGGTGTCGGTGGGCATTCTCGACCAGCACGATGGCGGCATCGACCATGGCACCGATGGCAATCGCAATCCCCCCCAGCGACATGATGTTGGCGTTGATGCCCTGAGCGTGCATCACGATAAAGGCAGTCAAGACCCCCAGCGGCAGGCTGACAATGGCCACCAGTGCCGAACGGAAGTGAAAGAGGAACACGATACAAACCAGCGCGACGACGAGGAATTCCTCGATGAGCTTGTGGGATAGCGTATCGACTGCTCGATTGATCACGCCCGATCGGTCATATACCGGTACGATTTCCACCCCTTTGGGGAGTGCGGGTTTGAGGTGGTCGAGCTTGATTTTCACCGCATCAATGACCTGGCGGGCATTCTCGCCGCTACGCATCACGATGATGCCGCCGACGACCTCTCCCTTACCATTTAGATCCGCCACGCCACGCCGCGGGGCGGCGCCCAGACGGACCGTGCCCAGGTCGCGCACCAGGATCGGCGTGCCGGTCTTGGTGACACCCACCGGGATGCGTTCGATATCGGACACGCTTTTGAGATAGCCTCGGCTTGTCACCATGTATTCGGCGCCGCCGAGCTCGACCACGCCGCCCCCGACTTCCCGATTGGCCCCGGCGATGGCGGCCCGCAGGGTATTGATCGACACACCGAAGGCGCGCAATCGGTTCGGGTCCACCACGATCTGATATTCCTTCACCATCCCGCCGACGGTCGCGACTTCGGAGACGCCCGGAACCGTTTCGAGCTGGAATTTCATAAACCAGTTCTGCAGTGTGGTGAGCTGCGCGAGGTTCATCGTGCCGGTCGGATCGGTGAGGGCATATTCATACACCCAACCCACGCCGGTGGCATCCGGCCCCAGTGCGGGCTGAACGCCGGCGGGCAGACTGGATCGCGCCTGATTCAGGTATTCGAGCACCCGCGAGCGGGCCCAATACAGGTTCGTGCCATCCTTGAAGGTCACGTAGATGTACGAGTCGCCATAGAACGAATAACCGCGCACTGCCGTTGAGCCCGGCACCGACAGCAGGGTCGTGGTGAGTGGGTAGGTCACCTGATCCTGCACCACCTGGGGGGATTGCCCCGGATAGCTGGTCTTGATGATGACCTGGGTGTCGGAGAGATCGGGGATCGCATCCAGGGGGGTTGCCTGCCACGAATACCAGCCAACGACGGCCAGGATGGCTGAGAGCAGCAGGACCAATACTCGATTTCGGATCGAGAGTTCAATGATTGACTTCAGCATGGGGCGCCTCCGTCAATGGCCCTGCTGATGCGCGGTGGGCGCAGCAGCAGGAGCTGAGGGTAATTCAACGGCACCAGTCATGCGGGCGAAGGCCGCCTGGATATTGCTCTCCGAATCAATCAGGAATTGGCCGGAAGCCACCACCTCGTCGTTCGGCGACAGCCCGCGGGTGATCTGGGTATAACCGCCGCCCGAGGCGCCCAACTGCACCAGGACGGGCTGGAACGTGCCGTCCGCGTTCTTGCGCACCACCCGCGCGCCTTGCGCGGTCGGAATCACCGCCGTGCTGGGTACCGTTAAGACATCGCCCTGCGATACCCCGCTGATGCCGATTTCGGCAAACTGGTTGGGTTTGAGCTCCCCATCGGGATTGTCGAACACGAGGCGCGCTTTCAGGGTGCGGGATTTGGCATCCAGTTCGGGATACACGAAGTCGACCTTGCCGTGCCAGATGCGGCCGGGAATCCCGTCGACCGTCATTTCGGCGGGCTGGCCGACCGCGACCTGCTGCATGTCCCGCTCCAGAATTTCGGCCTGCACCCAGACCTTGGCGGGATCGGCAATCGTGTACAGATCGAGCGCCGGTGTGATGTACATTCCCTCGCGCAGATTGATCGCGGCGATATAGCCCGATTGGGGCGCCACGATGGGAATCGTGCGGGCCACCTGGCCGGTGGCGCTAATCTGCTTGATGACGGATTCCGGCACGCTCAACAGGCTCAGCCGTTCCCGTGCGGCATCGCGCATGGTCGGCATGCCGCTCCTGGACGCAACCAGAAAGTCCTTTTCCGCCGCCAGAATATCGGGCGAATACACCGTCAGCAGCACCTCACCTTTTTTCACCGTGTCGCCGAGGGCGCGCACCTTCAGGGTTTCGACCCAGCCGCTGGCGCGGGGGTGGACGTGGGTGATCCGGTTCTCATCGAACCCGACGAGCCCGACGCTGTGGATCTGGCGGGTGAGATTGCGCCATTGCACGGGCGCGAGCACCACATTCATGTACTTCAGGGTCAACGGGGCGACCGCGACCGCGGGCATCGTCATCGCCGCGCCTGCTTCCGTGGGGGTGCTTGCCGCAACGGCCGGTTGGGCGGCCGTTTTGCCGGCTAAGTCCTTGGTGCCGACGGGGAACAACTTGGGCACCAGGGTCATGCCGCAGATCGGGCAGGTACCGGGATGATCCTCGATAATCTGTGGATGCATCGGACAGGTGTACTTGGTGACGAATTTCGTCTCGACCCCCGCCTTCGCGCTGGCCGTGGTGCCGGAAGGCAGGGCCGCGTGATCGTGGGTACTGTGATCGACGGACGACCGTTCCTGGGGCGCGGCCTGCTGTGTCACCGTCTCGGCGGCAGTGGGTTTCACACTCACCGGAAACAGCTTGGGTACGAGCGTCATGCCGCAGATCGGGCAATTGCCGGGGTGATCCTCGATGATCTGCGGATGCATCGGGCAGGTGTATTTAGTGACGAATTTCGTCTCCGGTTGCCCCTTTGCGGTGACCGCGGGTCCGGTTGAATGGGTGGCTTGATTATGGTCGCTGGTCTGATCCGCGGTGGGTGTGGCCGCCTGAGCCGACGCAGGGCGAAAGATCGGATAACTGATCAGGGTATAGGTGACCGCGCTGGCGGCGACACCAGTCACGACGGTGCGAATGATGTTCGGGCGATTCATGCAGGATTCTCCAGGAGATAGCGCAGGTCGATCAGGCGGCTGGCGCGATCGATCGTGAGGTCGAGCCGCTGCTGGCGGCCCTGCACAATGGCTTGTTCGGCATCAATGACGGCGGTGAACTCGCCGCCGCCCGAGCCAAACTGGTTCTGGGCGAGCTTGGCGACCTGCCGGAGCTGCGGGATGATCTGGCGATCATAACCATCGATACGGCGGTTGATGCTGGTCAAGGACTGCTGCAATGCCTGCTCCTGGGCATGGAGCCCGGCTGCGCGGTTATCCAGATCCAGCTGCCTCGCCTGGGCGCGTTTCTGCGCGGCGGCCAGCAGGGGCGCCTGACGTTCGCCGGTGAAGATCGGCAGGCTCATGCTGACGCCGATACTGAGGGCGTTCGGTTGATGCCCCGCACGCAGGCCATACCCCAGCTGTACGCCGAACTGTGGCTTGAAGGCGGCCTTGGCCACCCCGGTTTCGGCGCGGGCAGCGGCCAGTTGAGCGCGCAGCTCGGTCAGCTCGGGTTGATCGTTCAGATTGCCCTGCGGCAGGGTCGTCAAGGCATCGGGCAATGCCGATGGCCAGGGGGCTTCCGCGCGGTTGCCGATCCAGCGTGCGAGCCGGGCCTGAGTAGCCGCGGTGTCGCCGCGCAGCTGTTCGATTTTATCGTCGAGTTCCGCCAGTCGCACCCGCAGGCGCACGAGGTCCGTCGCCCGTGCCCGCCCGACGCTATAGGCCGTTTCGGCGCTGTGCAGCAGTTTTCGGTACAGTTTTTGTTCCTGCTGGCGCAGGGCGATGGTCTGCTGGTTGCGATAGATCGTCAGCCAGAAGCGACCCACCTCCCGGCGGAGAATCTGGGTCTTTACCGACACATCCGCCGTGGCTGCCGCTGTTTTCGCATCGGCGACGAGCGCCCGTTGCGCCAGCGTATCGCCCGGCGGAAGGGTCTGGCTGATGCTGAACTGGGTGATCGTCATCGGGGTTTGCGTGAAGCCGAAGTTATCCAGCGGCAGGTTGGCTAACTGCACGGCTACCGTCGGATCGGGTAGTTGGTCGGCGGCTCGGGCCGCGCTGGCACTGGCTTCGCTCGACATTTGGGCTGCTTCCAACCCCTGATCGTGTTGGATCGCCAGTTGTTCGGCTTCATTCAGCGCCAGCGGCCGAGTGGTCGCCGGGGCGGTGGTTGGGCTCAAATGGGATGCGGCAAACGCGGCGGGACTCAGCGTTGGAAGCACGGGAACGCACAGCAGCGCCAAAGCGGCCATGGCCCCGGTTTTGGCAATGGGCGTACGGGTTGCTTGGCGCAACCCCGGAGGGCGTGGTTTCATGATAACCCCTTCAATTCACGAACAGTGTGGCGGTCAGGGTAAGCGGGAAAACGGCTTATCGAACCGGACTAATCACGTGGGATTGTGGGTTGTGCCTTCGGGCGATCGCAGGGCGGTCATACCGAACCCGGAAGCGCAAAGGCAAGCAACCCAAGAGGGGTTAAACGATCGGGGGGCGATACAGCGGCGCGGAAGGGGCCGCAGGGCGTACGGAAAGAAGGTCGGAGAATGCGTCGGCGCCATGGGGCATCGTGAGCGCGAATCTGTGTTGGCTGGGCAGGGAAACGCTGCCCAGAAGCAGGCACAGGGCGCAGCAATGATTATCGCATTGATGACAGGGTGCCGACTGCTCCTGTTGGGCGGCACCCGCGCTTAGGGCCGCCGTATGCACGCAGTGCGCAGCGTCAGCCGATGCCTGCTCCGTGGCGGCCAGTCCCTGCGCGAAGGCATGGGACATCATCGGGCAGCCTTCCACAACGGCACCAGCCAGCGCGTTGTCCAGCGGGAGCCAGACAGCGAGCAGCAAGATGACGTAGTGCAGAAAGCGCGGGGTTCTCATGGAAAGGGATTATAGCCCGGTCGCCCGCATTTACCATCAAGCCCGGGAATGAATGCGTGCACAGCCGAGAAAACGGCCCATGTCGAGACATCGCCATGGGGCACCATGGGCATTATGGTGTGATCTTGCGGTACTCGTGGTTGTCGGTATCGCCCACATAGATGTTGCCGGCGGCATCGGTCGCGATGCCCACCGGATTGTTGAACGAGGCGGACAAGGCGGGGCCATCCGTGGAACCCGGGGTTGTGGAGCCGGCCAGGGTGGTGACCATGCGGGTGATCAGATTGATTTTGCGGATTTCGTTGTTGCCATCGGCGACATAGAGCGTGTTGTCGCCATAGAGCGTGACGCCTTTCGGGAGTTTGAACGACGCGGCTGCGCCGATACCGTCGGCGGAACCGGGCGCTGTGGTGCCTGCCAGGGTGGTGACGACACCGGCCGAAGTCACTTTGCGGATTTCGTTGTTATCGACATCGCCCACATAGACATTGCCGTTGGTATCGACCGCGATGCCTTTCGGATGGTTGAACGTAGCGGTCGCGCCTGTGCCATCGGCCGAACCGGCTATACCGGAACCGGCCAGGGTGGTGACGACACCGGACGGGGTGATCTTGCGGATCGCATTGTTATTGAAATCGGCAATATAGAGATTGCCATTGGCATCCAGTTTCACGCCTTTCGGGAAATGGAAAGAGGCAGCCAAGCCGGTACCGTCGGCAAAACCGGCGGTCGTGGAGCCCGCAAAGGTGCTGACCATGCCGGTCGCCAGATTGATCGTGCGAATCATGTTGTTATAGGAATCGGCGACATAGAGGGTGGTGCCGCTCGCATTGAGGGCCACGTCCGTCGGGTAGTTAAACCCGGCGGCAGCGCCAATGCCGTCGGCGGAGCCGGGCGTCGTCGAGCCCGCCAGCGTGGTGACGACACCCGCTGCGGTGATCTTGCGGATTTCGAAGTTGTTGGTATCGGCGACATAGAGATTGCCGTTGGCATCGACCACCACGCCCGTTGGATAGTAGAACGAGGCGGCCGAGCCGATCCCGTCAGCCGAGCCGGACGTCGTGGAGCCTGCCAGTGTTGATACCATCGGCGGGCTGCAGGTGACCGCCACATTCGGGATATTGGCAGCATGGATCGTGCCGCTGCCATTGGTCACGGTGCAGGATTCGCCCGTCGGCTGGGCGCCCACGGTCACGGCATAGGCCGCGCCGTCGACCAATGCGGCGGGGAAGGTGAAGCCGCCGTTGGCAGTGACTACCAGGGCATCCTTGCCGTTATTCAGCAGGGTGACCGATGCGGCGCTATCCAAGCCGGAGACCGATCCCCCAATGGTGTACGCGGACGTTCCGTTGCAGCCGACGAGTCCGAAGGACAGCGCCATTGCCGCCACAAATAGGGATAAGGTTTTGAGGGGGTGCATCCTAAGGGCTCCTTAGTTTTTTATTTGCAGGCAATCGGGTTTTCGGCGCCTGGGTCATATTTGTCGTCAGATTCACGGGTTAGGGATGAGCGCGCAGGGCCCGTCCATTTCGTGTCGAGGGAATCTAACACGGTTTCTTCCCGGGAAGAGGCCGGGTGTGATCGTGCGGCCTGACGGATTGAGCGGGACCCGGTTCCGTTTCCAGCGCCCTTTATGGTGCGTGCTTTAGAAAGCAGCCCTGTAACAACATCCGCATCCTGTCGCGCCCCATTTCTTCCAGCAGCTCGATATTTCGTTCGGGGATCAGGTCCGCGTCCGGGTAGTTGGCGATGGCCTGGTCCAGGCTGGCCTCCCGAATCAGGTGCAGGACGGGATAGGGTGATTTGTTGGTGTAGTTTTCCGTGTCGTCGGGCTCGGTGCCACCAAACTGGTATTCCGGGTGGAAGCTCGCGATCTGGAACACCCCTTTCAGTTTCAGTTGCCGCAAGCGGGTTTCCGCACGGGTCAGGAATTGGTTGAAGTCGAAAAAATCCTGCAGCACGCCGGGGTGGATGAGCAGGGTGGTTTCGATGGCATCGTTCTGGCTCAGCAGGGTCAGCTCGTTTTCCAGGTCGACCAGCAGCTGTTCTTCATCGACGGCGTCGGAGACAAAAAAACGCACTCGGTCTTTCACGAGTTCGCGTTTGGCGAATGGGCAGAGATTGAGGCCAACGACCAGGGTTTCTACCCAGTTGCGGACGGTGGCGATGATGGGGTTATGGTCCAAAGCGGGCTTCCGTGGTGCGGGTGAGTGATGGCCGTTTTCAGGTGTCGCGTCCGAAACGGTGCCGCGACGGGGAATGGCTATTTGGTGGAATCATAAACGAGGTTGTCGCGCACTTGTCGTACGGTTTCTCAGGTGCCGGCCGAAAAAACGGGCCTGTGCGGCCCGTTGAGATGCTTTATCGGTTTTGCGCGGGCCGTTATTTTTCCAGGATACGGCGCCGTTCGTTGTATTCCGCTTCGTCGATTTCACCGTGTGCGAAGCGCTCCTCCAGAATGTGCAGGGCGCGACTGCGTTCCTGGCTGGTCGGGCTGGACGCGCCGCCGCCGAGCAAAAAACGCAGGATGGCGAGGATGATGAACACCATCAACACCATGCCCAGCAGCATGAAAATCATGCCAAAACCGCCATAGAATCCACCCATTCCCCAATGATCGTAAAAAGGCATGTCGATATCCTCCATTTGGAATCGTTGTCACTATCACTTCACGCTACAGGGTCGGGCGGTTGTTTGGGTGCCGCCCGACCGTCCTGGAATCGCCCTATTGACCGATCCGGGGTTCGTTCCCTTCAGGTCGTCGGGTGAATCCGCCTATCTACCACCAAAGCCGCAGACCGGCGATCAGCTGCATGTCGCTGGTGGCTTCCCCGTCTGCCCGGGCATAGCTGGCCGTCTGGCCGTATTTTTTCGTCCATTGAATCCCGACATAGGGGGCGACCTCGCGCTGTATTTCATACCGCAGGCGCAGTACCACGCGCGAGTCAGATAGCCCTTTCCCGATACGCCGTTCCGGATCGTTTTTTCCGTACATGTTCAGTTCGATGCCCGGCCAGAGAATCAGCCGTTGGGTAATGAAAAAGTCGTACTCACTACTCAGGCGCAGGGCGGTGCGCCCTGCACTACCCACGTAGGCCGTCGCGGTGGTGTCGAATTTATACGGGGCAAGGCCCTGAACCCCCAGCCCGAGCCAGTTTCGTCCCGGCGTTTTTCCTGCCGAAAAATCATGCCGGGCACCGATCTGCGCATCCCAGAACGCGGCGATGGCATGACTGTAATAGGCCTCGATGTCGGCATCCTGGGTGACGCCGCCCAGACGTTTGCCTTCGCCTTTAAGCCAGAGTTTGTTGGTGTCGGTACCAATATAGGCCTGGCCTTCGAACTGGGTGAAGTTGCCCTTGTTGGTGTAATCGCGCTCCAGGCGATCGATCATCACCTTGTAGATGAGCGGATTGTGGGTTTCGTGACGGGCGGATTCGGCAGCCAGCGTCGCCACGTCTGCCCGTTGCTGGGCCAGGGACGGTGCCTGGTAGGTGCCCGAGTCGCTCGTCGCGTAGGCAGTTTCCGCGTGTGCGGTTGTGGCCCAGAGGGGCGCGGAAAAAGCCATCGCGAAGACAGCCGCCTGTGTACGGAAAGAAATATGTCTGTTCATTTGTATGCTCCTGTTGATATCTGTTTAAACCACGCGAACTTCACGGAACATGCCAGCGTTCATGTGGTACAGCAGGTGACAGTGGTAGGCCCAGCGACCGATGGCATTGGCGCTGACGCGATAACTGATCGCATGACCGGGCGCGACGCTGAGCGTGTGTTTGCGGGCCAGGTATTCGCCTTGATCGTTCTCCAGCTCGCTCCACATCCCATGCAGATGGATGGGGTGGTTCATCATGGTGTCGTTGATCAAAACGATGCGAACGGTTTCGCCGTATTTGAGCTCGATGGGTGCCGCGTCGCGATAACTGACGCCGTTGAAGCCCCAGATATACCGATCCATATTGCCGGTGAGATGCAGCTCGATGCCGCGTTCGGGTTCACGATCGCTGATCGGGCCGTCGATGCCGCGTAGATCGCCGTAGGTGAGCACCTTGCGGCCATTGTTGCGGAGCCCCGCCCCCGGATCGCTCAGGCTCATGGATACCTGTTGCGCTTTCATGCCGACCCCGACGCCGTGTTCGGTCTCGGGGTGCCAGTCGATCTTCAGTATGCCGTCCTTGAGATTGCGGTTATGCAGACCGGGCAGATCCATCGGATTGGTGCTCTTGTTCATCCCTGCCATGGCCGGTTTGTTTTTTGCGCCATCCATGTCCATACCGGGCATTGCGGGTGGCGTGCTCTTGTCGCTCATATCCATGCCCGGTGAATGGTGGCGTGTTGTACCGCCCATATCCATAGCCGCCATGGCGGGTTTGGCCGGCTTGTTGCCCATGTCCATGCCGCCCATGGATTGACCGTTCATGTTCATTCCGGGCATCTGCTGCTTCGTAGAACCGCCCATATCCATACCAGTCATGGCGGGTTTGGCCGGCTTACTGCCCATGTCCATGCCGCCCATGGATTGACTGTTCATGTCCATGCCAGGCATCTGCTGATGTGCTGAGCCGCTCATATCCATGCCATTCATGGCCGGTTTATCCGGCTTGCTGCCCATGTCCATACCGTTCATGGACTGACCTTGCTTATCCATCCCGCCCATATTCATTCCGGACATGTCCATGCCACTCATATCCATGCCCATGTCTGCCATGGTGAGCGTGGGTACGGGATCCATCGCCGGAACGGGTGCCCGCAGATCGGCATGTGGGGTGAGTGTGCCTCGGGCATAGCCGGAGCGATCCAGGGATTGGGCAAAGATGCAGTAGGCCTGATCGCTGGCGGGCTCGACGATGACGTCGTAGATTTCGGCCACGCCGATGCGGAATTCATCCACGGTGACGGGATGCACATCCTGGCCGTCTGCTGCGACCACGGTCATTTTCAGGCCGGGGATGCGTACGTCAAAGTAGCTCATCGAGGAGCCGTTGATAAAGCGCAGGCGAATCTTCTCGCCGGGGCGGAACAGCGCCGTCCAATCGCCGGATGGGGTGATGCCGTTCATCAGGTAGGTATAGGTCGCGCCGGTGACATCCGACAGGTCGCGTGGGCTCATGCGCATTTTGTCCCACATCAACCGATCTTCGACGGCGGCGCCAAAACCCATTTTCTCCGACTGGTGAATCAGATCCATGAGGTCGGGCTTGACGTAGTTGTAGTAACCATCGGCCGTTTTGAGCCGGTTGAAGATGAACTCCGGGCTGGAATCGCTCCAGTCGTTGAGCATGACGACATGATCCTGGTCGTAGGCGACGCGATCCGCCGAAGCGGGGGCGATCACGATGGCGCCGTAGACGGCGTTCTGCTCCTGGAAGCCACTGTGACTGTGGTACCAGTAGGAGCCGGATTGCTCGACCCGGAACCGATAGGTGAAGGTGGTGCCGGGGGCAATGCCCGCATAGGAGAGGCCGGGCACGCCATCCATTTCGAAGGGCAGAATGATGCCGTGCCAGTGCAGCGAGGTCGACACCTTCAGGCGGTTGGTCACCCGCAGGGTCACGACATCGCCTTCACGCCAGCGCAAGGTGGGGCCGGGGATCGAGCCGTTGATGGTCATGGCCATGCGCGTCTGGCCGGTGAAGTTGACGGGCATCTCGTCGATGACCAGATCGAACTCGGTGCCGTGCAGTACGGGCGATGCCTGTTTTCCGGTGGCGGCCAAGGCGCGGGCTGGATTGAGTCCCAGTGCGGTCATGACACCGCCGGCGACCAGCCCTTGCAGGAAAATACGCCGGGCTGGGTTCGGCTGGGTTGAATCCGACCGAGACGGGTCTTGCTTGATTGTTTTCATCGTTGTGTCCTCAAAATCGTGATCAAAGCTGCGAAAGCGTGTGATTTGAGGCGATGGACGGGGTAGTTTTGACCCTGGATGGGTTACCTGCCGCAGGCGCGGATGGGTAACGGGTCGAGCCGAGATGTCAGTCCCGCCATCGCCCCCATGCCCGACTCTGCCTGGCCGAGAAATTGGTTTCGGTCAGTGCAGGGCGGGGCCGGGGGATTAAGCGATGGGCGGGCGGAAAGGGTGGGTATGCACGCCGACAGGTGCTGGCTTGGGCGCGGCGGCCTGGTAGTCGGCGGGATAGGCGGTGAAGGTCATGGCCGTGTGGGGGCTGGGCAATGCCACGCCACCGAGCAGCAGGCAAACGCCGCAATGGTCGCAGCAGCCATTCGATTGATCGGACTGTGCCGACGGCAGATGCAGGGACATTGGGCCGGTCATGGATGCCATGGCGCCATGGGGTGCGTCCACGGGATCGATGGTCTTCTGCATGCCTTCTTCAAGGGCATGCGACATCATCGGGCAATCAGCAATCACCGCGCCCGCCACCGCGTTATCCAGCGGGAGCCAGACAGCAAGTAGCAGGATTAGGTAATGCAGAAAGCGCGGTGTCTTCATGATTAATAATTATAGACACAGTAGATGGGCGAAGCGCAAGGTTATCTGTGAAAGTGCCCGTGACTGCCGATCATTATGTTGACGGGCCTCTCGATGAAGCGGGCGGGCCACATGCCCATGCGGTCTGTGCGGAAATGCTTATTGTGCTCAATTTTGCCCTGCCGCGGTCGATATAGCCAAGGCCCCATAATCGGTACGGTCGGATTAGCGGGGGTATTTCAGGTCTGGCTTTACGAACGGTCAGACGCGAGTCCTTATTTCAGGGTGCTTAAATGAGTCAGGTCATCAATGAGATTTTGAATCAGGCACCGTCCCGCAGAATGAACTGGGTAGTGAGTCTCGTGGCTGCCATAGTGATTCTGTCCACGATCCTTCTGTTTCCTGTCAGTACCCAACCGATGCCCATGGTCGGGGCTTTTTTGCCGATGTATGCCATGGCAGTGATTCTGATCGAGGGCATGACGGCCTACTTCCTCGTCATTCAATACTGCTTTACGGCCAGGCCCTTTATGGCGGCGCTTTCGGGTGCCTACGGGTTTGTGGTCGTAATGGTGGTGTTCCAGATTCTTGTGTTCCCTGGCGTGTTTACGCCAGCGGGGTTGCTTGATGTAGGGCATCAGGCCGCCCCGTGGATTTGGGTGATCTGGCATGCGGGCTTCCCGTTCTTCGTGTTGCTTGCCCTGCTGTTTTATGTGGATCGCAGCGTGCCCGTCACAAGGGAGGACGCTTCTCGACGAGCGCGCTCTCTCGGTTTGGCTCTGATGATCGGCCCGCCAGTCATCGGTTTGCTCTCGTCCCTGGGGGTGATTATCTGGGGTGGCGCGTTGCCAGTACTGATCGAACACGGTTCCTATGCGGCCATTGTCGATTCCTTTCTGACGCCTTTGGTGCTTATCCTGGGTCTGCTGGCCTTGGTCGGCGCCCTTGTCGTGACCCGTTTGCGGGATTTGCTGGGCTTATGGCTGGCTTTGGCGTTGCTGGCGGCCCTCGGTGATGTCGTGCTGACGCTGTTTGCGGGCGCACGATACAGTGTGGGTTGGTATGCGGCGAGAGTCATGAGTATCGCTTCATCCTCGATGGTGCTGGGGTTCCTGATTTGGGAGATTTCCGGCCTGTATCGTCAGTTGCTCGATTCCCATCGTCGGCTTGAGGATCGCGTGACCTACGATGGGTTGACCCAGGCGTACAATCGGGGTTACTTCACCGATCACTTGAGAAAGGCGGTGGTGCAGTCGGGGCAAGAAGGCGCACCACTGTCGATGTTGATGATCGATGCCGATAATTTCAAGGGATACAACGATCACCAGGGGCACCAGAAGGGTGATCACTGTCTCGTCGCCATCGTGGGCGCGATCAAAAAGGCGTTGCGCCGAGCCGGAGATTGCGTGGCACGCTACGGCGGGGAGGAGTTTGTCGTGGTTTTGCCCCATGCCAATGCGCAGGCGGCCGAGATGATCGCGGATCATATCCATCATCAGATTGCGCAGCTCGAAATCCCCCGTTATGACGGAATTTCTTCCTATGTGACGGTGAGTATCGGCATTGCCACCTACGATGGCCGGTCAGGGCCCATGGATCACGAGGAGTTGATCCGGCGCGCAGATGCCGCGCTCTATCAGGCCAAGCATGCGGGCCGGAATACCAGTGCGGTGTTCGGCGCGGGTTAATCGTCTCGCCTTCAGGTGTCGGTGATATGGTTTTCACTTGACGGTCGATCCGGATGCCGGTAATATCCGCCGCCTTTCTGTACGATCAATGCGTGCGCGGTGCTGACTTAATTTCCAGCGGGTGCGCGCGGCCTCATCAAAGGTTGAATGTAAACATGTACGCAGTAGTAGTCACCGGCGGTAAGCAGTACCGCGTAGAACAAGGCGAATGGCTTCGAGTTGAGAAACTGGAAGGCGAAGAAGGCAGTGTTGTGTCTTTGGATCGCGTCCTGATGATTGCCGATGGCGATTCGATCAAGGTGGGTTCGCCCGCGCTTGAGGGCGCTACCGTCACCGCCGAGATCATCGGCCAGGGTCGCGGCAAGAAGGTCGACATCGTCAAGTTCCGTCGCCGTAAGCATAGCCGCAAGCATCAAGGTCATCGCCAGTCGTATACCGAGATCAAGATCACCAGTATTAATGGTTAATTGTCACGGCCGGGGATAACCCTGGTCTTGGCACTCGTTTGGGAGTTGTAACATGGCACATAAAAAAGCAGCCGGCTCGACACGCAACGGCCGTGATTCCGAAAGCAAGCGACTGGGCGTCAAACGCTACGGCGGTCAGGCAGTAAGCTCGGGCAGTATCCTCATTCGCCAGCGTGGCACCCAGTTTCACCCGGGTTCCAATGTTGGCTGTGGCCGGGATTACACCCTGTTTGCCCTGGTGGATGGTACGGTTCAGTTCGAAGTGAAGGGCGATAAAAACCGTCGCTTCGTCAGCATCGTTCCTGCCGCCTGATTAACAGGGCGTGTCTGGCTGATCCAGCCGCACGCCAGGTTGTTCTGCTTGGAACACGAGATTCCTTAGCCCCGTCGTATGCGGGGCTTTTGTGTTTGGGTCGGTGCAGCGGATTGGTCCGCCATCTTGGCAGGGCACCGAAAAGAGAGACCGTTGACGTGCGCGCCGATGAGCGTGGCCTGACGGCAAGCAACTGATGGATCCAGAAGGATGTCCATCAGAATTTACGCGATGGGTATGGTCCAATGGGGCCGGGATGGTAAGTCATGAAATTTGTCGATGAAGCGAAGGTCAAGGTCAAGGCCGGTGATGGCGGCAACGGCGTAATTGGTTTCCGGCGCGAGAAATACGTGCCTAATGGGGGACCGGACGGCGGCGACGGCGGCGACGGCGGCAGTGTCTATTTCGTGGGCGATATCAATCTCAATACCCTGGCCGATTTCCGCTTTCAGCGTCATTACGAGGCCGGTCGCGGCCAGAATGGTAGCGGCCGTAACCAGACGGGGGGCAAGGGCGGGGATCTGTTGGTTCTGGTTCCGTTGGGGACCGTCGTGCATGATCAGGACACCGGTGAGGTCCTTGGCGAGGTGGTCGACGAAGGCCAGCAATTGATGGTGGCCAAGGGTGGCTGGCACGGCTTAGGCAACGCGCGTTTCAAGAGTTCGACGAACCGCGCACCACGCCAGCAAAGCGACGGCACGCCCGGCGACGAGCGGCGTTTGCTGCTGGAACTGCGCGTGCTGGCGGATGTCGGTTTGCTCGGGATGCCGAACGCCGGGAAATCCACCCTGATTCGAGCAGTCTCTCAGGCCAAACCGAAGGTCGCCGATTATCCGTTCACCACCCTGCACCCGAATCTAGGCGTGGTCGCGCCGGAGCCGCATCGCAGCTTCGTGATGGCCGACATTCCCGGCCTGATCGAAGGGGCCGCCGAGGGTGCGGGCCTGGGGCACCAGTTCCTGCGCCATCTGGCACGAACCAATCTGCTGCTGCATGTGGTGGACGTGGAGCCGCTGGATGGCGTCGACCCGGTGGCGTCCGTGGCAATCCTCGAAGAGGAATTGCAGCGGTATGACGAAAGCCACTTCACGGACTCCGCCGAGCGTCCGCGCTGGCTGGTGCTGAACAAGATCGACCAGTGGCTGGAAGAGGAGCGCGACGAGCAGGTTGCTGCGTTGACGGCTCGGTTCCGCAGCGAGCTGGATTTCAAGGGACCGATTTTTGCGATCAGCGCGCTGAATAAACTCAATACCATGCCGCTTGTCTGGGCGATTATGGAATTCATGGAAGCGGCCCGCGCGGCCGATCTGGCCGCCGCCAAGCAGCCCGTTCCCGTCGAGGCAACGGCAGTGGCGCGCGGCAACCCCGATATCGAATGGACTGAATAATGAGTCGGGCGCATCTGTGTACGGATCGGCGTTGGGTCATCAAGATTGGCTCAGCGATGGTGACCGGCAACGGTGCGGGCCTGGACATGGCGGCGATCGACCGCTGGGCACAACAGATTGCGGCCCTGCGTGCGGCGGGTCGGGAAGTCGTAATTGTGACTTCCGGTGCCGTCGCCGAGGGGATGGCGCGACTGGGCTGGCGTGATCGGCCCACCGCATTGCCGCAGCTTCAGGCCGCCGCCGCCGTCGGACAGATGGGGCTGGTACAGGCCTATGCCGACGTGCTCCGTCGCTACGATATTCATACCGCGCAGATTCTGCTGACCCACGAAGACCTTTCGGATCGCCAACGTTATCTCAATGCGCGCAGCACCCTGCGGGTCTTGTTGGGATTGGGCGTGGTGCCGGTCGTCAACGAGAACGACACCGTGGCGACGGATGAAATCCGCTTCGGCGACAACGATACGCTGGCGGCGCTGGTCGCCAATCTGGTCGAAGCCGATGTTCTGGTGATCCTGACCGATCAGCTGGGGTTGTTCGATGCAGACCCGCGCCGCAATCCGGCGGCAAAATTGCTGACGGAAGTGGTGGCGGGCGATCAGGCCCTCGAATCCATGGCCTCGCCCGAAGGTGGACGGCTGGGTCGCGGCGGCATGTATACCAAGGTCATGGCCGCCAAACGGGCCGCGCAGTCCGGCGCGGCGACTATCGTTGCCTCCGGCGCCACGCCGGAGGTTCTGGTGCGGTTGGCGGCTGGCGAGCCGGGTGTGGGCACCCTGTTCCAGCCGGCGCAGACCCGGTTGGTGGCCCGCAAGCAGTGGCTTGCCGGGCAACTGCGCGCTCAGGGCGATGTGCAGATCGACTCCGGTGCGGCAGCGGCCCTTCGCCAGGGCGGTCGTTCCTTGTTGCCGATCGGTGTGACTCGGGTCGACGGTCACTTCGCCCGAGGCGATCTGATCCGTATCCTTGACGAGACCGGTCGGGATTTCGCCCGCGGTCTCACCAACTACAGCGCCGATCAGGCGCGTAAGCTATGCCGCCAACCCAGCAACGCAATTGCCGACATTCTGGGGTTCGTCGAAGAGGATGAATTGGTGCATCGTGATAATCTGGTGATCCTGTAACCGCCGATTCCCGTTCGGGCCTCTACATCCAGGCAGGAAATCGGTGGCACAGCGGCCATCGCCCATTCGCTGCAAGGAGTCTTAGGTATGTCGTTGGTCCCTTCCGAGTATGTCGGTCTTTGGCGCCGTGACGAGATCGTTGATGCCCAAGGCGTCCGCGACGCGACCACCGAGGTCTATTGGCTGCAGAGCCACGGACTCTATGTCGATTTGCGAATCCCTGCCGCCCGCCCCGATTTTCGCCTTGATTTGCTTGTTTCGGCATGGCCGGACAAGCATCGGGACTGGCTTGAACATCAGGAAGGTTTTGCGGGCTCGCTCGATGTTCAGGGCGATCTCTGCCACTGGCAGCGCGATCTTGATCTTCAGCCGCCCGGGCCATTCGATGACCGAGGGCGCACCGAGTTTCTGGACGATATCCATCTGATCGAGACAGGCAGTCATGTCAACTATGTCGAGCGATGGCGCAAGGCGACCCTGCCGGGCGAGCAACGGGTGTTGGCTCTGCGGTTGAGCCCTTCGGCGAAGGCGCGTGCCGGCATTCTGGTCGCGGTCGGGAATGACTTCATGTATGCGATCGATTGGGCGGGTTCGATACCGTTGTCGGTCCGGGATATCGACGGGCCGACCGCTGATTTTTCGATGTTTCGGGGCTGCGAGATCGGCTATGGCCAGATCCATGGCGAGCAGCGCTGGTCGATCGAGCGATGCTCCCTGCCTGTGGTGGAGGGAACCTGCCTGTTGCCACAGACGGTGGCTTTCCCGCCCGTTGGTGCGGACTGGATGCCGCCGCCACAGTCGATTCTGGCCGAGGCAGGCGGGCCCTGGGTCGTGCTGGAACAGACCTATCCTTCTTCGTTTTTGACGAGGGGCTGAATCGCCCCCACCATCCGTTTTCTCCGCAATCAATCTTCCCATGAGTATGCCGTCTGCGCCTTTATCGAGCGCGGCGCGCGCACGATTGGTGCAATGCTGTGCGCCTTCGTTTCGATATGATTTTACAAATAACTGATTAATAAAATCTTTATTGGTTTTTTGTTTTTGGCATAAGTCCTGCAATCTGAGTATTACGGTTACGTTGTTTGGTAATACTCAAGAGGTGGGGCATGAACAAAACGATCAAGACGGTTTTCAACATGGTTGCGGGTGCAGCCTTTCTCAGTATGTCTGCCTCGGCGCTCGCCGAGCCCCTGAAAATCGGTTATAGCGATTGGCCGGGCTGGGTTGCCTGGCAGGTGGCCATCGACAAGGGCTGGTTCAAGCAGGCTGGCGTGGACGTCAAGTTCGAGTGGTTCGACTATTCGGCTTCCATGGACGCCTACTCTGCAGGCAAGATCGACGGCGTGCTGATGACCAACGGGGATGCGCTGGTTACGGGTTCCGCGGGCGGCAAGAGCAAGATGATCATGCTCACCGACTATTCCGACGGTAACGACATGATCGTTGCCAAACCGGGCATCAAGTCCCTCAAGGAACTGAAAGGCAAGAAGGTGGCGGTCGAGGAAGGACTGGTCGAACACCTGCTGCTGCTCGACGGACTGAAGAAAGCCGGCATGAAGCCATCCGACGTCACGCTGGTCAACGCCAAGACCAACTCGATGCCCCAGGTGCTGGGTTCGGGTGAAGTGGCGGCCATCGGTGCCTGGCAACCGGTTGCGGGCGAGGCCATGCGTGCGCTCCCCGGTTCCCGTCCGATCTACACCAGTGCCGACGAGCCGGGCCTGATCTACGACGTCCTTGCGGTCAGCCCTGCCAGCGCTGCTATGCACAAGGCCGAATGGCTGAAGGTACTCAAGGTATGGGACCGCGTCGTGCACTACATCAACGATCCGAAGACCCAGCCCGATGCCGTCAAGATCATGGCAGCACGCGTGGGCGTTTCCCCGGCGACCTACCTGCCGTTGCTCAAGGGTACGCACCTGCTTGATCTGGCCGCAGGCAAGAAGATCTTTGCCGCCAAGACGGGCTTCGGTTCCCTCTATGGATCGAGCAAGGTGGCCGACGATTTCAATGTGGCCAATGGCGTCTACAAGACCCATCAGGATTTGAATGACTACATCGACGGCGCCTTGATGAAGGCCGTCAAGTAAGCCTTTGCCCCCAGATCCTGACGACGGAGCGGAAATGAACACGATCGCAAAATGGCTTGCAAGTGACGCGGATCCCGCGTTCCGCAAGCGCACCTTGTTCGGCATCGGGTCCTTTCTGCTGCCGATGCTGGTCTGGAGCATGGTCAGTTACGTGCCCTGGGTATGGCATCCCAAGATGGAAATCACCAACCCCGGCGGGGTCGATTTCCTCCAGGTTGGCATGCTGGTCGACAAGTCCATGTTCCGTGATCAAGTCGCGGACATGGAGAAACAGCACCTTGCCGTACCGCAGGGCACGCCTGCCAACCCGATTTATCTGCCGGCACCCGACCAGGTTGCCAAGGCGCTTTACAACGGCATTTTCCATCCACCCAAGGACACTGATGTGCCCTCGATGCCTGCCAGCCTCTGGCACAGCATCCAGGTCATTTTCTGGGGTTTCCTGATTTCCTCGGTCATCGGCGTGCCGCTGGGCATCCTGTCCGGCACGTATAAGTCGTTCGGCCGTTTGACCGAGCCTTTTATCGAATTCTTCCGCTACCTGCCAGCGCCCGCTTTCGGCGCCCTGGCAGTGGCTATTCTGGGCATCTATGACGGGCCCAAGATCGCGATTATCGTTATCGGCACGCTGTTCCAGCAGGTGCTGATCATCGCGAATACCACGCGCAAGCTGGAAACGACCCTGATCGAGGCGGCGCGCACGCTGGGCACCCGCAACTTCAAGCTACTTACCCGGGTGGTGGTCCCCGGCATCATGCCCGATCTGTACCGTGACCAGCGCATCCTGCTCGGCTGGGCATGGACCTACCTGATCGTGGCCGAATTGATCGGCACCAGTACCGGCATCACCTGGTTCATCACGCAGCAGGCGCGGTACCAGCACTTCGACAACGTCTACGCCGGGATCATCACCATCGGCATCCTCGGCTTTGGCACGGATCTGGTGTTGGCCCGCCTCGGCCGCAAACTGTTCCCCTGGGATCGTACCCAGGATCGGAGTTGAATATGACGACCGATATCCTGCCCAGCTATCTGGACCAGTCCGATGCGGTCCGGGCGCGCTTCGAGCGTATCCGCCAGCGCGAGGTCATCCTCGAAGTGCGTGGCCTCGGCAAGTGCTACCGGTCACCGCAGGGCGAGACCGAGGCCCTGCGCGGCATTGACTTTACCGTGCGCCGGCGCGAATTTGTCTGCGTCATCGGTCCTTCCGGCTGCGGCAAGTCGACATTGATCCGCATTCTGGCCGGTCTCGACAACCATACTTCGGGCGAGGCGCTCCTCGACGGCAAGCCGATCAAGGGCCCTGGCCAGGATCGCGGCATGGTGTTCCAGGGCTACTCGCTGTTCCCCTGGCTGACGGTGAAGCGGAACGTGATGTTCGGACCGGAGATGAACGGACGCAGCAAGGATGAAGCCGAGCGCGACGCGCTGCTTTGGCTGGATCTGATCGGCCTGGAGAAGTTCGCCGACGCCTATCCGCATCAGCTGTCCGGCGGCATGCGCCAGCGCGTCGCCATTGCCCGTGCGCTGGTCAATCAGCCGCGTATTCTGCTGATGGACGAGCCTTTCGGCGCTTTGGACGCCCAGACGCGCGCCAAGATGCAGTCGCACCTGATCGACATCTGGAAGAACATCGACGTCACGGTGCTGTTCATCACACACGATCTCGATGAGGCGATCTACCTGGCCGACCGCATTCTTGTGCTGAAGGCGCATCCCGGCGAAGTGCAGGAAGTGATCGAGGTGCCGGTGCCGCGCCCACACGCGCTCGGGCAGTTCAACTCGCCCGAGTTCCGGGCCACCAAGGCCCGACTCGAGGCTCTGATTCATCCGGCATCTGAGCAGGTGCCAGAAGACGAGCAGAAGGTGCATCCGCACCTGATTCGCTTAACCGATGTGACGGACAACGTGGAGTAGGACGGGGAGCCATGCGCTGGGAACATTTAACCTGGACCGAAATCCCCGACGTGCTGGCCAAGTGCGGCCACGTCGCCATCCTGCCGGTGGGCGCGACCGAACAGCATGGTCCGCATCTGGGCTGCGGCATGGACACAGAGCTGGCCGACCAGCTCTGTGCCCGCGTCGCCGAGGCGACCGGCGCACTGCTGCTGCCGACTTTACCGTTCGGCTGTTCGATCGGCCATTCGCGTCGATGGCCGGGCACCATCGCCCTCCAGCCCAAGACCCTGATCGACGTGGTCAAGGACATCGGTGACTGGGCGCGCGCCTCCGGCGTCATGCGCCTGATCATCGTCAATAGTCACGTGAGCAACGCGGCGCCGCTGCGTTGTGCACTGGAAATGCTGCGTGCCGACCACGATGACCTGATGGTTGCCGTGGTCAACAGCGCGCAGATCAGCGAGCGCGTTCGCGCGCGGCACTTTGCCGATGCCGAGGATTGGCACGCCAATACCGCCGAGACTGCGCTCATGCAGGCTATTGCACCCGAGCTGGTGCGCGAGGATCGTCTGGCAACGGCCGACGATCCAGACCGTACCGTCGATTGCGTGTTTTCCCATCCCGTCAACCGGACCAGTCGCAACGGCGTAACCGGGACGCCGTCGACCGCCACGCCCGAGGACGGGCGCGAGCTCTTCGACTGGATGGTTGCGGATCTGACTGCGCTGATCCGCAAGGCAATGGGGGAGAAACCGCCCTTGCCCCATGGTTATGGTGCGTCAATTTTCAGCGACGCATCTCCTGCGCTTTAGGCGATGACAAATTAAGGATCGGTCATGAAATCCAACAGTACCTTTGAACAGAAATCGAGCCCGGAAGTCGAGGCCATCCAGGAACAACTCAAGAGCCGCGGCGTGAAATACTGTATCGGCGCCTATGTGGATATCCATGGCATACCGAAGGGCAAGGTTGTGCCTATCGATCACCTCGATCACATGGCGCAGGGCTCCGAGCTCTACACCGGCTATGCCCTGGATGGTCTGGGTCAGCGACCGAATGAAGACGAGATCGCCTCCGTGCCGGATCTCGATCACATCATCCAGTTGCCTTGGCAGCCGGAAATGGCCTGGATGCCCGCCGACAATACGTTTCATGGCGAGCCTTATCCCCTGAATACCCGCGTGGCATTGAAGCAGCAGATGCAGAAGGCAGCAGAGATGGGCTTCGGCTTCAATCTGGGTATCGAGGCTGAGTTGTTTGTCCTGAAGCAGAATGCGGATGGCACGATTGAAGTGCCGAACCCGGACGATCGCCTCGTCAAGCCCTGCTACGACGCGCGGTGTTTTCTGGATCAGTTCGCCTGGCTGGACAAGATGGCGACCGCCATCAACCATCTGGGCTGGGATCTGTATTCCTTCGATCATGAAGATGCCAACGGCCAGTATGAGTTCGATTTCAAGTATGCCGATGGTCTGACCACCTGCGACCGCTTTACCTTCCTGCGCCTGATGGCCAAGGAGTTCGCGAAGCAGGAAGGTCTGCTCGCCACCTTCATGCCCAAGCCCTTCGCCAACAAGACCGGCAATGGCGCACACTTCAATATGTCGCTGTACGATCTCGATAGTGGCAAGAACCTGTTCCAGTGCGGCAAGGAAGAAGACCCGTACGGTCTGGGCCTGACCACCCTGGGTTACCAGTTCATCGCCGGGGTGCTCAAGCACGGCAAGGCGCTCTGCGCCGTATTCGCACCCACCGTGAACAGCTACAAGCGGCTGGTACGTCAGGGGGATATGCCGTATTTCACCTGGGCACCCGTGTTCAACTCGTTCGGATCCAACAACCGGACCAATTCGATCCGCGTGCCGATGGGCGGCGGACGATTCGAGTCGCGCAACGCCGATGGTGCTGTGAACCCGTATCTCGCTGCCACGCTGGTACTGGCTGCGGGGCTGGAAGGCATCCGCGAAGGTCTCGATCCGGGCAAGCCGCAGGAGGACAATCTCTACGAACTGAGCGAGGAAGAGCGCGCGGCACGCGGGATCGAATTTCTGCCCCGCACCCTACAGGAGGCCATCGATGCCTTCGAGGCAGACCCGTTCGTGACCGAGACGCTGGGTCAGGCCTTGCGCGACGAGTTCATCCGCTACAAGCGCCAGGAGTGGATCGACTATCACCAGGGGATTTCCGCCTGGGAAGTCCAGCGCTACAGCCACATGTTCTGAATGAAATGATGTTGCCGATGCTGTATCGAACCCCGATGAACCCAGGCATGCCGCGATGCAGGCTGTTTGATGTGCGGCCATCATGAATGATCTGAACAAGGGGCAGATCAGCCGGATCAGCATTTCCCTGCCGGCACGCTTGCTGGGCGAACTGGATCGGATGGTGACCGCGCGGGGGTACGAGAGCCGCTCCCAGGCAATCGTCGAGATGATCAATCAGCAACTGGTCGAGTACAAGCGCGAGCTGGGTCAGGACATCATGGCCGGCACCATTACCCTGGTGTACGACCACTCAACGCCGGGTCTGCAGAAGCAGCTGGCGGATCTGCAGCACAGATACATCGATGAGGTGATCAGCTCCCTGCACGTGCATTTGATGCAGAACCAGACCATGGAGGTGATCCTGGTGCAGGGTCCGGCGAACAAGCTGCAGTGGATCGCCGATCAGATGCTG
The DNA here is from genome assembly GCA_035531235.1 of Halothiobacillus sp. Lineage (GTDB taxonomy): Bacteria > Pseudomonadota > Gammaproteobacteria > Halothiobacillales > Halothiobacillaceae > Halothiobacillus. Next base: position 3,105 of record DATKTJ010000084.1, on the reverse strand, counting down.
ACCTGTGGTGGGGTGATTACCGGCCGACTGCAGCTCACCACAACGCAGATTCCACCGCTGCACCCGTTGCCTTAGTGGGTATAGGGCGGAAACGGGGCGAGGCATGAATTACCTGTGCCCAGCCCCCCTTGATTTAAGTTTAGACGTGCCGACAGGAGATACGATGGCGACGATGCTTTATGAAAACTATATCCCCGGCGGGGCGCACTGGTCGCTCGAGCTGAAGCAGGGCACGACGCTCACGCTCATCGACAAGGAAGGCGGTGCCAATGTGGGCATGCTGTTCTACAACCCGCACAACCCGCTGGAGCGCTACAACGCGCCGGATACGCTGAAGTGCCAGCACACCTTCAAGCTGACCCAGGGGCATTGCCTGTATTCGGACATGGGGCGGATTTTCTGCTCCATCGTCGACGATACCGTCGGTTGGCACGATACGGTGGGTGGGAATCTCAGCAAGGCAAAACTGCGGGAAAAATGGCAGGAACGGACCTATCAGGAAGCGCGAAACGACTGGACGCTGAGCGGTGCGGACAGCTTTCTGGTCGAGCTGGCCAAGTACGGGCTGGGCAAGAAGGATCTGGCCGCCAATCTCAATCTGTTCAGCAAGCTGGCGGCGGATGACGAAGGCAACCTGAGCTTTGCCGAGAACAATAGCAAGCCCGGTGACAAGGTCTCGCTGCGGTTCGAAATGGATACCCTGGTGGTGTTCCATACCTGTCCGCACCCGATGAATCCGGCAGTGACCTACCCGAAAAAGCCGGTGGTCTATCAGCTTTGGCAGGCCGATCCGGTGGCCGAGGACGACGAGTGCATGAATTCCTGTGCGGAGAATCAGCGCGGTTTTCAGAATAACGAGCGTTATCACGCGGGCTGCCATACCAGCGCCTGCTGCGGTTGAGGGGGTAGATCCGATGATCCGAGAAAGTGTCTTGCACGTCGATGACTGCTGTTTCCGTCAGGTCGTACCGGCCGGGGATTACTTCGTTCAGACCATCCGCCAGGGCCAGACCCTGCGTATTCTGGATCTGGCGGGCAATCAGGCGGCCGATACCCTGTTCTATAGCGCGGGGAATCCGACCGAACGCTACAGCGCCATCGACACGATCCGCGAGCAGGGGAATGTGTACCTGACTGCGGGGACGACCCTGCTCAGTACCGAGGGCAATCCCATGCTGGAGATTGTCGCCGATACCTGTGGCCGACACGACACGCTGGGCGGTGCCTGTGCGACCGAGTCGAACACCGTGCGCTACGGTCTGCATACCCAGTGCATGCACGCCTGCCGGGACAGCTGGATGCTGGCGGTGGCCGAGCACGACGAGCTGGGTCTGAGCAAACGGGACATCACGCACAACATCAATTTCTTCATGAATGTGCCCGTGACGCCTGAAGGCGGGTTAACCTTTGCCGACGGGATATCGGATGCGGGCAAGTATGTTGAGCTTGAAGCCAAGATGGATGTCATCGTGCTGATCTCCAACTGCCCCCAGCTCAACAACCCCTGCAACGCGTATAATCCGACCCCGATCGAGGTTCTGGTCTGGAACCCCTGAGTGAATCCGGCAGCCCGGCGGCTGCCCCGTGCGGGACGTCCCGCAGCGGTTCAAAAACCATGTGGGACGGCCCACGCCCAGGGAGTATGCGGTCACAAGACCGCACAACAACATCATGTTCAAGAAGGTTCTGATTGCCAATCGGGGTGCGATTGCCTGTCGCATCATTCGTACACTCAAACAGATGGGTATCCGCTCGGTGGCGGTGTATTCCGAAGCTGACCGGCATGCCCGGCATGTGATCGAGGCCGATGAAGCCGTCTTCCTGGGCCCCGCGCCTGCCAGTGAAAGCTACCTGCGCCAGGACAAGATCCTTGAGGCAGCCTTGGCGACGGGCGCTGAGGCCATCCACCCCGGTTATGGCTTCCTGAGCGAGAACGCCGCCTTTGCCGAGGCTTGCGAACAGGCCGGTATCGTCTTCATTGGCCCGACGCAGCAGCAGATGCGCGAGTTTGGTCTCAAGCACACGGCGCGCGAACTGGCCGAACAAAACAATGTCCCCCTGCTGCCGGGCAGCGGCCTGCTGAATGATGTGGCACATGCCCTGAACGAGGCCGAGCGGATCGGTTATCCGGTGATGCTCAAGAGCACCGCGGGCGGTGGCGGCATCGGCATGCAGCTGTGCTGGAGTGCCGACGAATTGGGTGAGGCCTTCCATTCGGTGGAGCGGCTGTCGCGCAGCAACTTCAGCCAGGGCGGCATCTTCCTGGAAAAATACGTCGAGATTGCACGTCATATCGAGGTGCAGATTTTCGGCGACGGCAAGGGGCGGGTGGTTGCCCTGGGCGAGCGCGACTGCTCGGTGCAGCGTCGCAACCAGAAGGTGATCGAGGAAACGCCCGCGCCGGGACTGGATGACGCAACCCGTGCGCAGTTGTATAACGCCGCCGTGCGCCTGGGCCAGGCGGTCAGTTACCGTTCTGCCGGTACGGTGGAATATGTGTACGACGTCAAGCAGGACGCGTTCTACTTCCTCGAGGTCAATACGCGACTGCAGGTCGAGCATGGCGTGACCGAGATGGTCACCGGCATCGATCTCGTGGAATGGATGTTGCGCGTGGCGGCGGACGAGCCGCCTGCGCTGGATGATTACGTCTTCGCGCCGCAGGGGCATTCCGTCCAGGTACGCTTGTACGCCGAGGACCCGGGCAAGCAGTTCCAGCCCAGCGCCGGGCTGCTTAATGCCGTGACGTTCCCGACGGACCTTCGTATCGACACCTGGGTTGAAACCGGCACCGAGGTGTCGGCCTATTACGATCCGATGCTGGCCAAGATCATCGCCCATGGCGCGACCCGGTCCGAGGCGCTGGACCGGTTGGCAACGGGTCTGGCGCACACGCAGGTGTATGGCATCGAGACCAATCTCGATTATCTGCAACAGGTAATCCGCGACCCGGTGTTTGCCGAAGGTCGGCAGTACACCCGTTATCTGGGGCATTTCTCCTTCCGCCCGCGCACCATCGACGTGCTGTCGCCGGGCACCCAGTCCATGATTCAGGATTATCCGGGCCGCACGGGCTACTGGGATATCGGCGTGCCGCCCTCCGGG